>NZ_JPOI01000001.1:3024410-3389115 GCF_000733845.1 Geobacillus vulcani PSS1
CCCCGCCGTAACGGATGCGGCTTAGCACGGTCGCCAGCGTCCGGCCGCCGACCGGATCGACCGCCGCCGCCCAGCGCTGCTGATCCAGCGGGCGAATGCGCTCGGCGGTGACGTCTTCGCGCGACAACACTTTCTTGGCGCCAAGGGCGCGCAAATAATCGTGCTCGGCCGCTTTGCCTGTGCTCGCCTCTACCGTGTAGCTGCGCTTCGCGAGCATCGATACGGCCAAGCTGCCGACGCCGCCCGTCGCCCCCGTAACGAGCACCGGCCCGTGTTCCGGCGTCAGCCCGTGCTCCTCAAGCCGATGGATGGACAACGCCGCCGTGAACCCCGCCGTGCCGATCGCCATCGCTTCTTTCAACGTCAACCCTTTCGGCAATGGCACGAGCCAGTCGCCGGGCAAACGCGCATACTCGCTGTAGCCGCCAAAGTGGGTGACGCCAATCTCATAGCCGGTCGCGATCACCTCATCCCCTTCAAGGAACCGCGGATGTTGCGACGAGACGACGACTCCGGCCAAGTCAATCCCGGGCACGAACGGATACGTTTTCACAATTTTGCCGTCCGGGATCGACGCCAGCCCGTCTTTGTAGTTGACGCTTGAATAATGGACGTGAACGACGACATCCCCTTCCGGCAAATCGTCCATCGAGATCGTTTTCACCTCAGCTGTAAACTCCGTTTCCGTTTTGTTGACAACAAACGCTTGAAATGCGGACATCATTTCCTCACCCTTTCCCCATGCATTCTTCCCTCATGTCATTCGACAAACAGACGCTACATTCCTTTCTGGACCAAGAAAACCCTCACTTCGGCTTGTGGGCGTAGGCGAGTGATGAATAAACCTCTCATGAAAGTCCTCCCTACCCTTCCTTGATTTCTTTTGCTAAACTGGAAACAAACGCATCCTTAAAATGAAAGAGGGGGAAACAGTGGGCAATATCCCTGACCCGAACAAAATTTACACGTACGCTGACTGGAAAACATGGGAAGGTCGCTGGGAACTGATAAATGGAAAAGCCTATAATATGACCCCTGCTCCATCTTCGGAACATCAATTTGCAGTCGGAGAATTGTATTTTGCTTTGCGCCATTTTTTCCAAAACCAACATTGTTACGTCTTTATGGCACCGTTTGATGTATTCCTTAGCAAAAATGAAACGTATGAAACCCCTGATGACATTGTCCAACCCGATATTGTGGTGATTTGCAATAAAAAACAGATTGTCAAAAAAGGGTGTTACGGGGCGCCTGCGCTAGTTGTTGAAGTCTTGTCACCTTCAACCGCTTTAAAAGATTACAACGAAAAATTTTATACTTACCAACACTATGGCATTGCGGAATATTGGATCGTCGATACGGCTAACAAAATGGTTCATGTATACAATTTGCACGAAGGGGTCTATCAACGGCATGCCACATACGGGCAGCAAGACACGCTGCATTCCGTACAATTTAAGGACTTAGCTATTCCATTAACGTATGTATTTGAATGGAGTTAAAACGGTTCTGACCATTCAGTGTTCATGATCGATCTTTCGTCAAACAGACAGGAATCGATGATCGGGCAGACGCTCCTAAAAATCTCCCCTCCCGAAACACAAGCGCATAGGCGGAAGAACATTCTGCCCCCGCGGCAGCCGTGTCATACCGTATTTTTCCAAACAGCCGCACAAAAGCAAACAAAACGCCAGCCCGTCGACCCAAGCTGGCGTTTGTCCTTCTTCTTATTGAATGGCTGCTAACGCCTCTGTTAAGACGCGGACAAGGAGCGACAGTTCGTCATCACTGATGCACAGTGGCGGCGACAAGGTGAGCACGTTGTTATACCCGGCGACCGTCGTTCCGTTTTTGCCGATGATGACGCCATGGGCTTTGCATTGGCTGATTACCTGGTTGACGAGCGACACATCAAGCGGCTCTTTCGTCGCTCGGTCGACGACCAACTCAATGCCGACAAGCAGTCCTCTTCCGCGCACATCCCCGACGTACGGATGATCGGCCAGTTTCGTTTTCAGTGCCGAAAGCAGCCATTCGCCGGCTTCACGGGAACGGTCAAACAAGCGCTCCGTCTCCATGATTTCGATGTTTTTCAGCGCCACCGCACAAGCAGCCGGGTGGCCGCCAAATGTATTGACATGGCGGAAGTAATCGTATTCGTCCGTTCCTTTAAACGCCTCATAAATCTCTTTCCGCACCGCCGTGGCCGCCAACGGCAAGTAGGCGCTCGTAATGCCTTTGGCCATCGTAATGATATCCGGCTTAACCTCTTCATGCATGAACCCGAACGGCTTCCCGGTTCGGCCGAAACCGCAGATGACCTCATCGACAATGAGCAGGGCTCCGTGCTTTTCACATACTTCCTTGACTGCTTTCATGTATCCATCGGGCGGCATCAGCACCCCGCCGCCAGTGATGATCGGCTCCATAATCATGGCGGCAATCGTCTCACTCAGCTCCCACGTCATCACATCGTCAACCGCTTTCACGGCCCGAAGCTGACGCGGATCGTCGGCTGTGTCAGGATCGCGGTAGCGATCAGGCGGCGGCACATGGATGAAGCCCGGGGCGAGCGGCTCGTATTTGTATTTCCGTTGCGCCTGTCCGGTCGCCGCAAGCGCTCCCATCGAGTTGCCATGATACGCCCGGTAGCGGGAGATGATTTTGTATCGGTGGGGTTCGCCACGTTGCTGATGATATTGGCGGGCGATTTTAAACGCCGTTTCGTTCGCTTCTGACCCGCTGTTGGAAAAGAAGATGACATACTCATCGCCCAACAGCTCATTGAGTTTTTCCCCAAGCTGAATGGCAGGCAAGTGGCTTTGCGTGAGCGGGAAATACGCCAGCGTTTTCAGCTGCTCATACGCCGCCTCCGCCAGCTCCTCGCGCCCATACCCGACGTTGACGCACCAGAGCCCGGCCATCGCATCCAAATACTGATGGCCAGCTGCATCCGTCACCCAACAGCCTTTTGCTTTGGCCGCGATCAGCGTTGCTTGTGGGTTATACGGCTTCATCGAATGCCAAACGTATCGATCGTCTTTGTCGAGCCACAGTTGGTGGGTTTGTTCAGTTCGCATGACTTATCTGCCCCTTTCACCCAACACAGGTTAAAAATCAAACCGGGAAGTAATCATCTTTTTGCGCGTGTAAAAATTCACGCCATCTTTTCCATTCACATGAAGATCACCGTAAAACGAATCTTTCCAGCCAGAGAACGGGAAAAACGCCATCGTCGCCGGCACACCGACGTTAATACCCAACATCCCCGCATCGGCCTCTTCACGGAATTTCCGGACCGCCTTCGCATCCTTTGTATAAATCGTCGCCCCGTTCCCATACCGAGACTTCCGAATATAGCTGAGCGCTTCATTTAAATCATTGGCCCTCAGCAAACTTAATACAGGGGCGAAGATCTCTTCTTTCGCGATTGTCATATCCGGGGTAACATAATCAAAAATCGTGGGACCTAAAAAATTGCCTTCGGGTCTGTCATCCATTTCCTTTCGCCCATCGCGAAGCAATACTGCTCCCTCTTCAATCCCCCTCTGAATGTAGCCTAGTACCTTTTCACGGTGAGACTGCCGAATGACCGGGGTTAATAACACTTCCGGATCCATGCCATTCCCGATAATCAATTCATCCGCTTTTTGTTTCAATCGACGGACGAACGTTTCGTTTTCCCCGACAATCACGACTACACTGCAAGCCATGCAACGCTGGCCCGCGCTTCCAAACGCTGAGTTGATCACATGTTGTACGGCCGTCTCTACATCCGCATCTGGCATGACAATATGATGATTTTTCGCCCCCGATAACGCCTGTACGCGTTTGCCTTGCGCCGCTGCCCGTTCATACACATACTTGGCCACTGGCTGTGAACCAACAAATGAAATTGCACGAATGTCTTCATGATCAATCAAGGCGTTGACCACCTCATGTGCTCCATGAACAACATTGAGTACCCCAGGAGGGGCACCTGCCTCCGTAAACAGTTCTGCTAACTTATTGGCCAAAATGGGCGTCCGTTCCGATGGCTTCAATACAAACGTATTGCCGCACACAATCGCCAACGGGAACATCCAAAGCGGCACCATCATGGGGAAGTTGAACGGAGTGATCCCTGCCACAACTCCCAACGGATAACGAAACATTTCCGAGTCAATCTCTTCGGCAATATTCGACAGCGATTCCCCCATCAGCAAAGTCGGAGCGCCGGCCGCAAACTCCACGCATTCAATCCCCCGTTGAATTTCTCCGTATGCTTCTTTATACGCTTTGCCATTTTCCTGCACGACAAGCTCCGCTAATTCCTCATGATGCTGGTTTAACAAATGATGAAATGAAAACATAATCCGCGCTCGTTTTGGAACAGGGACATCTTTCCACGTTACAAACGCTTTCTTGGCTGCTTGCACCGCTTGATCGACATCCTCTTTGGTTGAGATCGGAACACGCGCCAACACTTCCCCAGTCGCCGGGTTCGGGACTTCTAGCGTTTCTGTGCCACTCGATGCCACCCACTGTCCGCCGATATAGTTTTTGAGAACCGTTGTTTCCGGTTTGGTGATGGACATCAGATTCTCCTCCTTATCCCTATCTTTGTCCATGATCTAAATATTTTGTATTGTTACACAAAATTATCCTCCAGTTTTTGATTGCCTTCACTAGACAAAGCGTAAAAGCGATTAGCCTATTTATTCCACAATGTGACCAAATTTTGAAAATGTGCGTGCCTTGGACTGAGATTTTCATGTCGGTGGAGAGCAAAAAATTGCTCATGGATGTTTTTACGAAAGAGGTCCTCCTAGAAGCCTACGGCATCTTCTGCTTTTCGCTTCTCAGGAAGAGACTTCTTACTTACCATCTTCGCAACCGATCATGTTGCACATATTTGTTTTCCATACTTTGCGAGTGTAAATATTCATATGCCTTGATCATAAACTCAATAGCGAGCCGTTTTTCCGGATTCATAAAATCCTCTCCTAAAAGCGACTCTAGTTTTTGGATTCGATGATACAGTGTTTGCCTAACGACAAATAGTCTTTGTGCGGTTTCTTTTTTTGAACCGTTACACGCCAAATATACCTTTAACGTCTCCAGTAAATTTCCATTATACTTTTCATCGTATTGAAGAACAGGCTCTAAGTATTCCATGACGACTTCATACAAATCATTGTATTTATGAATAAGAGAAATAATTCGATAGATATGCAAATCCTCATAAAAGCAGCTATTGGCTCTGCCGCCAAGATGATGTTGAATTTTGATCGTCTCTAAAGCCGTTCGATAACTTTTGTCCATATGAGAAACATTTTCGATAAATTTTCCAACCCCGACAACAAATTGAGGTAATTTCTTCTTTTGAATATAATCCGATTCAAGCAAAGAATTCAGCCCTATTTTCATTCGACTTTTCCATGTTTTCATTTCCCTGTTATTGATCATAATAAATACAATGCTGCTGTGAAAATCGACAGGAAATGTCGAAAAACCTTGTTGTTCAAAAATCGTCCGGCATAGCATTTTAAAATAAATCATGTCTAAATTCGAGCATTGCTTCATTGAAGATTTAAAACGGACAACAAGCACTGTCCCTCCTTTTGGATTTGACTCTGCCCCATACTCAGCCAAATAACTAAACACATTTTCAATGGGATGCTCTCCCTCTAGCCAGCTTTTCAACCACTCATTTTCTTCTACTCTCTTTTTTTCATCAACATACAAATCACGAAGCAGATGCTGTGCCAGCGCAGTTGCCGTGCGATCCAAAATCAGCAGATCAAATTCGCTGATTTCCTTTCCGGTTGACACAATGGATAGCTCAGCATATTCATTCCCAAGAAATTGGATCGGTTGGGTGGCCACTCTTTTCTTGGAAGATGCGTTGTCGTCAACTATGAACTGTTCTTCCTTAAATGTTTTGCTGTATTTAGGAAATATCTCCACTTCCCTGCCGTTTATTTTAAAAATCACTTGATGTCCCGAATAGTGGTGCAATAGTTTTAAAATCTCACTATAATGGTCCATTGAAAGTAATTTTTTATTTAATTGCTGTGAATATGATTCTAGTCCGGAGATGATTTCATAGTGTTGGTTAATTAAATAAGTGTGGATGTCTTGGGTGATCTCAACGAAAGGCACTTCTTTGAGAAAGAGAATGATCGGAAAGTGATGCGCATTCGCCAAATCGATCACTTCTTGCGGAACAGAAGGAGTATGCATACCGATTTCAATACATAATCCCGAAGCGTCACAGTTGATAAGCTGTTCTACAAACGATCGAAACAGTTCCTTATTTTCCTTCCATCCTACCCCAGTAGATAAAATCAGCTCTTTTCCGTTTAACAGATGATGGATTTTCGCAACCTCGACAACATGAACCCATTTTACAGTGCGGTTGAGTCCATTATGCCCTGCAACCACTTCAACATGTTCAAAATGTTTCCGCTTTAGAATATCAGAAACCGTTAATGTAGGAGTCTTCATACACTTTGTTTCACTCCCCTTACACCAATCATGGCAATGCCATTTTAATATTAGGCAGCGTAAACGGTCGCTCCTGCTTCTATCACAAATTTTTATGTAACGGCTTGGCTATAATGGCCTTTTACGTTTCATTATACAGAAAGCAATATCATCGATCTCGTTTTATGTTATGAGATGTGACATTTATTTAGGCGATCGCGCCCTGTTTCATGAAAATCAAAGCGCCGGCCCTGCCTCTATAATGATTGAGGATATATAGAGGAGCTCGTTCCGGCGCTTATCGCGATGTGTATCGCTCTTCTCTCTATTCGTGGTGTTTTCTGAGCTGGCGGATTAATAATGACGAAAAATATTTGCGTGCATCAGCGTTTGTAATATGCAGTGTTTGGATATCTCTTGTTTCTGACAAAGAGTCTTCTTTCTCAAATTCAACAAACGATCCGCTTAAATTTTCTTTTACGCTTTTCATATAGTATCCTTGTTCAATTAAGTAATCGATCTGTTCTCGCTCACGTAGAAACTGATGGTAAGTCATCACACACCCCCCAATTCTCGTTGTCACCCGCATCCTTACCGCCAGGTACAGCTTGTTGGTGTTCAATGTTTATTTATGTTAGGACATTTTCACCACATCTTGGTTGGCCATTAGCGCCCCATATTTCGCGCGTTTAACATATTGGCCGTACCCTGGTTTCCCGACAAATTGTTTATCACGTACCACAAATTCTCCTCTACATAAAACCGACACCGGTTCCCCTGTTACTTTCATCCCTTCAAACGGATTATAATCCACAGCCATATGGTGTGTTTCGGCTGAAATCACCCGTTCAACCGTTGGATCAAAAATGACTAAATCTGCATCCGCACCGACGGCAATGGTTCCTTTCTTCGGGAATAGACCAAACAATTTGGCGATTCTTGTTGATACAATATCAACAAACTGGTTGAGAGTAATTCTCCCTTTTTTCACTCCTTCACTGAAAAGAATACTCACCCGATCCTCAATAATAGGACCGCCATTTGGGATTTTGGTAAAATCTCCCCTTCCTAATTCTTTTTGGCCTTTAAAATCAAACGAACATTGGTCAGATCCGAGTGTTTGCAGTTGGCCGTTTTTCAAGGCATTCCATAGCACTTCTTGATGCCATTTCTCACGAAGCGGCGGTGACCATACATATTTAGCACCTTCAAAATTCGGCTTTTCTAAATAGGACTGATCGAGCACCAGATACTGCGGACATGTTTCACCCCATACATTCAACCCCTTACTGCGCGCTTCAGCAATTTTCTCTACCGCTTGAGCACACGATACATGAACAACGTACAATTGCGAACCAGCGAGTTCTGTCAATTGACAGGCGCGCCCCGTCGCTTCTCCTTCCAGTTCTGGGGGTCTCGTTAATGCATGATAAATCGGATCAGTATGTCCGTCCTCTAAGGCTTTTTTCGTTAAATAGTCAATCACGTCTCCATTCTCGGCATGCACCATGACAAGCGCTCCGAGTTCTTTTGCCGCGACTAGCGTCCGATACAAGGTTCCATCATCAGCTTGAAACACATTTTTATACGCCATAAATACTTTAAAGGAGGTAATTCCTTCTTCTTCGATCACTTTTGGAAGCTCTTCAAGCACATCGTCCGTTATTTCACTGATCATCAAATGGAACCCGTAATCGATCACCGCTTTCCCCGTCGCTTTGTTATGCCAAGTTTCAATCGCTTTTTTCAGGGGCTCACCTTTATTTGTTAAGCAAAAATCAATAATGGTCGTCGTCCCGCCAAATGCAGCGGCAATCGTCCCCGACTCAAAGTCGTCTTTTGTCACAGTGCCGCCAAACGGCATATCTAAATGGGTGTGCGGATCAATGCCTCCTGGAAACACATAGCAACCTGTGGCATCAATCACTTCCGCTCCGCTCTCATCTAAATTTCTCCCGATTGCTGCAATTTTCCCATCTTGAATGAGGAGATCGGCTTCATATATATCTGTAGCGGTGACAATTGTTCCGTTTTTTACCAATTTTGCCATCATGATACCCTCCTTAATTTATAATGACTTGATATCCACACTGCAACCGCTTAGCCGGCCAAGGGCCGCTTGCCGTTCATTCCATGTCATCGGGGGATGTTCGCTTGGTACTTCGACCATCTCAATCGCTCCATCAACCGGACAGACGATGGAACATAAATTGCATCCTACACAATCTTCTTCGCGCACTTTTAAATATTCTTTTCCGTTTTCGTCTACGAGACGCTCAATGCATTGATGGGAAGCATCTTCACAAGAAATGTAGCACTTATTGCACTGAATACAGCGCTCACGATGAATTCGCGCTACAACCTTATAATTGAGGTCCAAATCTCCCCAATCAGAATACTTTGACACTGATTTCCCTACAATATCCATTACGGAAGCAATTCCTTTTTCATCAAGATAGTGATTCAACCCTTCAATCATATCCTCGATAATTCGAAACCCATGGTGCATAACTGCCGTGCATACTTGAACTCCTGTCGCTCCCATTAACATGAACTCAACGGCATCTCTCCAATTGGAGATCCCGCCAATTCCTGAAATCGGAATGCGGATACGCGGGTGTCGCGCGCATTCGGCCACCATATTTAAAGCAATCGGTTTTACTGCTGGACCGCAGTATCCCCCGTGCGCCCCCTTTCCTGCTACATGTGGAATCGTATTCCACGTATCTAAGTCCACCCCCATAAGACTATTGATGGTGTTGATCAAACTGATGGCATCTGCCCCGCCTTGGGCAGCCGCTTCAGCGGTCGCTGTAATATCGGTGATATTAGGAGTTAATTTGACAATGACAGGGGTGCGTGCCACCTCTTTGACCCAATATGTTTGTCGTTCGACCAATTCTGGCACTTGGCCTGATGCCGATCCCATCCCCCGTTCCGCCATTCCATGCGGACAGCCAAAATTGAGTTCCAACCCATCCACGCCCACATCTTCTACTCGCTTCACAATCTCATGCCATTTTTCGCGTTTGGGCTCGACCATCAAAGAAGCAACGATAGCCCGATCAGGAAAACGTTTTTTCGTCTCATAAATTTCCTTTAAATTTTCCTCAAGAGGACGATCCGTGATTAATTCAATATTGTTAAAGCCCATGACTCGTTGTCCATTAAAACTGATTGCTGCAAATCGGGACGATACATTCAAAATAGGTTCCCCCAATGTTTTCCATACCGCTCCTCCCCAACCCGCCTCAAATGCCCTTTGCACTTGATACCCCGAGTTGGTGGGAGGGGCGGAAGCGAGCCAAAATGGATTGGGGGACTTGATTCCCGCTAAGTTTATGCTTAAATCAGCCATTGCGGTTCCCTCCTCTCATTTAGGCCGTTTCGCTTACTGCCTTTGTCAAATATCGATGAATCCCATAGGCTGCTTCCTTCCCCTGCTGCGCTGCCACCACCACCATCGCTTCGCCTTTTCCTCTTTCAAAAATCACATCCCCACAAGCAAACACCTTCGGATTGGACGTTTGATAAGTTTCAGGATTCACCTTGACTACGCCATGATCATGCTCTAATCCAAAAGCTTCAATCAATTCGATATGACGCTCTTGCCCAATCGCTTTAATGACAACATCAACAGGCATAATAAATTCCGATCCCCTAACTGGAAGAGGGCGGCGACGACCATCAACGTCTGGTTCTCCCAATTCCATCCGAACGCATTCAACATGAGTAACCTGGCCCTTACTGTCGCCAATAATCCGTTTCGGTGCTGTTAGCCAACGAAATTCAACACCATCCTGTTTGGCAAACTCATACTCAAATTCATAAGCTGTCATTTCTTCTTTCGTCCGGCGATATAAAATTTTTACATTTTCCGCTCCTAGACGCACTGAACAGGTAGCTGCATCAATCGCGGTATTTCCCGCACCTATCACAACTACCCTTTTCCCCACCAGTCGATCAGTCAACGGTTTTGTTTTCGTCTCTTTAATTAACTCAATGGCATCATATACTCCGTCCAAATCTTCTCCCGGGATTCCTAACTTTGGCACTTTCCCCATGCCAGCAGCTAAAACAACAGCATCATAACATTCTAGGAGCTCGTTCACTTCAATATCCTTACCAACTCTTGTATTTGTGCGAATTTGCACACCTAAGCTTTTGATTTGACTGACTTCCCACAACGAGATATCTTGAGGGAGGCGGAAAGAAACAATTCCATACGTGTTTAGCCCGCCTGCTTGGTTCTCCGCTTCAAAAATGGTCACTTCATATCCAAGACGAGCTAGTTCTCTGGCCGATGATAATCCAGCAGGACCGCCACCAACAACCGCCACTGTTTTTCCATTTTTTCTTCCCGCTTGGAATAACACTTCTTTATTTCGGATCGCCCAATCGGTTGCATATCGCTGCAATTTTCCAATCATAATGGGTTTTGTAGAATGATTTAAAACACAAGCCCCTTCACATAATTCCTCTGTCGGACACACTCTTGCACAACTGGCGCCAACCGGGTTTGACAACATAATGGTTTTCGCTGACCCTTTTACATTCCCAGAAGCAATTTTTTTGATAAAAGCAGGGATATCAATCCCTGTCGGACAGGCTCGAATACAGGGAGCGTCATAACAGTACAAACATCGATTCGCTTCTTCCATTGCTTCTCGATCTGTCAAACCGGGCTCTACTTCTTCAAAGTTCTTTTCCAAACGTGATTGCTCCATCTCCATCCCCCTCCACGCGTCATTTTCAAAGAAAGGGAATAGAGTCATTCCCTCCTCCCCTTTCTCATTGCTTTCTATGGAATTAAAGCCGTCATTTCACTATAGGTTTCCGGACGACGATCACGGTAAAATTGCCAAGTATCGCGCACTTCCCGAATCATCTTCTTATCCATGACGCCAATCACCACTTCATCTTGATCACGGCTGCCCATGGCCACAAAGTTTCCTCTAGGATCAACCAAGTAAGACTGCCCGTAAAACTCTCCCATGTTCCACGGTGCTTCATATCCAACCCGATTGATGGCAGCCACGTAATAGCCATTGGCCACGGCATGAGCCGGTTGTTCCAGTTTCCATAAATATTCGGAGAGACCTGCTACCGTAGCGGATGGATTGAACACAATTTCAGCGCCTTTTAGTCCTAAAATCCGCGCTCCCTCGGGAAAATGACGGTCATAACAAATATAAACGCCGATCTTGGCAAATGCGGTATCAAATACCGGATAGCCTAAATTCCCAGGCTTAAAATAAAATTTCTCCCAAAATCCACAGCCCTCGTTTCCTACCCCGACATGCGGAATATGCTGTTTGCGATACTTTCCTAAGTAGGTTCCATCGGCATCAATGACAGCTGCCGTATTATAGTAAGTAGCAATTCCTTCCCTTTCATAAATCGGTAAAACGATCACCACTCCCAGCTGTTTTGCTATTTCCTGAAACATTTTGGTCGTCGGACCATTTGGAATTTCTTCCGCCGCCTCATACCATTTTGTATTTTGCTCGGCGCAGAAATACGGGCCATAGAAAATCTCTTGCAAACAGATGATTTGTGCTCCCCGATCTTTTGCCTCCTTGACAAGCTTGACATGCTTTTCAATCGCCTTTTCCTTGTGAACCTCGACCGGCTCGTCCCCATGCACATTATGAGAAGCTTGGATCAAACCAATGGTCACTTGGTCAGCCATGCTCCAATCACTCCTTCTTCATTTTATCTGGTTTCAAAATTAGGCTGAACTTTAAGAATATTCTACATAGTAAATCACCAACTTTTCATTATACACTTTGTTAAATAATAGAAAACATTGATTGTTCACTATGTAAATTTCAGCGAAATAAATATACAGCTAGACGAAGCTGTCCCTTAGGGTTGAGAACATCAAAATGTGAGGAATATTTACACATTTTACATAATGAATAGATTTCTCTTTTTCTTATTTGACAAATCGTATAATGAAAAATTTACATATTATAGATAGAATTTTCTTAAATTTCTCTTTTATACACTCGATTTTTAAAAAGGGGGATATGAATGAAAACACAAATTGAACACAATGGGATTGTGGTCTTGACGGAGGAAGCCGCACAAGAAGTCAGTGGAAGTCCTTTATGGAATGATGACTTGCGTCCAACAACAAGGCAAGAACACTCATGGAGAGGAATCAATTTTGCTACATTGTGGATTGGAATGTGTTTATGCATTCCTTCATACACCATGGCCAGCGGCATGATTGCTTTGGGAATGAACTGGTGGCAAGCTGTTGGTACCATTTTTCTGGGGAACGTGATCGTCCTTATTCCGATTTTATTAAACTCCCATGCAGGAACAAAATTCGGGATTCCTTATCCTGTGTTTGCCCGGCTTTGGTTTGGAGATAAAGGCGCCCATATTCCCACTTTAGCCCGGGCCCTTGTAGCAGCCGGATGGTTTGGAATCAATACGTGGATCGGAACAGAAGCCATTGACACATTACTTATGGCATCATTCTCTTCGTGGGGGAATTTACCGGGACATACAGCCATTGTATTTGCATTATTTTGGATCTTAAATATCAGTATTGCTTATAGGGGCCCAGAGGGCATCAAAAAGCTAAGCGCAGTGGCTGCACCTGTTGTCGGGATTTCTTCCATCATTTTGCTCATTTGGGCATTTACAAACGCCGGAGGATGGGGACCGATTTTAGAGACTCCTTCTAAGTTCGAAACAACTGGTGAATTTTTGAAAGTCTTTTTCCCTTCTTTAACTGGCGTCATCGGCTTTTGGGCCACATTGGCATTAAACATCCCTGATTTTTGCCGATACGCACAGAGTCAGAAATCACAAATGGTGGCTCAAAGTTTATCCTTACCTATTACAATGACTGTTTTTTCATTTATTGGAATTGCCGTAACCTCTGCAACCATTGTGATTTTTGGTCAAGCCATTTGGGATCCCGTGCAGCTGTTAGCTAAATTTCCCCCATTTGTCATTCTATTAGGGACTATTATTATTGTCATCTCTTCTGTAACTATTAATGTGGGTGCCAACGTGGTTGCCCCTGCCCGAGCGATCGAAAATTTATATCCGAAGCGAATTACATTTGGAATTGGCGCGATTATCACAGGACTATTCGCTATTTTATTGCAGCCGTGGTATATTATGTCCAACTTTGGAAATTATATATTCGGCTGGCTTGGCACATACGCCGCTTTGCTTGGACCCATTGACGGCATTGCTATTGCCGACTATTGGCTCGTTCGCCGAAGACAGTTGCACTTAAAAGAACTGTACAAACCGAATGGCCGTTACAATTATGCAAATGGGTTTAACAAAAACGGAGTGTACGCACTGATTGTGGGAGTCGTTATTCCTGTACTTGGTTTATTCATACCACCACTTCGTTTTCTTTGGGACAACGCGTGGACATTTGGATTGTTCATTGCAATCGGTGTCTACACCTACTTAATGAAAAACGACCAAAGCATATTAAAAGAAGGCGAGTATGAACAAATCACCCTTTTCGATTCAAAACATAACAGTCCGACAGAAATCGCAAAATAATGCATCATTTACACCTAAACAGCCTATCGATGACAGAAGGCAAGCAGTGTCACTGGTTAAACGTTGACATCGCCCTCCCACGAGGGCGCTTTCTTTTGCAGGAAGCTGCTATTTTCCCTTATCAATCCTGCAACCCAACCTTATCTACGCTTGGCATACAAACATGACAACTTTTCGAACTTTCCACAGCATCTATTATATCGACAGCGACTACGTTATATACTGACATTGAGAATGATTTCACAAGTTAGGAGGACTTAAATCATGATTGTCCACGAACTGACAGACATCGAACATTTATTCACTGAACAATTGCAAGAAGGCTACTACGTGATTCATGAAACATACCAAAACGTACTCGTTGAACCGGAAGACGGCGACACCGTCCGGCAAGTGGACGCCGGCACGGAAGAAGTCGTCACCATCGTATTTGATCCCGGCGACGAATACTCCCTCATTCTCCTTGACACCTATACTTTCGCCGACGGCATCCCGTCTTTAGCGGAGCTCAAAGAAACGATTGCCGCAGAATACGATGTCTTTATCAATGACCGTTGGGCTGCGGCGTCGTTGTAAAAAACGCCCGAAACGATGGACAGCGGAGACAGCGCCTTTCATTCACCTAGTCAAGGAACCAGCCCGTTCGCCTAGCGATCGGGCTGGTTTGATTTCCGTTCAATCCGAAACACTTGAAAACCGATATCAAGCTCCGTCTTCCCCGTTTCATAAACGATTTTCTCCCCCGCGCGGCGAATGCGCTCACGACCGATGTCGCAAATCGTCCGAAACCCAGCCCGATATGCCGCTGACGTTTCCGCCAGCCGTTCAGGAAGCTGCACCATAATGAACGACCGCCGGCCGCCGTCTTCGGCGTTTTGCTGCATCACCGCATGGGCCGTTGTCGCCGAGCCGGAAAAAAAGTCGAGGATGACGTCATCGTTCTTCGTCGTCAATGCGATCATACGCTGAATCAGCTTGACGGGCTTCGGGTAATCCATCACCGCCACCCCGTCAAACAGCTCCTTCAGCTCCTTTTTCGCCTCCTGCGAGTGGGACACCTCGTCATGCGTCCAGATCGTGAGCGGCGTCATCGTCGGTTTCACCTCGCGCAAAAATCGCTTTAAGCGCGGCACCCCGTTGCCGTCTTTACCAAACCAAATGCGGTTGTCCGCCGCCAACTCGGCAAAGCGCTCTTTCGTCACCCGCCAACAATACCCATGGGGCGGCGAAACAATCCGGCCGCTTGGGGTCACGATGTCATAAATTTTTTCCGGAATCGGCGGGCCGACCGACAAATCACCGGACGTCCACGGACCGCGCGGGTCATTGTCTGGGTTGGCATACCGCCCGTCCGCTTCCGGATGGCGCGGCAATCCGTACCAAGCCAGGCGATCGATGTTTTTCGCGTAACATAAAATAAAATCATGGTTGCGCGAGGCAAACTTGTTCATATTCACCGGCGAAAACGCCCGCTGCCAAATGAACGTCGCAACGAAATTCCGCTCACCGAAAATTTCATCGCACACCTTTTTCAAATTCGCCTGCTCCGTATCATCAATAGAGATAAAGATCGCCCCTGTTTCGGCCAACAACGCCTTCGCCGCCCAAAGACGAGGATACATCATGTTGAGCCAGCCGGCATGGGCACGCGCCTCTTCCCGCCCTAAACCTGAAGCGGCACGTTTTCGCTTGCGCCAATTGTCTTTGTACGTCAACGCTTTTCCTGTATTGTAAGGCGGATCAATGTAAATCATTTGCACTTTTCCTTCATGCGAGGAGCGCAAAAGCTTTAACGCTTCCAAATTATCCCCTTCAATGTACCAATTGCTTGTCGTCTCCCACCTCTTGCTTTTCTCCCGGTCCGGCTGCAGCACTCCCGCAGCGGGCGCCTCCGCCAACCGCTTCGCCTCCGCTTTTCCCGGCCATGTAAACCCGTACACTTCGTCCTCCGCCTGGCAGCCAAGCGCCTTTTTCAGCCGCTCCCAGTCGATCGCTTCGCCCGCCACCGCCTCCGGAAAAAGCTCCTTAACCAGCTCAAGCCGCGCCCTCGCTGCTCCTTTTGCTTTCCTGCTGCCGTTTGCCATAGCACGCCCCCTCCCCCACGCCGCCTTGCCTGCGGCGTTTCTTATCCGCGAAAAAGAGATCGTACTTCCAATATTTCGCCATGGCAAACGGTTTTCCTGCCTCCATTTCTAGCCGAAAAACAACCCCGCCTCCTGCGAACGGAAGCGGGGTAGAATCCTCTAAACGAGGCCTTCCTCTTTCAAGAGCACCTTCATTTTACCATTGATTTTCTAAGGTGGCAAGAGGCCATTTTGCACACCCCTTTCACCCCTTCGAAAAATAAAATGTGGTTATGTCAACTTGTGTGATTGACCAAAAACGTCAACTGTCCAAACTTTTGATAAATCAAGGCTATGTTTCGTTTCACGAAAGAAAAACAACCATGCACACCTCCCCCTTTTTTTCGCCGTTTTTGGACCGTGCACTGCGCAAAAAGCGCGGGAACGAATCGAACTGGTCGGGCAGGGAAGGCGGCATGGCAGCTCGAGCAGTCAGCGGCAACGCTATTCCCTTTTCCTTACTGGCTGCGGGAAGCCACCTGACCGAACACGCGGCAACCGACTCGATACATGTGCAAGACGGCACCGTCAACAACGAACGTTTGGACTTCCCCGTGCTGCGAAGCGTAGCGCTCAGACCTACCATTTTTCACATAGGGAAACGATCCATCCACATAGCCGAACAATTCGCTTTCCAGCAAAGCGACACGAATGGCCGCACAGTTTATAAGGACGAATGGGCGGCCAGTCCGCAGGCTTTCCTGATGAATCACCTGGGCGAACGGCTCCTTGCCGGTTCCGCTTTCCCCATCATCAACACTGGCGAGTCCGACTCTGCTGCGCGTTTGGCGATACAGACCATTTCTTGGAGTCGGGCGCTATGCTTGTTGTTATTTTGTATGTGCCTGTGCCGCTCTTTACGACGACAAAAACGCAAAAATCTCCTTCACGGAAAAACGCACCTCGGGAAACACGGTCGATGCAGCCATCCCGTTGGCGACATCGTACACGTCTTCTAGCTGAAACGTCCCCGATTGCCAAACGTATTTTTCCATCGTCTGGTGCTGGTAATCGACAAGCCAGTACTCACGGACTCCCGCTTTCTCATAATAATGACGCTTAAACAGGCGGTCGTTGCGGGCCGTACTTGGCGACAACACTTCCACCACAAGGTCAGGGGCGCCATAACACCGCCCTTGGCGCAGTTTCGTTCGGTCGCAAATAATGGCTAGATCCGGCAACACGGTCACGTTTCGCTTTCCTTTTTGTTCGTCTTCAAACAAAAAAACGACTTGGAGATTGCTGCCGAATACAAGGCAAGGACTTCCTTTTAACGCCATGCGAAACTCGGCAATCAAATTGGCGACCACGCCTTCATGCTCATAAGGAGCTGGGGACATTAACACAATCGTTCCTTCGTACAGCTCCATCCGCTCGTCTCCAGCTAAAGAAAAAAACTCGCCCAGCGTGTACCGGCGTTGCTCATCCGGTTGGCTCATGCCACTCCCCCTCTCGCACATGCTCTTTTTTCTTTTTTTCTATTGTAAGCAAACCGTTCACGCACCGACAATCACCTTTCCTCCCCTCGCGCGAAAAAAAGCGCCCTGCCTAACCGGCAGCGCACTTTCATCAACGTCTTATCCTTTTACAAACACCGTCTTGATCGCCGTGAAAAACTCGATAGCGGCCCGCCCTTGTTCCCGCGAATGGGAGCTCGACTGCTTCATGCCGCCAAACGGCGCTTGCAGTTCAACTCCTGCGCTTTCCTCATTAATCCGCACAAGCCCGGCTTCGATATCCTGAATGAACGCGAGCATCTTGCCGATATTTTTTGTGAAAATTGAGGCGCTCAATCCAAACGGCGTGTCATTGGCTAACGCCAATGCTTCCTCAAACGTCTCCACTTTGAGTAAGGCGAGCACCGGCCCGAAAATTTCCTCGCGGGCGATCGTCATGTTCGGGGATACGTTCTCAAACACCGTCGGCTCCACATAAAAACCGGTGCCGAACTCCCCGTCGTCCAAGCGGCGGCCGCCACAAAGCAATGTCGCCCCTTCTTCGATTCCTTTTTGAATGTAATAAAGAACCGTCTCCAACTGCTTCTGGCTGGCGCACGGCCCCATCCAGACCCCGTCCACGAGTCCATTGCCGATGGTCAGTTCCTTGATTCTCGCCAACAATCTCTGCTTAAACGGTTCGTATATAGCGCTTTGCACGAAAACGCGGCTTGTCGCTGTACATTTTTGCCCCGTCGAACGCAGCCCGCCGCTAATCGTTGCTTCCACCGCGCGCTCAAGGTCGGCATCTTCCAGCACAATGACCGGGTTTTTGCCGCCCATTTCCAGCTGATACTTTGCCCCTCTGGCCACCGCTTTTTGGGCGATCATTTTGCCGACGTCATTGGAACCGGTGAAGGTGATCGCGTGAATATGCGGATGTTCGGCCATGGCGTTGCCGATCACCGACCCTTTCCCCATCACCAAGTTGACGACCCCGGCCGGCAATCCGGCTTCGTCAAAGCACTCCACGATTTTGGCCGCCGTGACCGCCGTTTCCTGCGCCGGCTTAAACACCACCGTGTTACCATAGACGATAGCGGGAGCGATTTTCCAAATCGGGATGGCGACGGGAAAGTTCCATGGCGTGATCACGCCGACCACTCCAAGCGGCACGCGGGTTGTAAACATGAGCGCCTCGCTGTCCGTAGAAGGAATGACCTCGCCGATGGAACGCATTCCTTCTCCAGCGTAGTAGCGCAAAATGTTTACTCCCCGCTGCACCTCCCCTTTCGCTTCCGGGAGCGTTTTCCCCATTTCCCTTGTCACCGTTTCCGCAATCTCATCAAGCCGTTGCTCAAGAACGTCAGCTACGCGGAACAAATACTCCCCGCGTTTTGGGCCGGACAATTTCCGCCATGCCGGTTGCGCTCGTCCCGCCGCTTCGACCGCGGCGTTCAAGTCCTCGATGCCGGACTGCTGCACATAGCCGACAATATCGTGAATATTGGCTGGGTTGATGCTCGGTTCGGTTTGGTTTGTGGATGAAGGGATCCATTGACCGTTAATGTAATTCAAATACGTTTGTCTTGCTCCTGCCGTCATGATCCATTCTCCTTTCCTTGAACATCATCACAACGGCCAGCCTTCTTTGAAACAATGTTTGACTGTGCCGTCGCAAACAACCTATCGCTTTACTACCATACTACTACAGTTCAAATATTTCGTAAATTCACATTCATGCGACGAAATGACAACAAGATGGCCGATCATCGTGCGTTGGCGACAAAAACATCCATGAGGAAATGTTGCTCCTCGCCCCAGCATGAACATCACGGCTCACTGATGAGTGATGTTTACAGAAAAACAGAAGGTGCCCCAAAAGGATTGGGACACCTTCTTCCATCGCTATATGTGCACTGGATGCTGATCTTGAAGACAGACGACTTTTTAGGTCAGCCCCAGCCAAAATGAATCCGCATCATCTTAATCATGGAAATTCGTTCCGTCTGTGACTTCTTTAACAATGCCGGCACGGATGACGAAGTCGCCGAAATGTTCGCCGTCAAGCCGCTCTTTCGCGTAGCGGGACAAAAGGACGCGCAGTTCGCGCAAAATGTCTTCTTCGCCGATGTTTTCGCGGTACAGCTTGCCAAGGCGCGTGCCGTTGAAGGCGGCGCCGAGGTACATGTTGTATTTGCCGACCGCTTTGCCGACGAAGGCGATTTCAGCGAGCACGTGGCGGGCGCAGCCGTTCGGACAGCCCGTCATGCGGATCGTGATTTCTTCATCACGCAAGCCGTTTTCATCGATGATTTCCTCAATTTTATCGAGCAGTTTCGGCAAGTACCGCTCCGCTTCCGTCATCGCGAGGCCGCATGTCGGCAGCGCCACACAGGCGAGCGCGTTGCGACGCAAGGCGGTGTACCGGCGTCCGTCGGTCAAGCCGTACTTGGCGATCAGCGCCTCGATTTCCGGTTTTTTCTCGCTCGTTACATTGGCGATGACTAAATTTTGGTTCGGCGTCAGCCGGAAATCGCCGGTATGAACGTTGGCGATTTCGCGCAAGCCGGTCATCAGCTTGTAATCATCGTAGTCTTTGACGCGGCCGCCTTCGACAAAGAGGGTGAAATGCCACGTTCCATTGACGCCTTCGACCCAGCCGTAGCGGTCGCCGCTATGTTCAAAATGGTATGGACGCGCTTCCTCAAACTTCCAGCCAAGACGGCGCTCAATTTCCTCTTTGACCGCTTCCAAGCCAAGCCGGTCGATCGTGTATTTGAAGCGGGCGTGTTTGCGTGACGAGCGGTTGCCGTAGTCGCGCTGCACGGTCATAATTTTCTCCGCCACGTCCACGACTTGATCCGGACGACAGAAGCCGATCACTTTGGCGAGCTGCGGATAGGTTGTTTTGTCGCCGTGGGTCATCCCCATGCCGCCGCCGATGGCGACGTTAAACCCGGCGAGCTTGCCGTCCTCGACAATAGCGATGAACCCAATGTCTTGCGAGAACACATCGACATCGTTAGACGGCGGAATGGCGATGCCGATTTTAAATTTCCGCGGCAAATAGGTCGGGCCGTAAATCGGTTCTTCCTCACCGTCGACTGGAGGCGTCCCCGCCACTTTTTCATCATCCAACCAAATTTCATAATACGCCCGTGTCCGCGGCAACAAATGGTCGCTGATCAGCTTCGCCCATTCGTACACTTCCGCGTGCACTTCCGATTGGTACGGATTCGGGTTGCACATCACGTTCCGATTGACGTCGCCGCAAGCGGCAAGCGTCGTCATCAAAGCGCTGTTGATGGCTTGCATCGTCTTTTTCACGTTCCATTTCAAGACGCCATGCAATTGAAACGCTTGACGCGTCGTCAGTTTCAACGTGCCGTTGGCGTATTTGCGGGCGATTTCATCCATGACCAGCCACTGCTCCGGCGTCGCCACCCCACCCGGCGTGCGGACGCGGATCATAAACTGATACGCCGGCTCAAGCTTTTGTTTTTGCCGCTCGGTGCGGACATCCCGGTCGTCTTGCAAGTAGCTGCCGTGGAACTTCATCAGCCGGTTGTCATCATCGGGAATGCCCGCGCTGAGCGGGTCTTCCATCGTTTCAGCAAGCGTGCCGCGCAAGTAACGGCTTTCCCGCTTGATGCGCTCGACATCGCTTGGCGGTCCGTCCGGCGCCGTTAAGATGACTTTCGCCATTTTCCTTCCCACTCCTTTTTTCGATTAATAGACATCGCGTTGGTACCGTTTTTGCTTTTGCATCTCAGTGACATACGCTTCTGCCTGTTCGCGGCTCATACCGCCTTCTTTTTCGATAATATCGATGAGCGTCTGATGGACGTCGCGCGCCATGTGCTGCTTGTCGCCGCATACGTAGACGACGGCGCCTTCCTCAAGCCAGCCGAACAGCTCCTTGCTTCGTTCGAGCATTCGGTGCTGAACGTACACTTTTTTCTCCGTATCGCGCGAGAAGGCGACATCCATTTTGGTCAGCACGCCGCTTTTCAGCCACGCGAGCCATTCCGTCTGGTATAAGAAATCGGTCATAAAATGTTGATCGCCAAAGAACAGCCACGATTTTCCGCTCACGCCTGTCGCCTCGCGCTCTTGCATAAAGGCGCGGAACGGCGCCACCCCGGTTCCTGGACCAATCATGATGATCGGCGTGTCCGGATCCTTCGGCAGCTTAAAATTCGGGTTCGGCTGCACAAAGACCGGCAAGGTGTCGCCGACTTGGACGCGCTCGGCGCAAAAGGTTGAGCATACCCCTTTGCGCAGGCGGCCGTAAGACTCATAGCGAACCGCCCCGATCGTCAAATGCACCTCGTCTGGATACGCGGCTAAGCTGCTCGCGATTGAATACAGGCGCGGCGGCATTTTCCGCAGGATGGAAATGATTTGTTGCGGCGCAGCGTCCCACGGGCCGAAATCGCGCAAGGCATCGAGCAAGTCGCGGCCTTTGGCGTATTCTTTCAGCTTCGCCTCATTGCCTGGCGCCACAAGCTCTTGAAGCGCGCTGTTTTTCGACAGCGGCGCCAGTTTTTGCAGCAGCGCTTTCGTCAAAACGGTGATTTCAAAATGGGACGTGAGCGCTTCTTTCAGCGACCGCACTTCCCCATCTTTATCGATCGTCACCGTTTCTTCCGGATTCCATTTCATTTCTTGGATGACAAGGTCGACAAGCTCCGGATCGTTTTTCGGGAAAATGCCGAGCGCATCGCCCGGCTCATATTTTAAGCCCGATCCTTCAAGCGACAATTCTAAATGGCGCGTTTCCTTGTTTGACCCGCGGCCGTTTAAGTTGATGTTTTCCAACACCTCGGCCGGGAACGGATTTTTCCGCGAATAGACGACAGCCGGCTCCGCTTTCGGCGCCGCAGCCACCGCCGACAAGAGCGGAGCCGCTCCAACGCTGGCGTTTGCCTCTTTGCTCAACTCGCCAAGCACGCCGTCAAGCCATTTCGCCGCCGCTTCCTCGTAATCGACATCGCAATCGACGCGCGGATAAAACCGCGTTCCGCCCAGCTCCTCGAGCCGCTTGTCGAAATCTTTCCCCGTCTGGCAAAAATGCTCGTACGATGTATCGCCGAGCGCCAAGACAGAAAAGCGAAGATGGTTGAGCTTTGGCGCCCGCTTGCTGTGGAGGAATTCGTAAAACGACACCGCGTTGTCCGGCGGATCGCCTTCTCCGTGCGTGCTCACGACAATGAGCAGCGTCTCCACTTTCTTTAATTCATTCGGCTTAAAATCAAGCATCGACAACACTTTCGCCTCAAACCCGCGCTCCTTGAGCGCCTTGCCGGCTTTTTCCGCCAACTTTTGCGCATTGCCGGTTTGCGAACCGTAAAGAACAGTCACTTCTTTCGAAACCGGCTTGCCGCCTCCGGCAAACAGCGTTGGCGCTTCGGCGTTCAAAACGGTGACCGCCGCCTCGGCCGCAGCCAAATACCCGCTCAGCCAAAGCTTTTGCGACGGCGTCAGCGTCGGCAACAAACGATTCAAGAGCTCAATCTGCTCCTGGGTAAACGGACTGTTGGTTACTTGCAGCTGCAACGGTGTCCACCTCACAATATAAAATAAAATGGAACGATTGGCGTCGTTTCGATCTCAACGACAGAACGAACACCAAATTCCATTATTCCTATAAGCCAAGTATACTTTAGAAAGGGTATCATATTTACACTTTACCGCAAAACAAAACATTAGTAAAATAAATATAAATTATTAAAACTATTAGCATTTCTAATAGTACCGTCATCATCGGGACGGAGGAGAGGCGGGCATGTACTATGAAGAGTTAAAAACGTTCATCACCTTAGCCGAAGTGAAAAATTTCACCAAAACTGCGGAAATTCTCCATTTGTCACAACCAAGCGTCAGTCTGCACATCAAAAATTTGGAAAAAGAGTTTCAGACGAAACTGTTCATCCGTTCCCCCAAGCGGCTGCGCATGACGCCGACCGGCGAGCTCCTATACGACCGGGCCAAACAAATGGTGGCGCTTTATGAACAGACGAAACAAGACATTTTAGAGCACCACCAGTCCGTAAAAGGCGAATTGAAAATCGGCGCCAGCTTTACGATCGGAGAATATATTTTGCCGCCGCTGTTGCCTGATTTCCAACAGCGCTATCCAGAGTTGGAACTTGAAGTGATGATCGGCAACACAAAAGAAATTGTCGAATGGGTCAAGTCTTATCAAGTCGACATCGGCTTGATCGAGGGACAAACGAACGAAAAAGAACTATCCGTTCATCCATTCATGCAAGATGAGCTCGTCATCATCGCTTCCCCCCGCCATAAACTGGCGCAAAAAGAGGAAGTGACCATCGCCGACTTGCAGGGCGAAGCGTGGGTGGCGCGCGAAGTCGGGTCGGGGACAAGGGAATATTTCAACCATTTCATCCGCTCAAACGGGCTGAAAGTCCAATCGCTCATGATCATCAGCAGCAACCAAGGCATTAAAGAAACCTTGATTAACGGCAACGCCTTGTCCCTTTTGTCGCGCAGCGTTGTCGCCCGCGACATCGAACACGGCCATCTGTCAGTCATCCGCTTGAAGCACCCGCCGTTTTACCGAATGTTTTCCTACATTTATTCTCCGATTATGGAAAACAAGCAAAGCGTGCGCATTTTTCTTGACAGATTGCAAAACCGCTAAACGGCGAAGGCGTTTTCCGCACGGTCTTTGTCTCGGGCACACCCCCATCGCCTCCATGAGATCAACGGTTCACGGCCGCCTAAGGCAGCAGACATATGCCGGGCAAACAAGAGAGGGCGGGGCCACGAACGGCCCGCCCTTACACTTCCATTTCGCTATGGCGGATGTGCGGCATTTCGATTTGAATGGTCGCATGGCGAATGTGAAAACGGGTTTCCACTAAATCAATCGCCTGCTGCAAAATCGCCTGCGCATCGCGGCCATCTTCAATGAGCAGATGGCAGCTTAACGAATCGAGTCCGGAGGTGATCGTCCAAATATGCAAATCATGGACATCCACCACCCCTTCAATGCCCGAAAGCGCCGTTTTGACTTCTGCTTGGTCAATGGCCATAGGCGTCCCTTCCATTAAAATGTGCACCGTCTGCCGAACGACGGCGAAGGCCCCTTTCAAAATCAAAACGGCGACCAATATGGAAATGAGCGGATCGGCCGCATACCAGCCAAACAACCACATGACAAGCCCCGCCGCGATCGCGCCGACCGAACCTAGCGCATCGCCGAGGACATGAAGATACGCGCTGCGGACATTGACATTTTCTTTGACGTCTCCTTTGCGCAACAACACCCACGCGCTGACGAGATTGGCCACCAGCCCGACGGCCGCCACGGCCATCATCGTCCCGCTCGCGACGTCAGGAGGATTCACCAGCCTGCCTGCCGCTTCCCAAATAATCCAAGCCGCAATCATCACCAGCGTGACCCCGTTTACGAGCGCCGCTAAAATCTCAAACCGGTAAAACCCATACGTTCTCTTCGGCGACGCGGGCTTGGACGTCAGCCACACCGCCACCAAGCTTAACAGAAGCGAAGCCGCATCACTCAGCATATGCCCCGAATCGGAAAGAAGAGCCAAGCTGTTCGTCACAAGCCCGCCGACAAACTCGAGCACCATAATCCCGACCGTTACGCCAAAGGCGATCGCCAACCCTTTTTGATTTCCCTCTCTGCTGTGATGATGCCCGTGATGGTGATCGCAATGGCCATGTGCATGATGATGCATCCATTCTCTCCCCCTCATGAATGTTGCGCGTGATCAACCGCCTGTTTGAGCAACGAAATGACATGTTCGTCATCGCACGAGTACACCAACATCTTCCCCTCGCGGCGATATTTGACAAGCCGCAACGTCCGCAGCAGCGCCAACTGATGGGAAACCGCCGATTGCGACATGCCGAGCACTTCCGCAATATGGCCTACATGGCATTCTTCCTGCGACAACAAATGCAAGATTTTGATCCGAGTCGGATCCGCTAGGGCTTTAAAAATCCGTGACACTTCCTCAATCACACGTGGATCTAAAAACGAATGATCCTCTGCGTTCATGGCTGTTCCCCCACACTTTAATATATGAGCATTTGTTCATATATGTGAATCATAAGTCGCTTTTTTTCTTCCGTCAAGCCTATTTCAAGCGGCAAAACTCCATCAGCATCAACAGCCGATGACTCGACACCTCCACGACCGGCAGCCGACAAAGCAAAAAAGCAGGGGCCGATAGACCCGCTGCTTTCCCATTTACGATTTCAGCCGCACCGCCGTTCCCGTCGCAATGCACATCATCATGCCATCGCGCAGCGTTTCAAAATCGAGATCCACCCCGATCACGGCGTTGGCGCCAAGGCTTCTCGCCTGATTGACCATCTCCTTGATCGCCGTCTCCCGCCCTTCGGCCAGCTTGCTTTCATACGTTCCGCTTCGTCCGCCGATGATGTCCGTAATGCTGGCGAGAAAATCGCGGATGACATTGGCGCCCAAAATGACCTCTCCCGCTACAATGCCCAAATATTCTTCAATTTCTTTTCCTTCAATGGTATTGGTGGTCGTGACAATCACAGCCATGCCCCCCTTGCGGCTCCTCATGATTAGGTGAAACGCCCGACTTCATTATACTACTTTCCATCTTATGACGTCGCCGATGAATCTGTCCGCGGTGCAGCCGATGCCGAATAAGTCCCGTACAGCAACAACTGCGCGATGCCGACAAAATACTCCGATTCGCGAATGATGTGATCGAGCACCACCTTGGCGGTGGGGTTTTGGCTGACGGCTTTGCTGCGGATTTTGATTTGCCGGCATAATTCGATAAATTGAAGGCTTTGCTGCAGGCAATGCGACACAAAATGGAGCGCTTGCTGATGCAGTTGTGCGGGAACGTAATGGCCGGCCCGAACCACCGACTCGATATAGCGGACCGCTTGCTGATGCGTAGCCGAAAGAGCCTCTTCCCACTTTTTCAACGCTTCCACATATGGCGCTTCCAATCCGGATACAAGCTCGCGAATGACGACCGTATGCTCCTCTTCTTGGTGCTTCCAGAATTCAATCTCATCCAAAATGCGCAGCGGCATGTGTGGGCCATAGTAAAATTGCACGCTCTTCCCTCCCTGTTTCCCCTCTTCTTTCAGTGTATGGGTAAAACAACGCGGATATGCACCATGATCGAAATGATCACAGCCTTCGTCCTTGTTTTACCTTGAAGATCGGCATAGCGACATGCATAGAAAACCGTTATCCAACCGATGGACACAGCCTCATCGATCAAAAAAACTTCCATGGCCGTAACGTTTTAAGCAGCTTCATCGTTTTTATTAGCGTAAATGACCCGATCGGGAAAAAGGAGTTACGATGTATGGTTCATACGAATGAAGACAGCCGCGTCAACTGGATCGAACAGTTATGCCTTTCCACTTGGGAGTCGGTCTACCGATTGATCTATTTCAAGGTCCAAAACCGTGAAGAAGCGGAAGACATCACACAAGAAACGTATGTCAGGGCCATCCCCTATTTGCAAAAAAACCACGTCCCCCCTGATAAACAGATGGCCTTTCTAAAAACAGTAGCCTTGAATATCATCCGAGATCGCTGGCGGCAGCACCAACGTCGGGGAACCACGGCCGATTTGGAAGCCATTGCCCCCAAAGAGGCGGCCTTTGAGGATCCTGCGGAATGGAGTGTACAGCGCATGGCGATCGAAAAAGCGCTAAATGAACTCAATGAAGAGCAACGCACCGTGATCGAACTAAGAATTATGAAAGGATATTCCGTTGCGGAAACCGCCCAAATCATGAACAAAAAAGAAACAACCATTCGCGTAATGCAGCATCGGGCATTGCAGTCTCTTACCCGCATTTTACATGACGGGATGAAATGAAGGAGGAGTCCATCGATGCATGACAACGAACGCCGATTATCCGATTATATCGATCAATTGAACGCCGAAAAAAAACCAAAAGACCATGAACATTCAGGGGCAGATCCCGAATTGCAAAAGCTGTTTCATACCGTCAGGCTCGTCCGCAGCCTCAGGGAGCCTGCCATGCCAGAGCGGGATTTTCCAGCCAAACTGGTCCATGCGGTCACCGATCAACTAGTGCAAACAAAACAAAAAAAGAAAAAACGGGCCTGGATGGCCAGCATCGCCAGCATCGCGGCTATGTTGGCCCTATCGCTGCTGATCCATTTCGCTTCACTCTTTGACCATCCCAACATTGTAAAGGCGATGGAAAAAGCCTTTCAAGACGTCAACGCCTACCATGGATTTCTGGAAATTGTCGAAACGAATGCCCAAGGCAAGACGACCACGCAAGCCAAATTGGAAATTTGGGCCGACAAACATGGACACTATTATATACAAGAACTGGAAGGTTCAAACAAAGGGCTGATTACCGTCAATAACGGGCAAACGAAATGGCAGATCCGGCCTTCCGAAAAACAAGTTCATCGATTTCCTGCCTTCCCTGATCCGTATCGTTTTGCCTTTGAACTCGGAAACGAAATCAAAGGGATCAAACAAGCCATATCAACGAACATCGTCGGGGAAGAAAAGGCAGCCAACCGTCCATCTTGGATTGTCGAAGTCACCCCACAAGGAGGGAAGCCTTATCGGATATGGATTGATAAAGAAACCCGTCTTCCGTTGCAAAAACAATATGCGATGCAGCATGGGATCCAATACAAAATGACGTACACAAAAATCGAATGGAACCATGCTATCCCTAAAAAACTGCTGACTTATCATGTACCAAAAGGGTTTCAGGAAATCAACCAAAACCCGGAACAAATCGTCACTAGCCTCAGTGAAGTAAAGGAGGCCATCGGATTTCTGCCTGACGTGATCAACCAGATTCCAACCGGCTATGTCCAAGACCGCATCGCAGTCGTACCAGACAAAAAACTTGTCAAAATCTATTACCGAGCGCCGAACAAAGAGATCGTCATCATCCAAGGAAAAGCCACCGGCGAATGGAAACTTGCCCCAACCGCGATGGTAGGGAAAATCCATCACCAGACTGCTGAAATTCAATCGCCGATTGTGGAAGAGTCAGGCGTGCTCGGGGCAGGCGGACCGTATGCCGGCCTGACGAACCTCCATTCGATTCGCTGGCGGCAAAACGGGTTCGAATATGCTGTTATCGGCCATGCCTCTTTGGAGGACTTGATCGCATTCACTAAAGAGCTGACAAATGGAGCCTTTGAAATGCCTGCAAAAGAGGATCCATCCTCATTCAAGCCAAAAGTGAACGTTCCTGTTGACTTGGAACAAGAAAAGAACGATCAAAAAAGTGTTGATGCGGGCAGCTCGCCGTGGAAATTAGATCCTGTGTTTGTAGCCCAAGTATTTGTAAGCCTGCAAATGTCTCCTGAAGGCATTACCGGAGACTACCCGATTCGTTATGAAGACTTGCGCATCATTCAAAACAATGGCAAGGAAGCCATCGTGGAAGTGAACGCCCACAACGCGCCTATCAAGCGCGTGTACTTGAAACGGCTGATCCGACAAGACGCGACGGGAATATGGACAGTGATCGGGTATGATCCTGCTCCATAAGGTTCACAGAGATGAATACTGATCCTCCTCACTGCCTGCATCATGAAAAAAGGAGAACAGTCATCCCCTGTTCTCCTTTTTCTTCTTTCATTCCCATGCGCACATCCACTCCTCATCAAAAGCCCCCATGGATGTGTACACCCGAAACTCTGATAGCTTAATCTGTCGTTTACGTTGGGCGCCACAAGCATCCTCTGGTCCGTCACTGTCGCTTCTCTGGCGGCGAAACGGGCCGAATTGGCATCAAGCAACCGATGAGCGCCACCGCCGCACCGGCGAGGAAAAGATATGAAAACCCCATCGTCGCCAAGGCACCGACGCCGCTAAAAACGAGCATGTCGCATAGGCTATCGACGATCGATAAGAGTGAAATCGTTGTCGCACGCACATGCGACGGGATGAGGTCGTTCGACAATTGCGAATATACCGGGTAGCGCACCGCCCGCACAAAACGAAGCGCAACCATCGCCCCAACCAGTGAAAGAAGCCTATCACCGTAAAGCGCCACGACCACAAGCGCTAACACGCCAAGCACGCCGGTCGCATGCATAAGACCGATCCGCGAAAAATGCGTTGTCAGCCAACCGATGGATCTTGACACCGCAAAACTGAACACGGCGAGAGAGCCAAGCACAACGCCGATGAACGACACGGGGAGCCCGGCGTCGTACAACAGCTTGTCGCTAAAGTTTTCGAAAATCGCCGTCGTTGGTATAAAGACAAGCGTTACATTGAGAAACATCCAAAGCACTTCAGGCGCTTGAATGATCGCCCATATCCCTTCTTTCACTTGCGAAAGCGGCTTCCCTCGATACGCGCTGTGGCCCGGCGGGCTTTTCACTAAACACACGAGCGCGAGTCGCGCGCATTGAAATGCGACGCCCAAAACAAGGAGCAAGTTGAATTGCTCATTCGTCAAATCTTTGGCCACGAGTACCCCAACGACAAGCGCCGCCACCGTCACAGCAAATTGCGCCGACTGAATGACGCCCATCGCCCGATCCATCAAATGTTCCTCGTTCGACGATTTCAGCGACTCGTAAATAAGCGCCTCGTCCGCACCGCTGAAGCAAGAGGCGGCAAACCCGCTGAAAAAATTGCTCACGAAAAAGAGCCAAGGTTCACCCGCCCAAAGGAGCATCGCATGGCTTATGATGCTGAAAACACTTCCGAGCACAAACGCCCGTTTCGCCCCGTATCGGTCCGCGAGTATGCTCGTCGGCACTTCTCCGGCCAGAACACCGAGACTCCAGCAAAACATCACCGATAAAATCAGTGCCTCATCTAAACCGCGCGAAAAATAAAAGAGTGCGAGCACCGGCTGAATAAACTTCACGCTTCCAAACAAATCTGCCCAAAATAGCACGCGAATGTTATGGGCAGCCAGCGTTCCTTTCTTTATCATGTTGAATCCTCCTGCTTTCATGCGTACTCCGATGTCGTCAGCAAGCAGGAGTGAAAGGCGCTGATGGATTCGTTATCGATTCTTTCGTTGACTAATCAATCAGACACCGCTTTCCTCTTTTTCAGCGCACCGCTCCCCCCTGCTTGTGATCTTGAGAAGAAGATAAGAACGTGTTGCATAGTGAATATCCTCCTTTGTGTTGCTTTTCCTTTATCCTCGAGCCGCTTTGTACACATGCAGCACGATCGCACCGATCATCGTCACTCCGATCAATGACCATACATACACAATCGGTGAACCTGTTTGACTGAACACCACTTCGTTTTGCAGCTGGCCGACGCTCTCCCAAGCGTTGACGACGTCAGGTTGATACATCTTTGTTTTCCAGTACCCCCAACCAAGCGTTACTGCAAGATACACGATATGGGCAGCGAGCGAAATCACAAAAGCCTGGACCACCGTTTTTATCGAATATCCCTCCAACCATCAAACGCAGGCCGTTCTACTTTCGGATGCATCTTGGATTCAGCGGATCTGCCAGCTCATGGGTTTTTTGCATCATTTCCTTTTATTTTACCATGTTGACGAACCAATTCGCTAGACCGCCCCCGTCCTTTTTCCGGGTGGTTTCTCTCGAACAGGTGCACAATCCCCAAAAAAGAAGGGATACTCACCGAGTCGCCATTGGAGTAAGCTTAACGATAGCAGGCTTTCTTTTGACGTTGCGCCCCCATCCTAAAAGGCAGGTGAAAAACACCTTTTTCGCTCTGCTCGGGGCGCCCGGCAGGAACGGAAAACGGGTCTGATCGAATTGGAATCCGCCGACTTTTTCTTACACACCGGTCTCCTCAAGCATCGGCGCATTCGACAACGAAAAATGAATGAACATTCATTCTTTGTGGTATAATGGTGGCAGCATCTGCACACAAAAGGAGGAACGCTCGCCATGTGGATCCATAAAGTGATCAAAAAACGATTTGAAACCGAAACGGTCAACAATGTGCACATCGCCAAAGCGACCGCTTCATTTCAAGGTGTTCGGCTCACCGTCCGCTGCTTCATCGTTGACGGCGTCTTGATTGACACCGGCGCAAAATCGATGGAAAACGAATTTACCGCGTTTTTTCAACAACAAGACATCGACCAAGTCGTCATTACCCATTACCATGAAGACCATACCGGCTGCGCAGCGTTTTTGCAACAAACGATGGGATTGCCCATCTATATGAATGAGCCGATGATCGAGTATTGCCGGCAAAAGGCGGATTATCCGCTGTATCGGAAAATCTTTTGGGGAAAGCGCGACCCGTTTGCCGCCAAGCCCATCGGCGCCACGTTTTCCTCTCGAAACGCCACATGGAAGGTGATTCCGACGCCCGGCCATGCCATTGACCATGTCGTCTTTTTGAATCGCGAAACGGGACAGCTGTTCAGCGGCGACTTGTACTGCCAAGAGAAAACAAAAGTCATCTTGCGCGAGGAAAACATCCCGGCGATCATCACTTCCTTGCAACATGTGTTGACGTACGACTTCGGCGACGTCTTCTGCGCCCACGCCGGCTACCTCCCGAACGGGCGCGAGGCGCTGCAGCGGAAGCTGGACTATTTGCTTGAACTGCAAGGGACGATCATCAATTTATACGAAAACGGAACACCGCCCAAACAAATCCAGGCCATTTTATTTCCGAAAAAATACCCGATCGTCTTTTTCTCGGGCGGGGAGTGGGACTCGCTCCATATCATCCGGTCGGTCATTCAGGAATATGAAACGAAACAAGCAAGCTGAGGCGGGGCTGTCCGAAACAGCCACACGCGGCTTCGGGCAACTTTTTTTCGCCTGAGGCTATCATTTTTCTGTAGTTGCATCGCGCCGCTCGCCGCCGCCTGGCAGGTGATGATTCCCTATCCGCACTGTCTATGCTATGCTAATAAAAAAAGAGAAAAGGTGTTGGGTATGAAGCCATATATCGTTGTCGGGGCTGGCATTTTAGGCGCCTCCACCGCCTATCACCTGGCCACGGAAGGCGCCCAAGTCGTGATCATCGACCGTGGCGACAAAGGCCAGGCGACTGATGCGGCGGCGGGGATCGTCTGCCCTTGGCTGTCGCAGCGCCGCAACCAAAAATGGTATCGATTAGCGAAAGGCGGGGCAAAATTTTATCCTTCCCTTATTGAAGAGCTGGAATCATACGGGGAAACGGAAACCGGTTACGCACGCGTCGGGGCTCTATGGCTGCACACGGACGAACAGAAACTGGAACAGATGGAGGAGCGCGCTCTCAAACGGCGCGAAGACGCGCCGGAAATGGGAGAGATCGTGCGGCTTCATCCCCAAGAGGCGAAGGAGCTGTTTCCGCCGCTTGTTGGCGAGCATCATGCCCTTTATGTGAGCGGCGCCGCCCGAGTGAACGGTCGAGCGATGCGAGACGCCCTCATTAACGCTGCCCAAAAGCGCGGCGCCGCCTACATCCGCGGGAACGCCCAGCTTCTGTTTGAAGGTTCCCGCGTCATCGGCGTGGAAGCTGACGGGGCGAAATACGCTGCCGAAGCGGTCATCATCACGGCTGGCGCCTGGGCTGGACAATTACTGAAGCCGCTCGGCATCAACCTGCTCGTCACCCCACAAAAAGGGCAGCTCATTCACTTGGAACATCCAAAATACGACACATCCCATTGGCCAGTCGTCATGCCGCCGAACAATCAGTATATGCTCGCCTTCCCGAGGAGCCGGATCGTGATCGGAACTACACACGAAGATGAAGCGAGCATGGACATCCGCCCCACCGCCGGGGGAATGCACGAATTGTTGGACAAAGCGCTTGCGATTGCACCGGGCCTCTTCACCTGTACATACATCGAGACGCGAGTTGGGTTCCGCCCGCGCACGCCCGGGTTTCTCCCAATCTTTGGACCGCTTCCAGGCTGGTCTGGGGTGTATATCGCCAACGGCCTCGGCTCCTCAGGGCTCACCGTCGGCCCGTATTTAGGAAAAGAGCTGGCGAAACTCGTCATCGGCCTGCCGACGGAACTCGACCCCCGCGATTACGATGCGGCAAGCGCCGTCGCACCGATCGCTCAATGAGGGCGATCAGGAAACCAACAACCGACCTTCCACGATATGAAGAACAGCCAACGCAGCGGCTGATATCGCTTTCTCACCGCCAGGACAAAGCTGACCGTGTTTTGTCAGCTTTGTCCTTCATATTTTTTCAACTGTTCCGTCAGCTTGTGAAACAGCTCCATATCTTTACGGTCGAGCGCCTGGTCGATCTGCAGCTTCAACCTCGACACTTCGTGGCGTTTCAACGCCTCGTCAAGCACTTGCTCGGCCGCTTTCGCCATTTTTTCATGGCGCTCATGCCGCCTGACATTTTCAAACGCCCGCTGATCGATCAGACGAAGATAGGAAAAATTCCTCGACTTCCCCGGAAAGTGAAGCGTTAGGTAGAGCGGCTCATTCGGATGCAGCGCCAAATCGCCCATAATCGTGGCCAGGCTCGTGCTTTTTTGGCCGCGCCGATAAAACACAAGCCCCTCTTCCTCCGCCATCGCAGTTGAAATGATCAGCCACCGCGCCTGCTTTTGCTCGGTTTCCGTAAAATGCACATTCTCCAGCAGATGGGGGTGCTGAAGCAAATAATGGAGCACAAACCGGGCATCAGGATGCTTTAGACGATGCGTTTGCAAAAACGATGTTAAAAAACGGCGCTTTTCCAACGGCGACACCCACCTCATCGCACTGTCTCCTCCTCCCTATTTCCAAACCCTCCTTAATCGAGCTAACTCTTGTATATATCCCCAAAATGACACTGGAAACATGATCATTTGGTAAAACAGGCCAAAGGCGACAAAACCAATTCTATTTCTTCTGATCTTGAGATCCAATTTTCGGAACACCGATCTTTGATATCGATATAGAGCCCAATACGCGATCAACGTCAGCGGCACAACCAACAATGTCATCAGGCCAACAATGTAAGAATAACCGAAGAAGGTCAAAATTAATCCCGGTAACCAACATAAAGTATAGATGGTGTCTAAATAAAGGAGCAACAGATTCACCATCGTGAGGTATTTCACAAATAATTGCGGTTGCTGCCACGGTTTTACAACCTTCAATGCTTCGATCATTCCCCTTGCCCACCGAGATCGTTGTCTGCAAAAATGCACCCAAGAAGCCGGAACATCCGTAAATGCCATCGCATGAGGTTCAAAGTAAGTTCAAAGTAAATTCTCCATCCTTTTTTCTAGCAAATGCCAAGAAAGGACAATATCCTCTCCCATGGCATCAGGCCAACCGCCAACTTCTCTCATGGCCTCCGTCTTATATAAGCTATGCCCCTTGGGCCACCAAAGTTCCTCGGTATCATCCTTGCATTCGCTTCATCGAAGCCATATCAAGAAAATAATCCCATTAAGACGGACTCAAAGACAAATTGGCATTCAAAGGAACATCCCCCTCCCAATATGACCATCTCTTTGGAAATATCATGAATCAAATCCTTGCACCCGCTCAGATCAGAACGTAAAAAACAAAGCTGCTATCGTGGAATTAACTCCTTTTGCCTATCCAACTCAAAAGTGTATGAAACAATTGTATGATAACCTTTCATAAAAAAGCAATGGAGTCATTAACGCTTCCTAATTGTTGAAGAGGAATTTTACAGTGAAGATCATTTGTCTATGGATAATATAAACTTGGAGACACAAGACCCCAAATAAAAACAGCTGCCCTTCGTCTTCAGGCAGCTGTTTCTCACAGACGGCCAAGCGATCCCCAGCAGGCCGCAATTGGCATGGGCCTACGCCAACTGCAGCGCAAAGTGGCCATTCAATCCGAGCGCTTCCGCTGTAGACGCTTGCACTTGCCGCAAAAGCGATTCGTTTTTCATCAATGATTCGCCGTAGGACGGAATCATTTCTTTCACTTTCGATCGCCATTCTTTCATCTGCTCTGGGAAACATTTCTCGATGACTTCCAACATCACATGAACCGCCGTCGATGCGCCCGGCGACGCGCCAAGCAGCGCCGCGATCGAACCGTCAGCCGCATGGACGACCTCGGTGCCGAACTGCAATGTCCCTTTGCCGCCGGATTCCGTGTCTTTGATCACTTGCACGCGCTGACCAGCGACAACAATGTCCCATTCGTCACTTTTCGCCGTCGGGACGAATTCACGAAGCTCTTGCATGCGCTGTTCTTTGGACAACAGCACTTGCTGGATCAAATAGTTGGTCAAGGCCATATTTTTCACGCCCGCCGCCAAGATCGTCAATACGTTATGCGGCTTGATTGAAGTGAACAGGTCGAGCATCGAGCCGTTTTTCAAAAACTTCGGCGAAAAACCGGCAAACGGCCCAAACAGCAGCATCTTCTGATTGTCGATAAACCGTGTGTCCAGATGCGGAACCGACATCGGCGGCGCGCCGACTTTCGCTTTGCCGTACACTTTCGCGTGATGCTTTTCCACCACTTCCGGGTTGTTGCACACCATAAACAGTCCGCTGACCGGAAAGCCGCCAATACCTTTTCCTTCCGGAATGCCGGACTTTTGCAACAAGTGAAGGCTGCCTCCCCCGGCGCCGATGAAAACGAACTTCGCTGCATGCCGTTCGACAACGCCGCTGTCTAAATTCCGCACTTTCAGCTCCCACAAACCATCACTTGTCCGTTTGATATCTTCCACATGATGGCGGTAATGAATCTCCACGTTTTTCCGTTTTAAATGTTCAAACAGCTCACGCGTCAACGCTCCAAAGTTCACATCCGTCCCTGATTCGATTCGCGTCGCCGCCAGCGGCTCCGTCACTGTCCGATCTTCCATCATGAGCGGCACCCATTCGGCCAGCTTTTTCGGGTCATCGGAAAATTCCATGCCTTTAAACAGCGGATTGGCCGCCATCGTTTCATACCGCTTTTTCAAAAACGCCACATTGTCCGCGCCTTGCACGAAGCTCATATGCGGCAGCGGGCGAATGAACGTTTTCGGATCGCGAAGCACTCCGCTGTTCACCAAATGAGCCCAAAACTGCAAGGAAACATAAAACTGTTCATTGATTTTAATGGCTTTGCTGATGTCGATCGACCCGTCCGGCTTCTCCACCGTATAGTTCAGCTCACAAAGCGCCGCGTGCCCCGTCCCGGCGTTGTTCCACTCATTCGAGCTTTCCACGCCGGCTTCCTCCAACCTTTCAAACACCGTGATCTCCCACTCCGGCGCCAATTCCTTCAACAGCGTCCCCAATGTCGCACTCATAATGCCAGCGCCGATTAAGATCACATCGGTTTTTGCTTGTTTGTTGCCCATCATTACCATCCCTATCCATAGAATAGTCAAGAACATCGAGCGCTCGCTCGAAACAATTCCGTTGACACCCATTGATTTTGGGTGCGGTTACAAAATAATTATAACACAATAATCAAATAGTATAACATTATTATGGACAAACAAAAAAATATATTAATATACTGAACAATCCCCTGCTTTACAGCGGTTTCAACAACAAAAATCAACCATCTTCCTTTACATCAATTTTACAAAATCGTTGAATATTTCGCCACCATCTCGAGCAAAAAAATTTTTAGGGCGGTCATCATCCGTTCAAACATCCCCGTACATCCGGACGAGTGGCCAGCCCTCATCGGAAGAAAAAATTACCAAGCAAAACAGTCAAAAGTATACTCAAACAGGCGGGGCTATTATAAGTCCCCTCTAAAGGAGGACGAATGGGCGCGCTCGTTTATCCCATGCAAAATGATTTTCAGCTGCTATCCCGGGCAAAAAAGGCCGAGCGATCGGCCTTCTTTTCTTCTTCCGTTGTTTTCAAACACCGACCTATACTTCCTCCAACTGAACCTGCTTACAAATAATTTTTAGAAATGGCTCTTTATAATCAAAAAGGTATAAATATGAAAATGGTGAAACCCACTTAAATTTGCCTCTACATTTTCGAAGCGAATAATAGTGAACAAGCTATCAAAATGGATATCATCCCTTGACACTTCTAGTATCTCTTTTTTTAGTTTGTACTCCACAGCCAGGCAATCCTTAAAATGCAACGCCACTATTCTGTTTTCTTCCCTGTTTTCCTGTGTATCCCAATAATAGTCGATCGTGATAGAAAAATCTAACGGATTGTTCCATTTCATATCCGTTATAATACTATCCGTGAAATCAAAATGATCGTTGATTTCTCTATAATTGTTGGCGATGATCATTTTATTCACCTACTTTCCAAAAACATTTTTATATGGGCAACGCACTTCTCATGCGCACAAAATTCGTGCAAAATTTTTTCGGATTCTATCGTTTTTTTCGGGATTCCCAAAAAATGAAAAATGACCGCAAACGCGGTCATATCAAGGGTTTCAGCAACTTCAACCCGAGCCAATCGTATGTAGATGGCGGCCCCGAGAGGATTCGAACCTCCGACGCACGGTTTAGGAAACCGACGCTCTATCCACTGAGCTACGGGGCCGTGTTGGCTCTGCATTCGGCATTGGACGGATAAATAGGCGGGCTCCTGAAGCCGTTGCGGCGGGAGAGTGAATGAAAGTCAAGAAACATCGCTCCTACAGAGAACACGAGCAGCACGGTTTCCCCTTTTGACGCCGTGTTGTGCGCTCAACGTCGGCGACTCCGCTCTCTCGTTTACGGCGGGGAGACCGCATCTAGCTGCCAACGTACCGTCTATGAGACGTACAGCCTGTATTATAACGGTTTTTTGCTATGGTGGCAAGCTCTCTTTTATTCTTCCATCGCTCTCTTTGTCCGGCTCTACTCAGTCGCTTGTCCGTATCTCTCAGCTTGGCAAGCCATAGAGTCGATCATGCAGCTTCCTCATTTCGGGAAACCGCATGACCGACAATTTTACGGCGAAAGAACAGTCGGCAAAAGAACAAAGCTGTTTTGAACAGGAAGGTGGTAAATGTTTGGCTTCACATTCCTAACCGCACCCATTGGCGACCATGCTTTTTCACCAGCCGGCTCACAACCTGCACCTGTGATCCGTTCATTTTTTGAAATTCATCAAAACATAGAATGATAGAGTTCTACACCATCCGTTCAGGTCGTTACACACCGTTCTCTACGTTTGGGCTATAAGCTGTTCAATCGGTTTCTTTCAATCTTGATTGTATTATCCTTTCCCTCCAATACGTCTGCACGTTTGCTGCCGTAGAGGCGCAACTTGGGAGATCCTTTGACCGCTTTGATGGAGAGCCTCGACGTTCCCCGAGTTTGTTGTTTTTGGATATCCACACATTCGAGAAACTCATCCCAATACACAATCGCAATGACTTGATTAGAATCGTTCAACTGTCTCTGCGCGCAAATTTGCCGAATGAATAGTCGTGCAAGCAAAGTATTTGTTGGAAATAGACTTTCATTCATAAAAAACAGCGAAACATCGGTTTTGGCTCTCCTACATCCCTTACCTTACAATTATAAGTTCTTCGTTTCCTACTCCTCCCCCATCATCCCCACCACTTCCCGAAACACGGCTGATGGCTGTTGGCGGAGCAGTTCAGCAGCGATCGTTTTTCGCTTCGCGAGGACAGGCACTCGGAGGATGTGGGACATGAGATATGGCGCTCATTTCTCAAGCCGCTTATGTTCTATTCAGCTGCGAGGGCATCGTCCTTTGTTCGGTGCACGGTGCCGTGCGGGTGCTTGCGGGGCGCATAGATGGAATAGAGCTTGAGCGGGATCGTTCCGGTGTTGATGACATTGTGCCATGTTCCCGTTGGAACTATGATCGCGGAACCGGCACGTACGTTTTTCTCAAACGTCAGTTCATCTTTTCTCTTGCTCATTCGGGCGATTCCTTCCTTATGTTCAATGCAGAAAAGGACTTTTCCGTTCGAACTGCTGGCGAAAAAGTGCTACAATGGGGCCTTTCTATGAAACGAACACGTCGGCGAGCATTGATTTTTTATACCTAGATCGGGAGCAACATTTTCTCATGAATGTTTTTTGGCGAAATACCTCCGATGGGCTGGTGACGGCTGTGTTTTACCGGCCTTCTCATGCTAAGGAAAACTTGTCGATTCTTTGATGCTTTGCTACTCTATCCATAAGACATGAACTTCCTTGTCTGAGTGGTTGGCACATCCATCTTCCTTAAGCAGTCCGGTTCACGTCTCCTTTTTCGCTTGATTTCTGGTGTTAGTGGATCAGTTGGTTTACAGTAAATAACAAAAAGGGGAAAGAAGGTGTTTTTGTGAACCCGCCTAACAACCATTTCGTTTCTCTCGAAGAGTTTTACCAAATGAGAGAAAGTACAGATCGGATCTTAGAGTACATTGACGGCACTGTCTTTATGTCCCCATCCCCTTCTACCCAGCATCAACGAATTTCCGGACGATTGCACGCCAAATTATTCAATTTTTTAGAAGACAAGGATTGCGAAGTCTTTCACGCTCCGTTTGATATTGAACTGAAAAACGATAAAATAGATGGAACAAAAATCGTCATTCCGGACTTATCCGTCATATGTGATCAAAGCGGATTAATGGAAAACAAATTTGTCGGAGTACCGACACTGATCATTGAAATAGTAAGTCCATCGAATCAAGCGCACGATTTAGTGTTTAAACTCAATCTCTATATGCAGTACGGAGTCCAAGAATACTGGATCGTGAATCCAATGCTCAATACGGTGCAAATTTATTCCCTCAATGACGAAGCCCAATACGAGCAAACCGATGTATTAAGAGGAAAAGGAATGGCTCGATCACGAGTGTTAAAAGGTTTTGAAGTCAATGTAGAGGAACTTTTTAAGGCGTAAACATAAAATATCATTTTTTTGCCCGTTCTTTCAGAAAGTCTTCTCCCTTGTCGGAAAGAATGGGCTCCGTTTTTTCGAGACTCAGATTGTTTTTTCCTTCTCCGTGCATGCTCCTTCCTCCGAGCCGCCCCCCTTCTTTCCCTTTCGCTTCGCCTAGAAAGCTGGTGAAAAACGGTTGCTTCTCTTGAGCAATGGGGGAGCGTGTGAAAGGCGATACCGATGCGACAGAGCTTTTTCTATTTGAGAAACGAGGTCGGTAAGCGGCCTGCTTCCTTAAATCACCAGCCTTCTAGAATGGGAGATTCCTGCGAACCTCGAAGCATCGTGCGGATCTTTGTTAAGCAACAAGCCCGCTCCTCACTTTCAGGCGCGGAGGCGGGCTGTTGGTTCGGCCAAGTATGTGTGTTTACTTCCCGCAGCACTTTTTATACTTTTTCCCGCTGCCGCATGGACACGGGTCGTTGCGGCCGATTTTGGGCTCTTCCCGACGGTATGGAATGTTTTTTGGCAAAGGTGGATTTTGCAACAACGCTTGAAAATGGCGGTATCTTTGATCGGCGAGCGCCTTCCATTTTTCTAATTTCGGATGGTCGAGCCCTAGAATGGTATAATATCCGTAAGCGGTTTGTTCTACATCGATCAGCCCGGAATGCCCCCGTTTTTCCACTCTTTCTAAATATTCTTCCACTTCCGGAAGCGCTTCTTGATCCAGCTGGTGGCAAAGCGCCTCAAAGCAAAACGCGCGCATGTCATCATCGCGCAGCTCGGAAAACACTTCCCGCAATACACGGACGGCCTGCTTTGATTTAATGTTGGCGAGCACATGAATGGCCGAAAAGGCCGTTTCCTTTTGAAACGCATATGGGCGTACGGCTTCGATGACTTCGCCGTTTTGAAACGTCGACAACGCATAAACGACTTGATCGAGGAGCACATCGCCATCTTGTTGTTCCAACAGCGAGGCTAGTCTTGGAATATATTCGGTGGCGCCCATCAACGAAAGCGCATACACCGCCAAAATACCATCGTACGAAAACCATGGCTGCTGTTCATTTTTCATCCACGTGAGACTCACGTCTTCCTTTGTCAGCCACTCGCGCTCAACGAGAATGCGCACGACTTGCTTGGCGGCGGAAAACAAGTTCTGGTTAAACATCTCTTCCTGTTCCAAGCGGGAAAGCAACGAAAAGTAGTGGTCCCATACGTCGTCTTCCGCTCCCTCGGCCACAAGCCGGACAGCGCGTTGCCAAGACCGCGGGAAGTGGCGAAGCAGCTGCTGTCCGTAGGTTTCAAGTTGCGCAACCGAAAACGGGAAAAACCAGCGGACATACTTGGCTGCATCTTTGATGGTCAACAACTGTTCAAGCGCCCGATCGGTCAGCGGTTGTTTCGATACGCCGCGCAAAATCATGCTTCGCATGTCCTCGTCGGCAGTTGTGACGGCCTCGTCAATGAGACGCTCCACCCACGCAGCTGGAACGCCTGGATACTCCTCTATTGCGTAAAAGGCAAACTGACGGAGGAGAGGATCTTCACAAAATAAATACGGTTCGATCGTTTCTAAAAAGGACATGATCACACCCACCTTTTTCTTCCTTCGTCTCTGGTGCCAGCCGGACATCGATGTTCAGCTAGTCCCATGACGAATATTTTCCATTTTAACACTCTAACTGCAAAAACCGCAATGAAAACGATGGCCGTGACAGCGGTCGAAACGATGGCCATCGGCAACCAAATAGATGCCAAACGATGAATACAGGGGCATTTCTGTCATAGCTGTGCCCCCCCTTTATAATCATTGACAAAATCCCACCTGTTTGAAACTATCTTTTCTTCTCGTTAGCTTGCTTGTCTGATATACTAGAGAGAAAGGAGGTGAATGTTATGGAAGAAAAAACGATATTGGCGCAAATTTTGCAAGCGCTCGATTTGTACGCGACAGACATGCGCAAGCAGTTCGAAGCGCTCTATGAGAAATTTGACTCGCTCCAACAACAAGTCCAAGCGCTGAACGAACAGACGAACATGATGAACAAACGGATGGAAGACATGGAAAGACGCATGGAAGAGATGGACAAACGGATCGGAGAAATGGACAAGCGCATCGAAGAAATGGATGGGCGCATCGAGGAGATGGACGGACGGTTTGAGCGGCAAATCGCCCAGTTGGAGCGCACCGTGAACGAACGGTTCGAACGGCTCGAAGCGAAACTCGGTCACATCCACGTCGAACTGACTGAAACACAAGAGACTGTCGACTTCCACTCCGTCAAAATCGCCCAGCATGATCGAAAAATCCGCCATTTGCTTCACACCCGATAACATCTCCACTACCATCATGCCCCCGCTCTTCCATCAGGGCGGGGGCGCGCACATTAAGACAGTTCACAGGCAAGGTCGGCCGCTAAGGCGGCGTTGTTTTTCACTAAGGCGATGTTCGCTTTTAAGCTTTTCCCTTCGGTTAATGTTTTCACCCGGTCAAGCAAAAACGGGGTGATCGCTTTGCCGGTGATGCACTTTTCTTCCGCTTCCTTGAGCGCTTGTTCGATGATGGCGGTGATGTACGATTCCTCAAGCTCGTCTTCTGGCGGAACTGGATTGGCGACGACGATGCCGCCGGCTAAGCCGAGCGCCCATTTGGTTTCAATGAACGTGGCGATCTCTTTGGCGCTGTCTAAGCGGTAATCGACGCGAAACGGGCTTGTCCGCGAGTAAAACGCCGGCAGGACGTCCGTCTGATAGCCAAGAACCGGAACGCCGTGCGTCTCGAGGTACTCAAGCGTCAAGCCTAAATCCAAAATCGATTTCGCCCCGGCGCAGACGACTGCGACGTTTGTCCGCGCCAACTCTTGCAAGTCAGCCGAGATGTCCATCGTTCGCTCAGCGCCGCGGTGCACTCCGCCGATGCCGCCGGTCGCAAACACGCGAATCCCCGCCATCGCCGCGCAAATCATCGTCCCCGCCACGGTGGTCGCCCCGTGTTTCTTTTTGGCGACGACATACGGCAAGTCGCGGCGGCTCACTTTTTCAATGTCGCGGCTTGTGCCTAAAAATTCAAGCTCGTCATCCGTTAGCCCGATTTTGATTTTTCCATCGATGATGGCGATCGTCGCCGGTACAGCGCCGCGGTCGCGGATGATCCGCTCGACGTCTTTCGCCGTTTGCACGTTTTCCGGGTGCGGCATACCGTGGGAAATGATCGTTGATTCCAAGGCGACAATCGGCTTTTGTTCCGCTTTCGCCGCGGCCACTTCTTCGGAAAAAACAAGGATGTCGTTCATCATCATTGTCCTCCTTCGCGAAAATACTGTTCATGCGCTGCTCGCAACCGTTGTTCCGTCAGAGCGGGATTCACCGTTTCAGCCGTCTGCAGCGTCAATGCCGCGTTGCTCATCCCGAGGCGGCAGGCGTCTTCCACCGAATGTCCGTTCAGGACGCCGTACAAAAATCCGGCCGCGAACGCATCGCCCGCCCCGGTAGCGTCGATGACCTTGATGGCGGGAGCCGCGATCGCTCCCCTCTTCCCTTTCCTTGTCGCGTACACGACACCCTCGGCTCCACGCGTAATGACGATGGTTTCCACTCCGAAACGAAAAAGCGATTCGATCGCATCATCAAGATGCTGTTTCCCGGAAAGCGCCATGGCTTCCGCCTGATTCGTGACGAGCCACGTGACACCGGCGAGATCCGTCGGCAATCGCTTCACCTTGGGCACGGACACGGTCACGGCGCAAAGAGGGAGGCGTTCTCGGCGGCACTGCCCGATCACCCAAGAGATGACATCGGGCGGAAAATTCGTATCGAGCACGACAGCGGAAATTGGACCGAGCTCCCGCCATCGCTGCTTCAGCCATTCGCTTCGTACGGCATCATAAATGGTCATATCGGCCAAGGCGAGCGCCATCTCGCCGCGCTCATCAAGCACCGCTGTATACGCACCGGTGTTCGCTTCGGGGATTCGCGTGACCAGCCTTGTGTCAACATATGGACTCGTGGCATCAATGAGCCATTGCCCGTCATAATCAACGCCGACCACGCTGAGGAGGGCAACGTTTTGCCCGAGCCTCCCGAGATTTTCAGCGATGTTTCTCGCCACCCCGCCTGCAGTCTGCACGCTCGCGACAGGGTGGGACGTGCCGAGCTCAAGCGGCACAAGCAGCCGCGCTTTCCGATCGACATTCGCCCCGCCGATGCAGACGATGGCATCTTTCGTTCTCATGCCTTTCATCCTTTCGGGCGCATCCTTGCCAAAGCGGCGCCCTTGCTTCCTATTTTCCTTATTGTATCATACGGCGCCTGCCATGAAAAAAGAGAGCGCACCGCTTTCTATGATTTCGTCCTGGAACGTTTCCCAAAGCCGTTGTATGGTATAATACAGGAAACGACCATTCAAGAAAGGAGATTGTCATGTGGAACGAATTTAAAAAATTCGCCATCCGCGGCAATGTCATTGACTTGGCCGTCGGGGTCATCATCGGCGGGGCGTTTGGCAAAATCGTTTCCTCGCTCGTCAATGACATCATCATGCCGCTTGTCGGGTTGATTCTAGGCGGCATTGATTTCAGCAGCTTATCATGGAAAGTCGGCAAGGCGGAAATCAAATATGGCGCGTTTATCCAAACGGTTGTCGACTTTTTGATTATCGCCTTCTCGATTTTCCTGTTTGTCAAACTGATCAACACCTTATACGAACGGGTGAAAAAGCAAGAAGAAGTGAAGGAAACAGCGCCGACGCTGACAAAAGAAGAAGAGCTGCTCACCGAAATTCGCGATTTGTTAAAGCAGCAGCGGGAAACGATGTAAGCATCTGGAGGCCGGTGATGAAAGGAGCAGGTCGCTTTACCGCCAAGTCTCTCCATCGGAGAAACTTGGCGGCATCAGCTTCCCATTTCACGTGATCTGGAATCCTTACTAGCACGAAGCGGCACGGCCGGGCGAAGCCATATTGGCAGCGCCGATGCGGACGGCCGCTTCACAAAGTTCGGGGGAGTTCGGTCCTGCCGCTCTATCAAAGGAAATCATCCACCCTCAAGCGAACGAATCGCTAGGGTGGATGCTGTTCTTTTGCCGGCGCTGATCCTCCCGGCGCAAACCGCGTATAGCCAGGTCAATGATGGACGACGTCACTGATCAATATCGATTCGTTTCTGCCAAGAAACGCCTCACGGCTCATTGGACGTCAATGACGACATAGTCCCAGTACGTGTTTCCGAGAAAAACAAGCAACGCCCACGTCCCCGGTTCTCTCAGCTTCATATTGGACGGAATATGAGCGTCCGCCCCGTTGTTCGGCCCTCCCGGAACTCCCGTTGTCCAAACGCTTTTTCCATCTACGGTTAACGCAGGGGCAAGCTTGTGGCTTCCTTTTTTCACCGCCACGATCGTCACAGTCAAGTTCTCCTCGCTCGTTCCCAATCGGAAAGAAACATCCGCTTGTCTTGACGCCCGCTCATTGTCAAAGCAGCCAGTACGCCAGCGGTGCGGTGAGGATGAGCGTCAATACCGTCCGCTCGAACCAAATGACGAGCAGTTTCGGCAAACTGAGCGGAATCTCAGTGGATACAATGCATGGAATGACAGCGGAAAAGAACAAGATGGCAGAAACGGAAACAACGGCAATTATAAATTTTGTTACGAGCGGTGCTTCAGTGACAAGCAAGGCCGGCAAAAACATTTCGGCGATCTCGATGGCCGAGGCTTTCGCTGCCAACAACGGCTCCGGAATTTGCAAGAGAAGAGTAAACGGATAAAACAGATAGCCCAGCCAATCAAACAACGGCGTATATTCGGCGAGCAGCAGCCCGATCAACCCGACCGACATAATCGAAGGCAAAATGCCCATCGTCATGATAAAGCCATCGCGCAAGTTTTCCCATATGTTCGTCCCGATCCCTTTTGACTGCGCTACCGCCCTCATCGCTTCAGCCCAAGCTTGTTTCATATAGTTGCCTGTCACTTTTTGCTCGGGATCCCCCTTGCCGTCGTAGTATTCATCGCTCATGCGGCTTAGCGGCCACATCCGAGCGGTGAACGCTGTAACGGCAAACGTGACGAGAAAGGTCACCCAAAAATACGTATTCCATATCGACATTAATCCTAACGTTTTCGCGACAACCACCATAAATGTGACGGATACGGTGGAGAAGCCGGTAGCGATGATCGCCGCCTCTTTCACCGTATATTTGCCCTCTTTGAACACTTTGTTCGTGATCAAAAGACCGATGGAGTAGCTGCCGACAAAGGAGGCAACGGCATCGATGGCCGAGCGGCCCGGCGTTTTCCAAATCGGCCGCATGATCGGCTGCATCCACACACCGACGAATTCAAGCAGCCCGTAACCAACAAGAAGAGCGAGAAAAACCGAGCCAATCGGCACAAGCAAGCCGACGGAAACCACGAGCTTATCGTACAAAAACGGCCCCATATCCGGCTGAAACAGCCATGCCGGACCGATCCGAAACACAAGCATGACAGCCACGATCAATCCAAGTACTTTGAGAATGGAAAAAACAGCGGTGACCGCGTCTTTGTTCCACGTCTTACTATAGAACGGATAAACCGCTCCAAGGGCAATAACGATAAGCGCATAATACGGGACGAGTCCCGGAAACTGCGCGCGAATCCATGTCACAATATGATCGAGTAAAATCGACGATGTGCCGCCGATCGACACCGGGACGAAAAATACGAAAATGCCGATGGCGCTAAAGACGAAAAACTTCCATGCCCCGCTTGCCGGCGTTGGTGCCGGCGTGGATGGCGCCATGGTTGGATTCGCTCTCATTTCTCTCCACCCCCATTGTTCTTCTTACGCAAGACTGTGCAATCGGAAGCATCCCGCTTCCGGTCGCCAAACGCTTCAACGGAAGACCATCCCCCTTCAAACGCGCACCTTTCCTCCCGCCACCACCACCTTCCCGTCCTTGATCACCGTCTCCGCATGGTTGACGCCGTAATAGTACATGATTTGCACGTAGTTCGGGACGTTGAAAACGACCAAATCCGCTTTCTTGCCTAGTTCAAGGCTGCCGATCACATGGGCGCGGCCGATGGCGTGGGCGGCGTTGATCGTGGCGGCGGCAAGCGCTTCGGCCGGGGTCATGCGCATATGCAAACAGGCAAGGCTCATGACCAACGGGAGCGAGACGGTCGGCGATGAGCCGGGGTTGCAGTCGGTCGCTAAGGCGACCGGGACGCCAGCGTCGAGCAAGCGGCGGGCGTTGGCGGCTTTGGTTAGTAAGAAAAACGCTGTGCCTGGCAGGAGGACGCCGATCACGCCGCGCTCCGCCATGCAGCGGAGGCCGTCATCAGAGGCACGGAGCAAGTGGTCGGCCGATATCGCCCCCACCTCAGCGGCCAGTTCGGCGCCGCCGTACGGTTCGATTTCATCGGCGTGGATTTTCGGCGTCAAGCCGTGCGCTTTGCCCGCTTCAAGGATGCGGCGCGCCTCATCAGGGGTGAACACGCCGCGCTCGCAAAAGACGTCGTTGAACTCAGCCAACCCCTGACGGCTGACTTCAGGAATCATTTCTTCGATGATCAAACGGATATATTCCTCCCGGTCGTGCTTCCACTCCGGCGGAACGGCGTGGGCGCCAAGAAAGGTGGAAACGACATCGACCGGATGGGTATCATCGAGCCGCTTGGCGACGTTAAGCTGCTTGATTTCATGTTCAAGGCTTAACCCGTAGCCGCTTTTCGCCTCAACGGTCGTGACGCCGTGAAGCAAAAACTGATCGAGCCGCCGCTTGCTTTCTTCATACAGCGTCTCTTCCGACGCCTCGCGGGTTGCCTTTGTCGTCGCGTGAATGCCGCCGCCGGCGTTCATGATCTCCATATACGTCGCCCCGCCGAGGCGCATCGTCCATTCGTGTTCACGGCTACCGGCGTAAACGAGATGGGTGTGCGGGTCGACAAGGCCAGGGGTGACCGTTTTGCCGCGGGCGTCGATCACCTCCGCTTCGGCAAGCCGATCCGCGAAACGGCGGACGAGTTCGTCGTCCGGACCAACGGCGGTGATCGTGCCGTTTTCGATCCAGACGCTGCCGTTTTCCATGATGGAAAGGTTGCTCATCTGTTCTCCCACAAGCGGGGCCGCGGAGCTTCCCGCCAGCGTGACGAGCTGGCGGGCGCGGCGGACAAAGAGCGGGCGCATAGGCGGTTCTCCTTTCTACTTCAGCATCGGCATATCGATGCCTTTTTCTTTCGCTGTCCGAATGGCGAGCTCATACCCAGCGTCGGCGTGGCGGACGACACCAAGGCCGGGGTCGGTCGTCAACACGCGTTCCAGCCGTTTTTCCGCCTCTTTCGTCCCGTCGGCGACAATAACCATGCCGGCGTGAATGGAGTAGCCCATGCCGACGCCGCCGCCGTGGTGAACCGACACCCAGCTTGCGCCGCCGACCGCATTCAACAGGGCGTTTAAAATCGGCCAGTCAGCGATGGCATCGCTTCCGTCTATCATCGCTTCCGTCTCCCGGTTCGGCGAGGCGACCGAACCCGAGTCCAAATGGTCGCGTCCGATGACGATCGGCGCCTTCAATTCACCGCGGGCGACCATGTCGTTGATGATTTTTCCGAACTTCGCCCGCTCGCCGTAGCCAAGCCAGCAAATGCGCGCCGGCAACCCTTGGAATTGGATTTGTTTTTGCGCCATGCGGATCCAATGGCAAAGGCGTTCGTTCTCGCTGAACTCGCGCAAAATGACTTCATCGGTTTTGTAAATGTCTTCCGGATCGCCGGAGAGCGCCACCCAGCGGAACGGGCCCTTTCCTTCACAAAAGAGCGGGCGGATGTACGCCGGCACAAAGCCCGGGAAGGAGAAGGCATCTTCGACTCCTTCGTCTTTCGCCACTTGGCGGATGTTGTTGCCGTAATCAAACGTCACCGCTCCACGATTTTGCATCGCCAACATCGCCCGCACATGCGCGGCAATCGACTGTTTGGCGCGGGCAACGTACTGCTTCGGATCGCGCGCCCGCAGCTCGGCCGCCTCCTCAAGCGTCAACCCCGCGGGGATGTAGCCGTTTAACGGATCATGGGCGGACGTTTGATCGGTCAAGACGTCCGGAACAAAACCCATATCAACGAGCCGCGGCAACACTTCGGCCGCGTTGCCGACAAGGCCGATCGACAGCGCTGTTTTCTCTTCCTTCGCCCGTTTGGCCATGGCGAGCGCGGCGTCCAGGCTGTCGGTCATCGTGTCAAGGTATTTCGTGTCAAGGCGGCGCTGGATGCGGGCCGGGTCGACTTCAACGGCGAGACAGACGCCGCCGTTCATCGTCACCGCCAACGGCTGCGCCCCGCCCATGCCGCCTAGGCCGGCCGTGACCGTGATCGTTCCTGCCAGCGTGCCGCCAAAGTGCTGGCGCGCCACTTCGGCAAACGTTTCGTACGTCCCTTGGACGATCCCTTGGCTGCCGATGTAAATCCAACTGCCGGCCGTCATTTGCCCGTACATGATCAGCCCTTTTTTGTCGAGCTCATGGAAATGGTCCCATGTCGCCCATGCCGGCACGAGGTTCGAGTTGGCCATGAGCACGCGCGGCGCATCCGGGTGGGTGCGAAACACCGCGACCGGCTTGCCCGATTGAATGAGCAATGTCTCATCGTTTTCCAATCGAAGAAGAGTGTCCACAATCGCCTCGTAACATTCCCAGTTGCGCGCCGCTTTCCCGATGCCGCCGTAAACGATCAACTCATCCGGCCGCTCGGCGACATCCGGATGCAAGTTGTTGTGCAACATGCGCAGCGCCGCTTCCTGAATCCATCCTTTCGCTCGCCGCGTTGTTCCGGAAAGCGCTTGTACCGTTCGTTTGTCTGTCATCGTCATCCTCTCCTTTTCCCTCTTTGCTTTTATTGTAAGGAAGGGAAGAGGACGGAGATAGATGCGCCTCTTTTAAAGGTGAGTCATTTTTTTCGAAATTTCATATTTCTTTTCTCTCCATTGATCCATTTCTTTTGATGGCTGTTCATTTTTTTTGAAAAAAACCGCCTACCGCGGTGATGACCGATACGATCGTTGTTCATCGCGGTAGGCGGTCGGCGTCTGATTCAGTTCGGCTTTAAAGACGCGCGTCAAATAATGGGCCGTGCGAAACCCGGTCTGTTCGGCGATTTCCTTAATCGAGAGGTCGGTTTGGCGAAGCAGCCGTTTCGCCTCCTCAAGCCGCCGGTTCGTCAGCCATTGGCGGAACGTCACGCCGCGCTTTTTCGACAACAAATGGCTGAAATACGCAGGGCTGCGGCCGGCTGCCGCCGCGGCCTGCTCCAACGAGAGCGACGGGTCGCGAAAATGCGCTTCCATATAGCGGAGCCCCCGTTCGATGGCGTCGACGCGCGCGTCTTCCGCTGCTCGCCTCGCTTCGTCAAGCAGCCGGCGCAAAAACAAAATCAATTCCTGAACGATGCGATACAGCACCGGATTATACAAAATTTCCTGAAATAGGCGCATGTACTCGCGTTCGGTCGCGCCGCGGTCCAGACGGTACGTCTTCATAAACCGGCGGATTTGCGCCAAAATGCTCGTCAACCGCGTGCGCACCATCTCCGGGCTCGGAAACGGCGGCGTCCAATCGGAAAATTCCCGTTGCAGCCATCGTTTGACCGCTTCATGGTCAAACCGCTCAAGCATCTCGATCCATTGCCGCTGCTCTTCCGGCGTCAGAAACGGATCCAAGTGGCGCCACGGTCCGTCATCAGGCGCCGGAGCGATCACTTGCCGGTAGCCGATAAAAAACGTCGTCTCGAGCAGCCGGCGGGCGGCTTGGTATCGCTCACGCACCGATCGCCGGCCATCCGGCGGCATGATGACGACCGCCAATGGCTCATGATGGTCCTCCTCCCAATCGCGCAACATCTTCCATGCCTCTTCTTTTCCGTCGCCCGGCAGCTCGGGAAAGAGACAGGCCGCCATATGGGTCAACGGCAAGACGCGCGCCCGCCGGCGAAACGGATAGTTTGTTAAAAAGCGGACCACTTCGGAAGAGAAGGCAGGTTGTTCGGCCTGCACAAGCCATACGTGGGTCGACACATCAACACGGTCATCGACAAACAACGAGCGATAATCGTCATCATAGCCGCCAACACCGACGGACGGCCGAGAGCGCCCGTCCCCGGCGGAAAATGAAACCGCCGTTCGCAACGCTTGCTTCAATTTGGCGGGCTCAAGCGGTTTCACAAGCAAATCGACGCATTGCCAGTCGATGGCTTGCTTCGCCCGTGCGAATGTCGCCTCCGCGGTTGCGGCAATCACGCGCTGGCAAAACAGGCGGATGCAAGATGCCGCTTTCCCCCACTGTTCATACGGAATCATATCCAATTCGACGTACAATAGCTCCGGCGCTTCCCGTTCCAGCAGCGCCATCATCTCCTCGACCGTAGCCGCCGTATATACTTGCTCAATCGGCAAGGAATACGCGGACACGAGCCAGCAGATCGCTTCTCGTTCCTTGTCGTCCCGTTCGGCAATGACGAGTTTCATCTTCTCACCGCCTTAGCTGCTTGATGAAATGGTTCAGGCAACGTGTTCAGCGAATGTGTTCGGCGCTGCTTTGCAAACGTCGAAAGTCAACTGCCCCCATTGTGCCTGCTCCTAAATGAGGGGCCTCCTTGCAAACATTGGAGATGAAGAAGGATTTCTAGGCAAAAAGCAGCGGCTAGCGCCACGGTTTTTCCGCCTTCATCCACGAGCGGGTTGACTTCGCAAAGATCGACGCTGACCGTGTTCGGATGCGCAACGATGCGGCGGATGAGCGCGCGCACCAGCGATGGTGGGAGTCCAAACGGCGACGGCGCGCTCACCCCCGGCGCGGCGGCAGCGCTGATCGCATCCATGCAAATGGTCAACATCACGCCGTCATACGTTGAGGCAAATCGTTCGATCTGTTCATACGCTGCCTCCATCGGCCCTGCAGTCAGCTGTTCTTCCAGCATGTACTCGCATCCGTACCGCTGTGCATCCGCAAACAGCGCCGCCGTGTTGCCGAGCTTCTGAATGCCTAAGCAGCAATATCCCACCTGTTTGTCCTCATCCAAAATTTGCCGAAACATCGTCCCGGATGTCGGCCCGTTATCATACGGCCGCAAATCGAAATGGGCGTCAATGTTGATGATGCCAAGGCGGGCGTTCGGCCCAAGCGCTTCACGGACGCCCAAATAATGGCCATACGCCGTCTCATGGCCGCCGCCGATCACCACCGGCGCCGCGCCGCTTCGCAGCAGGCGGGCGACGGCTTTGCCGAGTTCGGCTTGGCTTTGTTCGAGTTGTCCGTCCACGCAAACGACATCGCCCGCATCAAAGATGGACGCGCCTTGCGGAAGATGCCATGGCAGCCGCCCCAACGCCGCCTTCACGGCGGCCGGCGCCTCTTTCGCCCCTTGACGGCCTTGGTTGCGGCGCACTCCCTCGTCGCACGCAAAGCCGATGAGAGCCGCTGCTCGTTCCATCGGCGCCAACGGCTGCGATAAATCCAACAGGCGGATGCGCTGATGGAGGCGAAACGCCCGTTCATCGCTCACACTGTCCACCCGCCCCGTCCAGCGGCTTTTCTCGGGTTGTTGATACATCGAACCATCTCCTTTCGACGATCAGCTACCTGTTTCTTTCGCTGCCGCTTTGCCGTTCTCCTTCTTGCAGGGGCAGAAAGAGGAAATCGCGTCTTTCCCGCGAATAAAAGAATACAGATACGAAAACAGAAAGGGTGGCACAGCATGAAATCAACCGTCAACTTGCATGACGTCATCGCCGGCCAAAGCGCGCCGCCGCCGTGCGATACAACGCTCGGCGTTCGCTTGACAGAAGCCCGGGACGGCTATGCGAAAGGAGTATGGAAGGTAAGCGAATCGCTGCTCAACGGCAACGGCGTCATTATGGGCGGGTTTGTCGGCGCGGCGGCCGATATCGTGATGGCTTATGCGGTGACGACCTTGCTTCGCGATGACCAAATGCACGCTTCGATCAACTTGCACACGACGTTTCATCGTCCGATGGAAGCCGGGGAAGCGGAAATCGAGGCGCTAGTGGAAAAACCCGGGCGAACGGTCGTTTATGTGACCGCCACCGTGCGGCAAAACGGCAAAGAGGTGGCGAGCGCCACGTCATCCGTGCTGATCATGGAAAAACGATGAAACACCGGTCTTCCGTGCTAGCGAGCGGGGCATGGGCAGGATTCCGAAAGAAGGCCAAAAAGGCTGGTGAAAAACGGTTGTTTCTTTTGAACAATGGGGGAGCGTGTAAAAGACGCTCCTGATGCGACAGGGCTTTTCTATTTGAGAAGCGAGGCTGGTAAGCGGCCTGTTTCCTTAAATCACCGCCCCTCAAAACCTACTGGAAAGAAAGCGGCATTTCGGACAACGTCTCCGGCCGCCTTGGCCCTTCACAACGGGCAGGGGGAATGATGATGGGCTTTGCCCGCCAGCGCGAGCCGAACTGCAGGGGGCGCTCAATTCTTCACCGCCCTCAGCGGCAAAGCGCCGAAGAAAGCGCTGCCAAAAACAGCGGCTTTTCGGCGCTTCCCGTTGCTTGTTAAGAGCGGACAAACGTTTTCGGCATCACGACGGCGACGACTTGCCCGCGGGCGCATAATTCACCGTTCGCAAACACTTCGGTGTCAACTTGCCATTTTTTCGGATGAATTTCCGTCACTGTGCCGATGGCCACAAGCGGCACCCCGTGCGGCGTCGGTTTGAGAAAATCGACGTGCAGCGAAGCGGTGACAAAGCGCGGCGGCGTCTCCCCGCTGCCCGGCTCATGGCCGTTTTTCCGGTGCAGCGCCAGCGCCGCTGAACCGGTGCCGTGGCAGTCGATGAGCGAGGCGATCAATCCGCCATACACAAATCCAGGGATGGCTGTATGTTCGGGGCGCGGCGTGTATACGGTCACCGTCTTGTCCCCTTGCCATCCGGTGCGGAAATGGTGGCCCGTCTCATTCAAACGGCCGCAGCCATAGCACCAAGCGAATTCATCCGGATAGTCGTCTTGAATGGCGTGAACGATCGTTTCTTCCACTACACATCTCCCCCTCTCTTTTTCTAGTATACCATTGAATAGAGAGAACGACGACTCTTATTTAGGAAGATGGCTGCTTAGTGATGGACAAGACTGGCGAGAGAATGCGCGGCACGAGGGCCCAACGACCAGACGGCAAATGCATAGGCGGCCCAAACAGCGGACCGCCCGTGTTTATTGTGCAGATCGCTCCGGCTCGTAAAATTCGATCCATTCTCCGTCTGGACCGAGGAAAAACAAATATTTCGCCCCGTTCGGAAGCTCGGTAATGTCCTCCCAAACGAGCGGGATGCCAAGCGACACGAGCCGTTCTTTCTCCTGCTCGATGCCTTCGACCGTAAACGCGACATGATGCACTTTTCCTTCCGTCGGCAAATCCGGGTTGTATCCTTCGATGAGCTCGACGATGATCTGGCCGTCAAGCCCCAAAAACGCCAGTTTCATCGTCCCGTTCGTATGAATCATCTCGCTGAGCAGCTCGAGGCCGACGACGTTTTGATAAAATGCTTTCGATGTTTCAATATCTTTCACTTGGATGCCGACGTGTTCAAATTTTTTGACTGCCATTCGCTGTTCTTCCTTTCTCTCACGTTCTACGATTCAATGGAAAACACAGCGCGCAAATACGGGGTCATTTGCGGTGGAAAAATGTCTTTTTTTTCTAGCTCCTGCCATAGATAGCGGTCAAGGGCGTACGGCCCCTCCGCTTTCCATTCCTCTGCCTCATCGTTCGTCAGCACGAGGGAAAACATCGTTCCTTGCGCTTCCCCATACAAGTGGACATAGCCGTCCCCGCGGTCGATATGCACCACCGCCTGCCGATCGAACCGGGTGAGCTCCGTCCGCACGCAACGCATGACGTGAACAGCAAACGTCGCCGCCGGCAAATGCGCTGCCATGCAGGCGCGGAGCGACAGTCGTTCCGCCACTGTTTCCCCCTCACCTCCCATCATCAAAAACCCCCTTCCGCCTCGGAATGACGCGAAAGGGGGTGGCCGTTCTTATCATCCAAAGCGACATCGCTTTGCGGGTGTTAGCACCTTGCCAGCGGCAGGTTGCTGTGGGGTCATCAAGCCCGTTCTCTCGTCCACTCTTGATAAGACGTATGCTATTTCTTCTTATCCTACCACACATCCCCCTCAGTGACAACGGTCTTTACTATTGAACCACGCCCGTCTGTTCGGGGGTGTTGCTGCGATTCACTTCACCCTAAAATAGTATATAGACCCCCATGCCGAAAAAAATTCAGCACCATCGGAAGGATGAAAATCCCCTTTTGTTTTATACAATCTTGAGATTTACATACCTTCAGGACAGATGCAACAAAAACGTTCAACATCTCCTTGACGGAAAAGTCGCTTATCCATTTTTCGACTGTCGAAAGCAAGCCGGTGGCTTGGAAAACCGAACGACCACTCACTTCAGGAGTAGAACGCGAGGAACAGCTCGAGTACTTGTGGGAAAAAGGCTGTCAAGAGGCGCAAGGCTACTTGTTCCAGCCCCCCATGCCAGCAGATGAAGCAGTCAACCTGCTGGCACGCAGTATCATAACGAAGGACGTAAAAACGCGGATGCCCGTCATCCAAGGCATCCGCGTTTTTCCATCATTTAAACGCCATCGCCGCCCGCACCGCTTTTTTCCAGCCATCGTAGAGCATCGTTCGCTTGTTGTCATCCATCTTCGGCTCAAACCGGCGCTCGAGCTGCCATTGGGCGGCGATGTCACTCCGGCTGTTCCAGTAGCCGACCGCCAACCCGGCCAAATACGCCGCCCCGAGCGCCGTCGTCTCGTTAATGACCGGCCGCTCGACCGGCACAGCGAGCAAATCGCTTTGAAACTGCATCAATAAGTTGTTTTTCACCGCCCCGCCGTCAACGCGCAGCGTGGTCAGCGAGAGGCCGGAATCGGCTTCCATAGCGGCGAGCACGTCTTTCGTCTGGTAAGCGAGCGATTCCAATGTCGCGCGGATGAAATGCTCTTTCGTCGTGCCGCGCGTGAGGCCGAACACCGCCCCGCGCACCTCGCTGTCCCAATACGGGGTGCCGAGGCCGACGAACGCCGGGACGACGTACACCCCGTCCGTTGACTCGACTTTTTCCGCGTACACTTCGCTATCCGCTGCTGTTTTGATCATCCGCAAGCCGTCGCGCAGCCATTGAATGGCGGAGCCGGCGACGAAAATGCTGCCTTCAAGCGCGTATTCGACCTTGCCGTCGATGCCCCAGGCGATCGTCGTCAGCAGCCCGTGCTTCGACTGCACCGCTTTTTCCCCCGTATTCATCAGCATAAAGCAACCGGTGCCGTACGTATTTTTCGCCATCCCTTCCGTAAAGCACGCCTGACCGAACAAGGCCGCCTGTTGATCGCCCGCCGCTCCGGCGATCGGCACTTCGACACCAAAGAAATGGTATGGGACGGTTTTCGCGTATACTTGCGAGGATGGCCGCACTTCAGGAAGCATCGCCTTGGGCACGTTTAAAATCGCAAGCAGTTCGTCATCCCATTCAAGCGTATGAATGTTGAACATCAAGGTGCGGGACGCGTTCGAGTAGTCGGTCACATGGGCGCGGCCGCCGGATAACTTCCAAATGAGCCACGTATCGATCGTGCCAAACAACAGCTCGCCGCGCTCCGCCCGTTCGCGCGCCCCCTCGACATGGTCCAAAATCCATTTCACTTTTGTCCCAGAAAAATAGGCGTCAATGAGCAGACCCGTTTTTTCGCGAAACAATGGATCATACCCTTTGGCTTTCAACTCCTCGCAAATGCCCGCCGTCTGCCGCGACTGCCAGACGATGGCGTTGTAAACCGGATTGCCGGTGTCTTTCTCCCAAACAACCGTCGTTTCCCGCTGGTTCGTAATGCCGATCGCCGCCACTTGTTCCGGCTTCACTTGCGCCTCGGACAAGACGCTGGCAATGACGGCAAGCACCGAACCCCAAATTTCGTTCGCGTTATGTTCGACCCAGCCGGGCTGTGGGAAATATTGGGCAAACTCTTTTTGCGCCATATGGACGATTTCGCCCTTTTGATTGAACAAAATCGCGCGCGAACTCGTTGTACCTTGGTCGATGGATAAAATGTATTGATCCATAGTATCGTCCTCCCCTTTTCTTGGTCGTTTTCGATCCACTCACTTTCATCCGCGTCAACACAAACGGTCAAGAAGAATAGCGTCTTGCGGCGCCGGCTGTTTTTCCTTCTGCCATCTTCGCCGCCGTCAAAACGACTGCGGTGGCCGCCAGCACTCCCCATAATGCGCCGGTCGGTTTTCCCAAGAAAACGGCTTTATACACCAAACTGCCTAACGCGCCGCCAAGCAGCGGCCCGACAATCGGCACCCACGCATACGACCAATTCGATGATCCTTTCCCTGGGATTGGCAACAAAAAGTGAGCTAACCGAGGCCCAAAGTCTCGAGCCGGATTAATGGCGTATCCGGTCGTACCGCCGAGCGACAGCCCAATCGCTACAATCAAAAAACCAACGACAAACGGATTGAGCCCATCGGCGAATTTGTTGGCGCCAATGGCCAAAATGGCCAGCACGAGCACAAATGTGCCGATGATTTCACTCAATAAATTGGCTGCCGTATTCGGCACGGCCGGCCCGGTGGCGAACACGCCAAGCTTGACGCCCGGATCGTCCGTTTCTTTCCAATGCGGCCAATAGTGGAGATAGATGACGGCAGCTCCAATCATAGCGCCGAGTACTTGTGCCAACACATAGCCAGGAACATCTTTCCACGGAAAATCGCCGCTGAGCGCCAACGCCACCGTCAGCGCCGGATTCAGATGGGCGCCGCTATACCGGCCGACAGCGTATACGGCCACCGCCACCGCCAGCCCCCATCCCATCGTAATGACAATCCAGCCCGAATTGGCCGCATACGATTTCTTTAAATTGACCCCAGCGCACACACCCGCGCCGAAAATGATGAGCAATGCAGTGCCAATGAGTTCTCCTAAAAATGGTGACATTGGGTCTCTTCCTCCTTTTCATTCGTGATTTTCCTTGTCATTTCCTGCTTGAGCCAAACCCTCCGGAGGGTTGTCTGTTGGGTGGAAAAACAAAAACCCACACACTTCCCCGCTAATCAACGAGGAATATGTGTGGGTCTCCGTTTCTCCGCCACAACAGAATATTAACTTACTTTAAGAATACCATTGTTTGAAAACGCTGTCAACCTATTTCTTTGCTAAAATTTGCACGTAATCGAAGTCGAGCGTATCGACCGCGTCTTCGATATGAAGGCGGGTGATGAACCGGTACGACCGGCCGGGGCGCGATGGCGGCAAGGTTTCCGGAATCATGTAGGAAAACGGGATTTCCTTTTTCTCGTTCGGCTTGATCGAAAACGCACCGGCCGCCGGAATGACAGCGACAATGTCATCTAGCTCCTTGCCATTTTCGATTGTTTTTTGCACAAGCTCCACATCGAGCCGCTCGATCCTTTGTTCCACCGTTCCGCCGTAAATGTGGACGGTCCCTTGAATCATTTCTCCCTGTCGCCATAACGATTTATCTAAGATCAAGTCGACGTGCGCCGACCCGACTCCGACTCTTGACATCATTTTGCGCAATAACACCGTAGTCACCTCTTTGTCTCTCTTGTCGTATTATCATACGAAAAAACGAAGCCGACTGTTTCAACGCGAGCCAAAAAATAAACAGACGATGCTGGCGCGGCACGTCTGCCCCTAGGGAGAAACAGGGACGAATGCGGCTCGTTTTGTTACCGCTTACATTCGAGATTACCGCATTCGCCTTCCGCTGTCAATTGGTTACTCGTACACATTTTCGTTTTCGATAATGTAATCGATTCGAATGACTGGGACGTCCTGTTGCTCGACTTCCGCGACAATCAAACCGACGCGGTCATGATAGATGCAAAACGTATCCTGCCCTTTGCGAAACGCCGACTCTCCGTACGAAAGAACCATGTGGTAAATTTTATTGTCGCTGAAATACCGACGGCTGACCCGGCTCCCTAACCGGACGATCACTTCTTTTCCCGCGATTTTTCCGCGGTACATCCGCTCTCCCCCTTTTTGTCGTTCCTATTCCAATGTATGGCCGTTGTTGCCTGCTCATGACTTTTTTCTCCCCAGCTGCCCGTTTTCCTTTTCAACTCATTATTTTTCGAATCGGCAAACAACTTTTTTCGAAAATTTCCTTTCTTTTGCTTGACGCGGCCACCCGCGGTAGTGTATAGTAGAGTCATCACATAACAGAATATATTTCAGGCATTCAACATGAAAGAGCATCTTGGATGGCTGTGAAGTATATTTTGTTATTTGATAAAATCTTGAGGTTAGCCGAACAGGCTAAAGGTATTAGGAGGAATTCAGTATTATGCAACGTGGTAAAGTAAAATGGTTCAACAACGAAAAAGGCTACGGTTTCATCGAAGTGGAAGGCGGTTCGGACGTATTCGTTCACTTCACGGCAATCCAAGGTGAAGGGTTCAAAACGTTAGAGGAAGGCCAGGAAGTTTCGTTTGAAATCGTCCAAGGAAACCGCGGACCGCAAGCAGCGAACGTTGTCAAATTATAAGACTTCGTTGACATAGACGAGAGAACGGGAGCGGAACCAAAGGCACCCTGCTTAGGCAGGGTGCCTTTTTCATTGCGATTTGCATAGATTCAATCAAGCGGCGAACAATAAGGAAAGGGAGGTGTTCATATGGCCAAACGCGATGCCGACGTACATACAGGATACAACGACTTAAAGCAAGTGGAAATGTTCGTCGAAACGGCGGAAAAAATGGTCGGTCAAGCGACGATGCAACTCGACCCTGAGATGCTTCACCATGCCGAACAAGCGGTGAAAAACGCCCGCGACCAGTTGGCGCGCGCTCGCCAACAAGCGACAGGCGTCGATGGCGATTTCCTCGCCCGCTGTGAACAAACGTTGGCCCGCGCCGAGCATCAGCTTCGCGAGGCGCAGCAATAAGGCAAGCAAGATGGAGCTTCGCTGTGCGAAGCTCTTTTGGCTTATATCCCCACTTGCTAAAGAAAACGAAGCAAACTGGCATTCTTTTGAGAAAACAGGCGAAAAAACCTGCTTTGCTGGCACAAGGAGTTATCTGATCTGCCTGTCAGCGGTGAAACGCCGTTCCATCGCTTGTCTCTTCAGTGCGCAAGAAGAAAACAGAGCGCCCCCGCTTTCTGATTCGCCATTATCGACGCGGACGCGCCGGCGCTGACAGGAGCATCTCTCCGTACTGCCGCATTTGTTCCCCGACCGTGCATTGCTGGATGCAAAACGACTGGGCGTACGTTTTGCCGTACTCTTTCCGGAACGTGCTTTTTAAAAAGCAGCCGTAGCAGTATGTTTCCTCCAGCCAAGCGATTTGGTCCAATATTTCTTTGCGTCGGTTTCTCTTCTTTCCCATACGACCTTACCCTTTCTCCGTCAATTCCGTTCGGCTTGTGATGATCCGCCCTTCAAGCGCCTGACGGGCGAGCGAATCCGCCTCTTTATTTTGCTTGCGCGAAATCGGCTCGTACGCCGGCTCGATGTGAAGTTCGCGCATTTTCGCTTCAATGCGGTCAAGCCAGGTGTTGAAATCGTCCTCAAAACACGGCCAATCACCGGACAGCTGCTTTAACACGACGTGGGAGTCGCCGCGGAACGTCACCGGCAAGTGATGGACGCCAAGCTCCTCAAGCAGCTGCATGACAAACCAAAATGCCGCATACTCCGCCTCATTATTGGATTTGATTTCGCCAAGTCGACGGTTGGCGCGCAGCCGGTAGCGATGGTCGTTTTGCTTATAGTATACGACCGCGCCGGCGCCGCCTTGGGACGTCTCATGGTCAAAGCCGCCGTCGAAATACACAACAATCTCATGCGGCTCGCCGCCGATCTCCTCAAGCAGCTTTTGCAGCTCTTTTTTTGACCACACCGTACCGTTTCGATCAACAAACTCAACTGTTTTCGTCCGCCCGGTTTTTTCAAAATCATCTGCCAAAGTGAGCGCCTTTTTGGCCTCCACCCAATCGGAAACAAGAAACGCCTCTTGTTTTTTCGGTGTGATATATGTCCAGTGGATTTGTACATCCAACGTTGGGTCACCCTTCCGCATGGCGATGATCGGAGCTGGTTTTTATTTTACCACACTTTCGCCCTTGTTCATTACCTAATATTATGCGCAAATTCTTTTCGTATCAACCATTTTGCCGCAGGCACCCATCTTTTTTCCAAAATATCTGTCTTTTCCGGCCTATTTGTGGTACACTAGCAGCTAGCCCCCAAAATGAGATAGGGCGCAACCATAATGAAGAGGGAGGATTCGAATTGAAGCGTCAAACCATAGCCGATCTGAGTCTGCTAATGGTGACCTTCGTCTGGGGTGCGACGTTTGTCGTCGTCCAAAATGCCATTTCGTTTTTGGAGCCGTTGTCGTTTAACGCCGTTCGCTTCAGTTTGGCCGGCTTGTTGCTTCTCGCCTGGATCACCGCCGTTTCCCGTCCGCTCTTCGGTCAGTTGTCATGGCAGGTCATCGGCGCCGGGGCGTGGATGGGGCTATGGCTGTTTTGCGGCTATGCATTCCAAACGGTCGGGCTGTTGTACACCACTTCCTCGAAAGCTGGCTTTATTACTGGACTGAGCGTTGTGCTCGTGCCGCTGTTTTCCTTTTTGATTTTAAAGCAAAAACCGTCTGTGAATGCGGCCATCGGAGCAACACTTGCTGCGTTTGGCCTGTATTGGCTGACGGGAGGAGCGGAGCTGTCGTTCAATCAGGGGGATTTCTTTGTCTTGCTCTGTGCTGTTTCCTTTGCCATGCACATTATCGTCACCGGCCTCTATTCCTCTCGGTATTCAACGATGTTGTTGACGATGGTGCAAATTTTCACCGTCGCCGCGCTCTGTTTCGTCTTTGCCTTTTGGTTTGAAGATGCCGACGACATGTGGAATATAGCGGTGCTCCGCCGCCCGGAAGTATGGGGAGCGCTCGCTGTGACATCGCTGCTGGCGACGACCGCGGCGTTTCTCATCCAAACAGCGGTGCAAAAATATACGACTCCCGCCCATGTCGCTCTCATTTTCGCCATGGAGCCGGTGTTCGCCGCTTTGACCGCCTACCTTTGGGCTGGGGAACAGCTGTCGCCATCGGCCTGGCTTGGCGGCGCTGCGATTTTGGCCGGCATGATTTTCGCCGAACTGCCAAGCATGCGCTTCTGGGGAAGACGATGGCGGGAAAAACGGAACATCTCCTCGTAGCGACAAAAGCTGTCCTGCATGAAAAGCGGGACAGCTCTTTTCCTAACTTCAGGTGTTGGACTGCCCACCATTCCTATGCTGTGGACGCCCCGCCCGCTTCACCACCTAAACGATTCGTTTGCGACGTCGACACGCCCAATACGACAGAGCACCGGTCGCTATGCCTAGGAGCGCCCCGCCGACGACTTCGATCGGCTCGTGCCCGAGCCGGGCGCGCAACTGCCGCTGTCGTTTGTGATAAACGGTTTGTTTCGGGTCTCCTTCCAACTTTTTCACCTCCTCCGCCAGCTCGTTTAGGCGAAGGGCGAGTTCGCCCGCTTGGCGCCGCACCCCTTGGGCATCGTACATGACGATGAGTCCAAACAACGCGGCCAAGGCAAAATCGATCGTGCGCACGCCTCGCTCGAGGGCGATAAACGTCGCTAAGGCGGAAACACCAGCCGAGTGGGAGCTTGGCATTCCGCCAGTTTCGAAAAAGAGCCGCCAGTCCCACCGGCCGGTCTCCAGCTGCTTGATCGGGATTTTCAGAAACTGGGCGAGCGCGATTGTCGCGAGCGCCGTCTTGAGCCCCTTGTTCATCATGCTTTCCTCCTTTGCTTATATTTTGGCCGGGAGCGGTCATACTATCCGTGAAGCGGAGGTGAAAGCGATGACCAAAAACGGCGGCCGAAACCGAGGCACGAAGGCGCCGGGCGTCAACCCGCAAGGCTTTGGCCAAGACGGAACGTTCACCCCGGATCCGAAAAGCAAACTCGAAAACGCGGCGAAAAAGCTCAACACAAAATAAAGCAGGCTTCCCGATGCGGAAGCCTGCTTTTTGTCGTTATTGCTTCACTTTCGCCAATTTTTCGCGCAACACCATTTGCAAAATGCCGCCGTGGCGATAGTAGTCGATTTCGACTTCGCTGTCAAAGCGGACGATCACTTCAAATTCTTTTGTCTCACCCGTATCCGGGTTCGTCGCTGTCACTTTGACAAGATCGCGCGGTTTGACGTTTTCATCGATGTGAACGTCAAACACTTCTTTGCCCGTCAAGCCGAGCGTTTCCGCGTTTTCGCCTTCTTTGAATTGCAGCGGCAGGACGCCCATCAACACGAGGTTCGAGCGGTGGATGCGCTCAAAGCTTTCGGCGATGACCGTCTTGATCCCGAGCAAGAACGTCCCTTTCGCCGCCCAGTCGCGCGAGCTGCCCATGCCATAGTCTTTGCCGGCGATGACGACAAGCCCGGTGCCATCTTGTTTGTATTTCATGCATGCATCGTACATCGACATGACTTCGCCGGTTGGCCAGTACGTCGTATAGCCGCCTTCCGTGCCTGGCGCGATTTGGTTGCGGATGCGGATGTTGGCGAACGTGCCGCGCATCATCACTTCATGGTTGCCGCGCCGCGAACCGTACGAGTTGAAGTCTTTCGGCTCAACGCCTTTCGAGATCAAATATTGGCCAGCTGGTGTGTTTTTGCCGATCGACCCGGCTGGCGAAATATGGTCGGTCGTGACCGAATCGCCGAACTTGCCGACGACGCGCAAGCCCGTGAGCGGCTCAACTTTGCGCACTTCCGGCGACAAGCCTTCAAAGAACGGCGGATTTTGAATGTACGTCGAGTTTTCGTCCCATTGGTAAAGCGGCTCATCCGTCGTTTCGATGGCATTCCAACGCGGGTTGCCGTCGAACACGCGCTCATATTCCTTGCGGAACAGTTCCGGATCGACCGCTTGCTTGACGACATTCTTCACTTCTTCCATCGACGGCCAAATGTCGCGGAAGTAAACGTCATTGCCGTCTTTGTCTTTGCCGATCGGCTCATTGAGCAAATCGATGTCGACCGTGCCGGCCAGCGCATAGGCGACGACCAGCGGCGGCGATGCCAAATAGTTGCCTTTCACCAGCGGATGGATGCGCCCTTCAAAGTTCCGGTTGCCAGACAGGACGCTTGTGACAAGCAAATCGCTTTCCGCAAGCGCTTTTTCGAGCTCCGGCGCCAACGGACCGGAGTTGCCGATGCACGTCGTGCAACCGTAGCCGACGACATTGAAGCCGAGCTGTTCCAGATACGGAAGCAACCCTGAGTCACGCAAGTAGCCGGTGACGACTTTCGAGCCCGGCGCAAGCGACGTTTTGACGTATTTCGGCACTTGCAAGCCTTTTTCGACCGCTTTTTTCGCCACCAAACCAGCCGCCACAAGGACGTATGGGTTGGACGTATTCGTACAGCTCGTGATCGCCGCGATGACGACCGCGCCCGTTTTCAGCTTGACTTGTTCACCGTTCAGCTCGACGGTAATTTCCCGCTCCAAATCCGCTTCCGTCAGACCGAAGCCTTGGTTGCCTTGCGGCGCTTTCACCGCCTCGCGGAACGATTGTTTCATTTTCGAGAGCGGAATCAAATCTTGCGGCCGTTTCGGACCGGACAAGTTCGTTTCGATTTCCGACAAATTGATTTCGACGACGTCCGTAAACACCGGCTCCGGCGCGTCCGGCGTGTAGAACAAGCCGTTCGCTTTGCAGTACGCTTCAACGACTTGAACGTGATGTTCGTCGCGGCCGGTCAAGCGCAAATAGTCGAGCGCTTCAGCATCGACCGGGAAGAAGCCACACGTCGCCCCGTACTCCGGCGCCATGTTGGCGATCGTCGCCCGGTCGGCAAGCGGCAAGGTCGCCACTCCTGGTCCGAAAAATTCGACGAATTTGCCGACAACGCCTTTTTTCCGGAGCACTTGCGTCACCTTAAGCGCCAAGTCGGTGGCCGTCGCTCCGTCCGGCAATTTGCCCGTCAGGCGGACGCCGACGACTTCTGGCACTGGAAAGTATGACGGTTGGCCGAGCATGCCGGCTTCCGCTTCAATGCCGCCGACGCCCCAACCGAGGACGCCGAGACCGTTGATCATCGTCGTATGCGAGTCCGTGCCGACAAGCGTATCCGGGAACGCTTCGTACTCGCCGTTTTCCCCTTCAACCGTATGAACGACATTAGCCAAATATTCCAAGTTCACTTGGTGGACGATCCCCGTAGCCGGCGGAACAGCACGATAGTTGTTAAACGCTTTTTGCGCCCATTTCAAAAACTTGTACCGTTCGGCGTTCCGTTTAAATTCCAAATCCATATTGTACTCGAGCGCATCGTCCGACCCGTAGCGGTCGACTTGCACCGAGTGGTCGATGACGAGATCGACCGGAATCTCCGGGTTGATTTCATACGGATCGCCGCCCAAATCGGCCATCGCTTTGCGCATGGACGCCAAGTCGACGACGGCCGGTACGCCGGTGAAGTCTTGCAAAATGACGCGCGACGGTTTGAACGGCACGTCGATGTCTTTCATTTCCGGCGTTCCCCATTTCGCCAAGTTTTCCACGTGCTCTTTCGTAATGACGCGGCCGTCGACTTGGCGGAGAACCGATTCAAGCAATACTTTGATCGAGTACGGCAGTCGGCTCACTTGGCCGATGCCCGCCTCTTCAAGCGCTTGCAAACGGTAATAATTGTATTTTTTACCGTTGACTTCGAATGAAGAGCGGGCGTTGAATACATCCTGTTTCACCATATGTACAACCCCCTTCACTTCACAATAATACTATACTATTTTTCCGGGCAAAAGTCGAAAAAATCGTATCAATTCTCGCATTCCTTGTAAAGCTTGGTACGACTTTATCTTATTATAGAACGGGAAGGGCTGTAAATAATGGATTTCTAATGACTTTCCCCCTTATTTTCTTATCACGCCTTGACTAGAATAATCCCCATGTTTCATCACAAACTACAACCGGAGGTGAAACAAATGGCAAAGCGAAAAGCCAATCACGTCATTCCCGGCATGAACGCCGCCAAAGCGCAAGGGATGGGCGCCGGCTACAACGAAGAGTTCTCGAATGAACCGCTGACCGAAGCGCAGCGCCAAAACAACAAAAAACGAAAAAAGAACCAATAGGGTGGCGGCCATTTCGCCATCCCGGCCTGCCATAGCATGCAAATGCCATAGCATGCAAATGCCATAGCATGCAAAAAGGGAATGTCCGCCGCCGGCATTCCCTTACTCGTTTTGATTCACTTCATCCACAATCGCCTGCAAGTCGCTGCGGAATTTCTCGAGCTGCACGCGCTGTGTTTCCGAGGCGACTTCGAGCGCGTTTTCAATTTGGGCGAACGCCTCGTTGACTTCCTGCCGCAGATGGGCCAGCTGGTGGCCGTAGTCGGCTTGATCGCGCACCAAGTGATCGTGCCATTCTTTTGCTTCCATCGTCGCCTTTTGCGCTGCTTGAAACGCGTCCTGCTTCGTTTTATGATAAACCATGGCTCGTCCCTCCTTCGCGGTCATCGCGGTCGTTCACTACTTATCGTTTCAAACTGGGCGCAAATTATGCGCCGAATAAGCGAAAGCACAACGCCGCATGCTAACGGACAAAGGAGGGACAACAAATGACAAACAAAAATGACGGCAAAGATATGCGCAAAAACGCGCCAAAAGGCGACAATCCCGGGCAGCCCGAGCCGCTTGACGGTTCGAAAAAAGTGAAAAACCGCAACCATACGCGACAAAAGCATAATTCAAGCCACGATATGTGACACAAGCAAGCGGAGTTTCCCTTCTCCGTTCAGCCGCGCCCGGCTGCCGCTGGGCGGGTTGAACGGCTGTTGTCTTTATGTTTACATAATAAAATTATTGTAAAACCAAAAAGGCGGGCGGTCTCTAGAAGGCGGGTGATGTAAGGGAAAATGGTGCTCCCAACAGCGTTTCTCAATGTTGAAAAATCTTGCGACACCATAACCTGATCCCTTTTGGATTCTCGCAAATGGAGCGTTTTCACTGGGGTCTTCTAGAACATCCCATTGCCGCCCGCCTTGGGTTCATTTCCATTGAAGGACATCATCCCCACCCAGGCAACAAGCCGGCCGACGGCGATGACGATTAGCCTGTTTGCTGCTTGAGCGCTTCATACAGCTCTACGAATTCAGCGGCTAAGTCCTTGACCGTGATCGCCGTCATTAAATGATCTTGGGCATGCACCATCAGAAGCGTCACCACCGTCTGCCCGCCGCGCGCTTCTTGTTGCAGCAGCTCGGTCTGCAACCTATGGGCCGCCTGCAGTTCCGCTCCCGCCTGTTCAAGCAGCCTGCGCGCCGCGGCAAATTCCCCTTTTTTCGCCGCTGCAATCGCCTCCATTGCATAACTGCGGCCGTTTCCCCCGTGAAGAATCAGTTGGAATACAGTTTGTTCATACGTTTGCATAACGCCCTCTCCTATAGTTTATAGAATTCGCGGTACGTGATCAGCTGAACACCGCGCTCGGCCATCTCGGCAACGAGCGTTGGGTCGGTCAGCACCGCCAGCTCTTCGACTCGTTGTTGACAATAGGAACTTCCTGACGCGAGCGGAACATCAATATACGCCGGGTGGCACATCACTTCCGCCGTCTGCCCGTCGCCAATTCGGTCGATAAGGGATAAAAAGCGGTCTTTCGTCAGCCCATCCCCGTAGAAATCCGGAAAAAAGACGTCGACGGTCGGCAGCCGATGCGGCCGTGCCGTCCGCACCGGGCGGATCGGCAACCGATAGCGTTCGGCCAATTGTTCCACAACCGGAAACACATTCGGGTGCTCATGAACGTGATGATGGCTGTCAATATGCGTCGGAGTGAGCCCGAACGAGAAAAAACGCTCCAACTGGGCGCAAAGCTCCCGTTCGATATCGCTGCGCCTAGCGCCGGCAAGCGCCTCCCCGCGCCGCGGAAACTCCCCGTTCTCGTTCACCAGCGATGGAACATCGGCCAGCGGCCGGCCGCACGTCAGCACAAAATGAATGCCAACGCCGAGTTCCGGATGGTCCTTCGCCAACCGGGCGGCGTGTTCGGCCGCCGGCATATTCGCCATCAGCGTCGCCGACGTGACGACACCGTTCTGAAACGCTTCCAAAATCCCGTAGTTGACCCCTTTCGAGTAACCGAAATCATCGGCGTTGACGATGCAATAGCGCGGCATTTCGTTCGTCTCCTTTACAGCGAGTGCGTTGCCCCCGCTCCGCTTGAAATCGTTGGATCGGCCTGCTCTTCGGCCGCTTTTTGTCTGTCCCAAATCGAGAAAAATGGATAGTAGATGGCAAACGCGATGAAGAAGTTAACGATTTGCAAAATACTCCCGGAAATTTTGCCTCCCGTCGCTAAATAGCCGCTGATCACGATCGGTGTCGTCCATGGCACGGCCACCCCGCTTGGCTTGGCGACAAGCCCGGTCGCCATCGCGGCGTAGGAAACAACCACAAGCACGACAGGCACGAGAATGAACGGAATGATCAGCAATGGGTTCATGACGATCGGCATGCCGAACGTGATCGGCTCATTAATATTGAAAATGCCGGGCGCGATCGCCAGCCGACCTAAGCTTTTCAGCTGCCGGCTGCGGGCCCGAAGCATCATCGTCAACGCCAACGCCAATGTCGCTCCTGAACCGCCGATGTAAATCCAAAGATCAAAAAACTGTTGCGTAATGACGTTGGGCAGTTCGGCATTCGGATTTTGCTGGAACACCATTCGATTTTCATCCATCAGCGACAGCCAGATCGGCCCCATGACCCCGCCGACGATGGCCGCTCCGTGCAGTCCGGTCGACCATAGCAGCTGGACAAGCAGCACGGCGACAATGGCGCCAAATACACTGCCGCCGAGCACACTGAGCGGTTTGTTCAGGAGGACAGATACAATGTTATGGAAACTTTCAAACGGTGTCATTTCCAAAATCAGCCGGGCTACCCAGACAACGACGAGCACGGCGGCTCCCGGGATCAAAGCAACAAAGGAACGGGCCACAGCAGGCGGCACCCCGTCCGGCAATTTAATGACAATATTTTTTTGAATGATTTTCCGGTAAATTTCGGTTGACACAATCGCCAAAATCATGGCAACAAACAACCCCTTGCTGCCGACCCATTGCACCGGGATGCCACCGCTGACCATAATGGTTTCTTTCGCTCCTTCCGGCGTGAACGGCACTTGATACGGGGTTGCGAGCAAAAAAGCGGCCAGTGAAATCGCGCCGGCGGACAGCGCATCCACTTTATACTTTTCCGCCAGCCGGTAGGCGACCCCGAAGCTGACAACAAGCGCCATAATATCGAACGTCGCTCCAACCGGATAGAGAAGCTTATCAAGCCAATGCTCGCCGAACCATTTCGCCATCCATTCGTTGTAACCGGGAATCGGCAAAAAGCCAACGATTAAAAATAAAGACCCTATGATCAACAATGGCATCGATAAAATAATCCCATCACGAATTGCCTGCAAATGGCGCTGTTCGGCAATCCTGCCGGCGACAGGCATCACGCGGTCTTCCAACATCCGAATGAACCGATCCATCCGCTTCTCCCCCCTGTTTATTTTTTTAACCGCAGCGCAAAGTCCAACACTCCAGCGCCATTGACACGCCCATAGTCAGCTGGATTGATGACATCAACCGGAATGCCGCGCGCCTCTCCTTCTTTCTTCAATGCGGCAAACTTGTAGCGGATTTGCGGGCCAATGAGCACAACATCCGCTCGATCGAAATGGTCTTTCGCCTCGTCGGCAGAGACAGCCCAAATGGTTGCTTCCATCCCCCGTTCCTTGGCAGCCTCTTGCATTTTCGTCACAAGCAAACTCGTCGACATGCCGGCAGCGCAAATGAGCAAAATGTTCATCCGCTTTCTCCTCCTTTTTTTGCAATGATTCATTATTGTTCAAGCAAATTCCATGCCAACGCCGAAAAGACAGCGCTGAAGCGGATGGAACGGTTGTGTGTTAACGGAGGGAAACTGTGTAATGGAAGCGTTTCCAATTATCGCACCTTATCCATCTCGTTTTCCTTGCAGGGAGCGAAAAAAGTGAACGATATGACACAGTTCATCTTCATCGATGCAGACACCGTACTGCTGTTCAAGCGGAAACAACCCCTCTTTGACCGCCCTGTACAGCGCGCCATCTTCATCTTCATGCCCGCAAGCTTTCGCTGCTCCTCGGTCACCGCTCGTTCTCTCTCCGGACAGCAGGCGATCGAGCAAGCAGCAAAGATGAAAGACAAGCCCCACCAGATCGCGGCCATCCGCTTCAAGGCCGAGTTCCCGACCAATCGCCGCCAGCGCAGCGCGAATGGCGGGAATGGCCCGCGCCGGTGCGAGGTGGCGAAGATGGCCGGTCAGCTCTCTAGCCATATGCATATGAATTTCCTCAACGTCGGCTAACGCTTGGATTTCTTTCATCGCCCTCAAGCTAAGCACGTCCTCAAGAGAAAAGTGCGGGATTCGCTCATCAAGGCAAAGATGGCTGACTATACAGACGATGCGGAAATGTTTCGCGACGTTGGACAAGGTTTGCCGCGCTTCTTCCGCATCTGCCATTTGAATGGGAATAATGCGCCACATGCGCTCATCGAGCTGCAAATACGTTTCCAATATATGCTTTAGCGCCAACGCGCTTCCTTTTCCAGTAAAACAGGCGGTGACGATCGCCAGCATGTCCTGCTCCGCTGCGTCCTCCTCCCAAAGCGGCCCGCGAATGTAAAACGGCGCTGCAGCTTTCACTTCTTCGTAAATTTCCTGAAGCGCATAGCCGAGCATCGCTTTGCGGGCCGCTTCCAGCACGTGCGGCGTGCTGGCGGCGGAAATCACCCGCACCGGAACAGCGAGCTCTTTTTCCAAAAAGTTCGAAAACGACACAAGCGATCCCATGTCAACAAGCAACAGCGCTCCTTTTTTCGATGCGACGGGCTGCAGCACCGCTTTCACCTGCTCGTAAATCTGTTTCGGGTCGGCATCAAGCGGCATATCGACCGCATGCACACACGCGGCGGCCAACAGCTGATTCACGACGTCCGCCATCGCCGAAGCCACACCGTTGCCATGCATCACAACCACGATCGCCACCCGTTCCTCCCGCTCTTCCGCTTGCTCCTCGTGGAACGCAAAAAACATCGTCAAAAATCCCGCTTCATCGATCGGGAAGTCGATATTCGTCCTTTCTTCCATCAGCTGAAGGCAGTCGAGCGCGACGGCGAATTCCTGCTTATAGGCGGCGCGAACTTCATTCAGTTTCGGATGGGAAACGATCGTCCCGGCCCGCAGGCGGTTGATCGCCGTTTGAATGTGCATGGCGAGCGCATACATCACCTTCTCGGCGAGGCGGCGCCCAAGTTTTTTCTCCGCATAGACGACCATCGCTTCGGTCAACTCAAGGACGTCGGGAGCGACCATTTTCTCAAGATCGCGGCGATCGCGGATGCGCCGGTCCACCCCTTTCATGTATTGCGAGAAATAATGCTTAATGTCCATTTCCAGCAATAGGTCCAGTTCATCGCCGGCGATGCCGCGCTCTTTTAGTTCTCCGTATTTGCGCTCAATCGCGCCGTAAACCGATTCGGATTCCGCCGCCGGCCCGCTCTCAACATCGGCCTCCCCCCCATGCGGCGGGAAGGCATACCACCGTCGCGGCAGCGAATAAGAGGCGGCTTGCGGATGTTTTTTCTCCAGCAAAAGCCCCCTTTGCACTTGAAATGGCAAATCGGCGCGATGAATGCGCACCGCTTGTTTCTTTCCGGTGACATAATCGGCGTAGGCTTTGGCGCAAACGAGCTGCACATCGGCCTTCAGCTGCCCGACGTTGTTCGGGCACGGATAAAACAAAAACGCGCGCATGGCATTGGCGGAGACGTCAATTTCTTTTCCGAGCCGCACCGCCTCTTCCTGAAAAAACTGCATCACCAGCCGAAAGCGTTCGTCAAGCGTCCGCTTCTCCAGCGGCGGCAGCAAAATATGCATTGGAATGCGGCGGCGGAACGTTTTCAGCAAATTCGACTCCGGATCTTCCGTTGTCGCACAAATGAGCAACACATTGGCTGTTCTCTCCACATCCGTCTCGCCAAGCCGACGGTAAATGCCGCGGTCAATAAACGTAAACAGCATTTCTTGCCCTTCGGCTGGCAGACGATGCACCTCATCCAAAAACAAAATGCCCCCGTCCGCCTTTTCAATCAATCCTTTTTGCTCATTGGCCCCGGTATAGGCCCCTTTGCGGATCCCGAACAACTGTCCGAGCAGCAACTGGGGGTTGTTCGTGTAATCAGCGCAGTTAAACGTCACAAACGGCGCCCCCGGCGGAAAACGGCCAGCTGCGACGGCAAATTCATGGAGCAACTCGGCAAACATCGATTTCCCCGTTCCCGTCTCGCCGACAATCAACATCGGCAGCCCTTTGGGCGGATACAAGACGGCGGCCTTTCCTTGCTCCACCGCCGCTGCCAAGCTCGGCTGCTGCTTGGCCAGCCGGTCGAGACGCGTCATCGCTTTTGGTCCACATGCCAGCGCAAAGCGAACCGGCCTTCCGGTTTGCTTTTGCACTTTTCCCTCCCGCCAAAGGCGGTTTAAATCACGGCTGACGTTGGCTCGATCTAGCCCGAGAGCACAGGCCAACTCCTCAGCGCTCACCCACCGCTTTCCATTCCGTTCCCACTCCCGCAGCGTTTCGTAGACAAGATCCACTCTTTTCACAGCCGCTCCCCCCTTGATCAACACATTCGCAACAGCACCGGCAAACTCCTGCCGGCTTCCCGCGGAAACGTTGAACCGATCTGCCGTCCTTCATTGGCCGGACACAGCTACACTGGTCGAAAAACGAACGCTTTTGTCAGCGAAGTCATGACCATCATTCCGAAAAAACCCATAACATGGTTGACCCTCACTTAGCCAGAAAAGACCCTGCTTTTTTCTGAACAACATCGATGAGGAAAATGCTCTTCCCCGCTCTGGCATGAACATCACGACTCGCCGAAGGGTGATTTTCGCAGAAAAAGAGAGCGTCTCCCAAAGTGGGAAAACGCTCTTTTCCTTACCGCCTATGTATGCTGTGCTTCACTCAAAGGCAACGTTCCTGAAGCCGGGCCCTTTATTTCGTAAAGACGTGATGCCCAATGCGAATCGTCACCGGGCGCGACAACATCCATTTGTCTTTGGTGATTTTCGGATTGTAGAAATAAAGCGAGCCGCGGCGGTCGCTCGGGAATAAGGCCAACGCCTTGTCAACCGCCTCGTAATCTTGCTTGGTTGGCTGAATGCGGGTCAATTTCCCCGTTTTGACCGGTACAAACGCATAGCCGGATTTCGTCTTTTGATAAATGACGCCGCGCACCGTCTTTGGAAACTCCGGATGCTTTGTGCGGTTGAAAACGACAAGCGCCACTTCCACCTTGCCGGCAAACGGCTCGCTCGAACCGGTCTCCGCCTGCACAAGCTGGGCGAGCAGCTTCCGGTCGGCGGCGCTTAATGAGATCGATTTCTTCTTTGCCGGCGCCGAAGCCGATCGCTTCGCCGCAGCCGGCACTTTCATCTTTTCGCCGGCATAAATCACATCGCTTTTTAACCCGTTTAACGACTTTAACGAAGCAACCGAAGTATGATATGTTTGGCGATCTTCGACAATGTATCGCCTTTTTTCACTTGATAGTATGTATACGAGCCAGCCGCTTCCGCCGACATCCCATGAGAGCTTAACGCCATACAGCAAATGATCGTGAGCGCTGCCATCGTCTTTTTCACTCTGCGCATCCCCCTCATCGTTGCCTTTTGGCTTTTTTCTTTGTTTACTAGATTAGCAGGACAAGAAAGAAACGTCACTGTATATCTTTTCCATACAAAGTGGCCGGCAGCTTTCGATCCGTTGTCGCTGTAAGGCGGGACAAGCTTTTTTACAGTTGCATTACAGTTGCGTTACGCTTCGTAACAAGCCGTCGTTTGAAACTTGCCAAACAGCAAGCTTTTCGACATAATAGTAGACGAATCTTGCCTATGGAAAAACAGTTGATCATCATGTTGGGGTGGGGATCGTGCTGACCGGATGGTTTCTTTGGTTTATTTTGCTTTGGGTCGTCTTTTTGCTTGTCATGATGTCGATCGGGGGCTTTTTCATGTTCCGCAAGTTTTTGAAGCGGCTGCCAAAAGAAGATGGAAAATCGGAGCTCGACTGGCAGGAATATTACATTGAACAAACCCGCCATTTATGGGGGGAAGAAGAAAAGGCGCTGCTTGAGGAATTGGTTCGCCCTGTGCCGGAATTGTTCCGCGACGTCGCGCGGCAAAAGATCGCCGGCAAAATCGGCGAGCTTGCCTTGAAGGAACAGGCGCCGCGCATCACGCGCGACTTGTTGATCCGCGGCTACATCATTGCAACGCCGAAGCGTGACCATAAATTTTTGATCCGGACATTGCAGGCGAAAAACATCGATCTCGCCCCTTATCAACATTTACTGGAAAGCCGCTGACGTTCCGCCTTTCGCCGAAGGCTGACCGGCGGCTTTCGTCTGTTTCAGCATGAAAAGCAGCCTAAACAAGCAACTTTTTCGGCCGGGACAGACGACTTCATCCCCGTCTGCGGAACATTCCAAGGAAGCGAAGTGAAGCGGCTTGGCGCAACAAAAAAGGAAGCTGTCCACCAGCGGGACAGCTCTTTATGTCAGCACTGGCGGTTTCAGCTGCGCCGCCAGCTTTCTATACGAAACATACATCGCAATCCGCCATGGCACAATCATGGAAAACGCGAGCAAATAAAACATGCCGCTTAACTGGCGGTAGTCGATCGTTCGCCCTAAATACGTTTTCAACCCAAGGCGAATGACAATCAAACCGAGCAAAATCCAAATAAAGGATTTTGAACGTTTCAAATAAATATCGTTGCCGCGGATTTCAAACTTCGACGTTTTAATGAGAAACAGCGAGAAAAACAGGCCAAGAATGACCGCTTCGATCAGTTCCCCGCGCGTAACACGAAAGACCGGATCGATGAACATCAGCGCCCCGGTGCTCATAAACAACGGCGGCAAAATAATTTTTTTGGCATTCGTCGGCTTTTCCGACGCCTTCATGCGCACAAAAAAGATGAAAAACGCCATCACAACGGCGATGAGCGAGGTAATGAACGCCAAAGCCATCACCTTCTTCCGACAAAATTCACGGACAACGCTATTATAGCAAAAACCGCTCCGCTTGCCCACCGTCCTCTCGAGCCGCCCCCGCCTTCGTCAAACATCGCGATCGCTTCATCCCTCTCGCTGGCTAAAAGGAACGCAGCCAGCTGTCTTCCGGCGGTCATAAGCGGCGCCTTCCTTTGCCGTACGGAGCCGAAGACCGCTTACAAAAGACGGGCAATCGCCTCGAGCACGCGGGTTTCTTCAAACGGCTTGACGATGAAATCGGCCGCTCCGGCTTCAATTGCCTCGACAACCATACGCTGCTGCCCGAGCGCCGAGCAAATGATGATTTTCGCCCCGGGATCGATCTCCTTAATCGCCCGCACCGCTTCAATCCCATTCATGACCGGCATCGTAATGTCCATGATGACAAGATCGGGGCGCAGCCGGCGATACAGCTCGACCGCCTCTTTGCCGTTTTCCGCCTCACCGGCTACGGTGTGATCCGTTTTTTCTAGTATGCGTGCCAGCGTTACCCGCATAAACTTCGCATCGTCAGCAATTAAAATGGCAGCCATCTTTCCATCGTCCTCTCCTCAACGAGATTCCTCCAACAACAGCCGCACAAAGGGCGGCTCCATCGCCGCTAAAAGCCGGTAAATCCGCCAAACAAGCTTGTTGTATAAGCAATCAGCTTTGTCATCCAGTCAAAGTACAAAACGACGCCCATCGCCACCATGACATAGCCGCCCACCTTCATGATGGACGCGCTATGGCGGCGAATCCATTGCAACTTGCCGATAAAAAACGACAAAATGAAAAACGGAACGGCAAATCCGAGCGTATAAGCAAGCATATACACCATTCCTGAGCCCGGGTTGGTTGCGGCTAGAGCGACAACCGCCACCAAAATCGGCCCCATGCACGGCGTCCAACCAGCAGCAAACGCCATGCCGATCAGCACAGAGCCGACATATCCCGAGGGCCGTTCACGAAACGAAATGCGCCGGTCTTTCAACAAAAACGCCGGCTTCCACAGCCCGGCGACGACGAGGCCGAAAGCGACGATCACGACCGCGCCGATTTGCCGGATCGCATCTTGATAATCGGCGAACAGCCTTCCAAGCAGCGAGGTGCCAAAGCCAAGCGAGATAAAAATGAGCGAGAAGCCAAGCAAAAAGCAAAACGTATGCCATAAGCTGCGGCGATTGAACATCGCGTTTTCCTCTTTCAGCTCGCTGACCGACACGCCGGTGATATACGATAAAAACGCCGGATAAAGCGGCAGGCAGCACGGGGAAATAAACGACAAAAACCCGGCGCCGAACGCTAAAAATAGATTGAGATCATTCATTGGTGAACCAGCCCCTGCTTTTTTACTTTTTATTTTAGCAGAATTCCTTCTTCCCGTAACGTGTTTCTCATTGTTCCTGGTCAATTTTTCTATTTTCCATTTTTGCGTTCACTGATAAAATAGTATAAAGCACCATACACAATACTTCAAGCAAAGGACGGTCGATTCGTGCCGAAATGCAATTTGTTGACCTTGATTGAACAAAAGCGGATGGAGCTTGTCGACACGGTGGCCAAAACGGGGTTAAACTCGGCGGCGGCCATGAAAATCAGCAAAGAGCTTGACACGTTGCTCAATGCCTATCAACGAGAACAAACCAAGCAGCGAAAGCAAAGCGCCTCCCGCTAGGCGGGACATGGCGCTTTCTTCTTTATTGTTCCAAGCAGGGGCGGCAAAACGCCGCCATTTACGCATGGACGTCGACGAGGCCGTTTTGCAGCAAATACATTTGATAATAAATCCCCCTTTGCGCCAAGAGTTGCTGGTGCGTGCCGCGCTCGACGATTTCGCCACGCTTTAGGACGAAGATTTGATCCGCATCTTGAATGGTGGACAAACGGTGGGCGATCACCAGCGTCGTCCGCCCTTTTCGCATTCGCGCGAGCGCTTCTTGAATCGCTTCCTCTGTTTCCGTGTCAATATGGGCGGTCGCTTCATCGAGCACCAAAATTTTCGGATCAGCGGCGATCGTGCGAGCAAAGGAAAGAAGCTGGCGCTGACCGCTCGATAACGTCGCCCCGCGCTCAGCGAGCACATGGTCGTAGCCCCCTGGCAGCTGCTCAATGAACGGCTCGGCCTGCACCAATCGAGCGGCCGCCCTCACCCGCTCCTCATCGATGGTTTCGTTATACATGCGAATATTGTCGCGCACCGTTCCGTAAAACAAAAACGGATCTTGCAAGACAAGGCCTAGCCGACGGCGGAGCTCAGCGCGCGAATAATCGCGGATCGACCGGCCGTCAAGCAAAATATCGCCGCGGTCAAACTCGTAAAAGCGCATGAGCAGGTTGATGATCGAGCTTTTGCCGCTGCCCGTATGGCCGACAAACGCGACCGTCTGTCCGGGGTGAATCACAAATGACACGCGCTTTACGACATCTCGTTTGCCATCGTAGGAAAAACTGACATCGCGAAACTCAATTTCACCGCGCTCGATCGTATACGGAGCTTGTTCCGGATGAAACGGCGCCTCCTCTTCACGGTCAAGAAGGGCAAAGACGCGCGAGGCGGAAACGATCGCCTGTTGATACAGCGACAGGCGCATCATCATTTGCGTCACCGGCTCAAAAAAGCGCTCCAAATAGTTGACAAAAGCGTAGAGCACGCCGATCTCAACCGGGCTTTCGAGCGCCGAAATGCCAAAAAAGCCAAGCACAACCATAATCGAAGCCATATAGATCACATCGATCGCCGGCCGAAGCAGCAGCCCGTCAAGGCGGATGTTTCGCATCCCCGCCCGGTAGTGCGCCTCATTCACAGCCGCGAACTCCCGGTAGAGGCGCTGCTGTTGACGAAACGCTTGAATGATGGCCATCCCTTGCAGCGACTCATTCAATTTGGCATTCAGTTCGCTCAGCCGCTCGCGCATGTCTTGATAAAATACCGAGCTGTAACGGCGATACGTGCGCATAATGAGCGCGATGGCCGGCAGAATGAACAGGCAAAACAACGCGAGTCGGACGTTGAGCACAAACATGGCGATAAACACGCCAATGACAAACAGACCGTTTTGCACAAACACCGCTAAAACGCTAATAAACATGTCTTTGATGGCTTCCGTGTCATTCGTCACCCGCGAGACGATGCTGCCGCCTGGCGTTCGGTCGAAATAGCTCATCCCAAGGCGATGCACCTTGGAAAACACGTCCATCCGCAACGCTTGAATAATATATAAAGCGAGCCGCTGAAATTCAACAAGCTGAAAGTACGTGATGGCTGTTTTCGCGGCGAGCACGCCGAGATAAGCGGCAGCCAACGCCGCCACCGGCTCAAAAGCCAGGCGGCCCGGCATGAGATAATCATCGATGAACACCTTCACCAAGTACGGTCCGGCAAGCTCGCCGGCCGTGGACAAAAGAAGAAGGAAAAACGCAAGGGCGGCTTCCTTTTTGTATCTCCCCATGTAAGAAAGCAACCGCCAAAGGACTCGCCGCTGTTCTTTGGCCGTCAACGTCTGCCCGTTCATGCCATCCCTCCGATCTGTGATCCTTCCACGAACGCTTCGAGTTGTTGACGCTGATGCATGTCGCGATACCAGCCGTCTTCAGCCATGAGCTTCTCGTGGGTTCCGGCCTGCACGATTCGTCCGCCATCGAGCACCACGATCCAATCGGCATGCTCGACCGCGCTTAAACGATGAGCGGCGATGATCGTCGTTTTGCCGCGCCGCTCTTGTTTTAAGGCGGCTAAAATACGCGCTTCCGTTTTCGCGTCAACCGCCGACAACGCATCATCCAAAATGAGCACTTCCGGATCCGCCAAAAGCGCCCGCGCGATCGACAGCCGCTGTTTTTGCCCGCCCGACAAAGAAACGCCGCGCTCGCCGACAACGGTCGCATAGCCGTCTGGAAATTGAAGAATGTCCTCATGAATGTGGGCGAGCTGCGCCGCGCGCACGATTTTCTTCTCCTCGACCTCCGGTTGGGCGAAGGCGATATTGTCGCGCACGGAAGCCGAAAACAAAAAATGGTCTTGCGGCACATAACCGATCGCCGAGCGGAGCGCAGACAGCGTGTAACTGCGAATGTCGCGGCCGCCGAAGCGAATTTCTCCGTCATAGCCGTCAAACTCGCGCAGCAACAGACGAAGCAGCGTCGTTTTCCCTGCCCCGGTTTTGCCGACAACGCCAAGCGTCGCCCCGCTCTTGAGCCGAAAACGAATGTCCGAAAGCGCCGTCCTCATCTCCCCGGGATAGGCGAACCGCTTGATGTCGTACTCGATGTCGCCTCGCGGGGGAACGTCAATGGCATCGGGAGCTTCCTGAATTTCATCCTGCTCGGCCAACAGCGCCCGCACCCGATCATACGAGGCGCGCCCGCGCTCAACGATGTTAAACAGCCAGCCGAACGCCAACATCGGCCAAATGAGCAAGCCGAGATAGGTGGTAAACGAGACGAGTTCCCCAATCGTCAGCTCGCCGGTCAACACCATTTCGCTTCCAAACGCGACCGCGAGGAAAAACGACAGCCCGACAAGGAAGCCGATCGTCGGGTCAAAGAGCGCGTCAATTTTGGCGACAGCGATATTTTTAGCCACCACATCTTCCGATTGACGGCGAAACGCCTCCACATCTTGTTTTTCATAACCAAACGCTTTGATCACCCGAACGCCGCTGATGCTTTCCTGCACTTTATCGTTGAGTGACGAGAACGCCTCTTGCGCCGTGACAAACCGCCGATGAAGGATCGTTCCGTAGCGGCTCGTCGCCACCGCCATCACCGGCAGCGGCAATAGACTGATGAAGGTCAGCTTCCAGCTGATCGAAACCGCCATGGTCGCCAGCACAAATCCGCCGAGCGTCAGCGAATCAACAAGCGTCAAAATGCCGCTGCCAGCCGTTTGCTGGATCGCTTGCAAGTCATTGGTCGCGTGAGCCATCAGATCGCCGATCCGCTTCCGCTGATAAAACGACGGCGACATCTTCGTAAAATGTTCATACAGCTCATTGCGCAGCTGGCGGGCGAGCTTGACGGCCGCTCCGAAAATGCAAATGCGCCAAGCATACCGGAGGCCGTAAAGCGCCGCCGCAACAGCGGCGAGGACAGCGATCCAGCGGATGAGCACTTCTTTTGTCATCGTGCCGTTTTTCATATGATCGACCAACAAGCCGATCACTTTCGGCGGGACCGTCTCCAAAAACGCGACGATGACAAGCACGAAAATGCCGGTCATATACGCCTTCTTTTCTTGACGGAAAAACCAAAACAAATCGCGAAACACACGCATGCCATCCCGCCCCCCCTTTGTTTCACTAGCAAACAATCGCCATATTATTGTAACAAAACTAGAAAAATTTTGAAAGAACATTTTTACAAAATAAAAAGACACTCTCGATCGAGTGTCCGTTTCGCTTATTTCAGTTGATTGTTCATCATTTTCATCATTTGATTGATTTTCTTCTGCGAAGGCGTCATGCCCATTTGCATCATCATCATGCGAATCATTTGTTCATTGATTGGCGGGTTTTTCTTCAAATAATTGATCATCGTTCTGCGGGCGATGAAAAACCCGATCGCCACCCCGGCGATGAGCGCCAGCACGCCAACGAGAATCGTATCCCACATAGCAGCGATTTTCCTCCTTCTTGTTGTCTCCCTAACAGTGTACTAAACGATGCGCCATTAGACAATATTTCGCGACAAAAATCTTTTCATTACGCAAATTTTCTCCCTTGCGCAGGCGCGGACAGCCAACAGTAATCGACAAAATCAGCGTCGACTGCCAAAAACGTCGGCGACAACTGCGCCAGCGCCCGTCCGATGTCCGCGGCAAGCGGCGCGCTGTCGGCGACAAGAAGCAAGCGGCGCTTTTGCACGACAAGCAACGCTTCCTCGCCGGCGTCGTTTTGCAAAACAAACATATTGCGCTCCAAATTTTTGCCGACGCGGCCGACAAAATATTGCTTTAAGCCGAGTTCCAGACGCGAAAATGACAGCCGTTCGGTGATAAATTCAACTTGCTTGCGGCAAATTGCCTTCAGCGGTGCTTTCGCGTATTGATGCTCACGAAGCAGTTCGACAATTTTTTCTGGCCGATGGCGGTAATGCAGCGCCACATCGTCATTCAACAAATAAATCCAATAGCGGACCATGCCCCATCCCCCATTTCTGTTCATCTATTTTCTATTATAGAAAAGGAAAGGGAAAAAATATGTCTATTAACGGCAAGTTTTTTCACTAACTTTGTCGATTTTTGTTTGCGGTGGACATGCCGCCGTAAACAGGCAACGCGTCATCAACAAGCCTTTCCCTTCGATCCAACCCCGAAACTACTTGAACAAGGCGCAGCGCGGCCATGCTGCACAAAAACAAGCTGCCCCTGCAACAACGCAAGGGCAGCTTTCCCGATTACTTGCCGAGCAACGCTTTCGTGCGGCGGACGACGTTGTCAACGGTGAAGCCATACTCGGCCATGATTTTCTCTCCCGGTGCCGAAGCGCCAAACCGATCGATGGCCAAAATGTCGCCCTCGGCGCCGACGTAGCGCTCCCAACCGAGCGACGCCCCCATTTCGATAGCGAGCCGTTTCGTCACCGTCGGCGGAAGCACTTCATCGCGGTACGATTTTGGCTGCGCTTCGAAGCGGTCCCACGATGGCATGCTGATGACAGAGACATGGATGCCCTCAGCGGCGAGAGCTTCTTGCGCTTTGACGGCTAAACCAACTTCCGAGCCGGTCGCCAACAACAGCGCCTCCGGAGCGCCGTTTTTCGCCGGTGAAACGACGTACGCGCCTTTTTTCACGCCTTCATACGCCAACTCGGCTGTTGTCGCCAATGTCGGCACATCTTGACGCGTCAAGACAAGGGCGGTCGGCTTGTCCGTCGATTCGAGCGCCAGTCGCCATGCTGCCGCGGTTTCATTCGCATCGGCCGGTCGGATGACCGACAAGTTCGGCATGGCTCGAAGCGAAGCAAGATGTTCGACCGGCTCGTGCGTCGGTCCGTCTTCGCCGACGGCGATGCTGTCGTGCGTCAACACATACGTGACCGGCAGCCCCATGAGCGCCGCGAGTCGAATGGCCGGGCGCAAATAGTCGGAAAACACGAAGAACGTGCCCCCGAACACCTTCAATCCACCATGGAGCGCCATGCCGTTCAGCGCCGCCCCCATGGCAAACTCGCGCACGCCAAACCAAATGTTGCGACCTTCATAGCTGTCCGGCAGGAAGTTGCCGCCGCCTTTGATGAGCGTTTTGTTCGAGCTTGCCAAGTCCGCCGAACCGCCGAACAGTTGCGGCACCGCTTTGGCGATGGCGTTGATGACTTCGCCCGAAGACGAGCGAGTGGCTAGGCTTTTGCCCGCTTCGTATACCGGCAATGAAGCTTCCCATCCGTCCGGAAGTCTGCCTTCGATCGCTCGCTTCAATTGGGCGGCCAGTTCCGGATAGGCCTGTTCATAGGCGGCGAACTGTTCGTTCCATTCCGCTTCTTTTTTTGCCCCCGGCTCTTGCACTGTTTCCCGGAAATGGACATATACTTCTTCCGGTACATAAAAATCTTCGGCGAACGTCCAGCGGTACGCTTCCTTCGTCAACTTCGCCTCTTCCGCGCCGAGCGGAGCGCCATGAACGCCGGACGTGCCCGCTTTATTTGGCGCACCGTAGCCGATCGTCGTTTTCACTTCAATGAGCGTCGGCCGGCTGAGATCAGCCCGTGCTTCTTCCAACGCTTTTGCAATTTCTTCAATGTTATTGCCGTCCTCAACGCGCAAATATTGCCATCCGTACGCTTCAAAACGCTGGGCGACGTTTTCCGAGAACGACAGATTGAGCTCCCCGTCTAGCGAGATGTCGTTCGAGTCATACAGGACAATCAGACGGCCCAACTTTAAATGGCCGGCGAGTGACGCAGCTTCGCTTGCCACGCCTTCCATCAAATCGCCGTCGCCGCAAATGGCGTACGTATAATGATTGATGATCTCAAAGCCGTCTCGGTTGTATGTAGCCGCCAAATGTCGTTCCGCCATGGCCATGCCGACCGCCATCGCAATCCCTTGGCCAAGCGGGCCGGTCGTCGCTTCCACCCCCGGCGTATGACCGTATTCCGGATGGCCTGGCGTTTTGCTTCCCCACTGGCGGAACTGCTTGAGGTCGTCCATGGATACGTCGTACCCGCTTAAATGGAGCAAGCTGTAAAGCAGCATCGATCCATGGCCCGCGGATAAGATGAACCGATCGCGGTTGAACCAACTTGGATTTGCTGGATTGTGGTTCATAAATTTCGTCCAAAGCGTATACGCCATCGGCGCCGCACCCATCGGCATGCCTGGGTGCCCGGATTTCGCTTTTTCGATCGCGTCAATCGACAGCGTTCGAATCGTCGTAATCGCCAACTCCTCGATTGAATGCGCCATCGTCTTCCTCCCTTTCATCAACATGGTGTCATTTACTATCATATAGAAAATTGACTTGCTTGTACAACGTTTCTTTTTCTTCCAACGCGAACGAGGCAATGATTCCTTAATGGAAACGCCGCTGCCGGCTTTCCTTCAATTTTTGGGGCGTTACGTCATTGCCGTTTGGGTCGATGACGGTCACCGCATGCAGCATATCGGTCATCGCTTTGCGGAACGCCTGAATATACTCGCGGCGCAATTTCGCCTGCTCAAGCGTCTCTTCGGCTGACAAGCCAGCCGTTTTTGCCTTTCTCGCCAGTTCGTTGATGCGGGCAAGTTTATGTTTCGCGATCATCAGGCATCTTCTCCTATCTGTCATATTCTCACTCGACTTCATCTTATCGGATGAAACGGGAGGATGGCAACGATGTCTCAGTTTTCTTCATCTGTTCGCCGCTTTTAAGATTAGGTGCGTCACACGATCAACGCTGCCGTTGTTGCTCGTCCATATATTCTTGGTAACGGCGATGAACAGTCGCCTTGGACGCCTCATAGCCAAAGCTCCGCAGCGTCGCGGCGATATCAGCAAATGTCAAGCCGCGTTCGCGCAAGCGGACGATCTCCTCGACCGGCAGATCGATTCGATCGCGCCCGGCGTTTTCACCCTGGCGCCTCAAGTTCCGCTCCGGACGATAGCCGCGCTCGACGGCCCGCCTCATGCCGCGCTTAATTTTCGCATTATGTATTTTCCGCTGGTACTCCTCAACAATAGCGATGATGGACAACACCATCTCATCGGCTTCCGACAGCGGCATTTCCCCTCGGTGGTTGGCGCTGTATATTTTCACCCCTTGCTTTTTCAAACAGTGCAGCACCGCCATGCGCGCATGGCCGCGCCCAAGCCGCGTTTCATCTTGAATAAGCAACACATCGACGCTTCCCTCTTCGCACAATTCGAGAAGCTCCAATACGCCATCGCGATCAGCTTCATAACCGCTCGCCTGCTCAGCGATTACCTTGACGACTTCAAATCCACACTCAGCCGCCAGATGCTCCAGCTCATCGCGTTGCCTAGCCAGCGACGTTTCCTGCTCTGTTTTGTCTGTGCTGACGCGGCAATAAATGACCGCTCTCATGGCCTCCCCTTCTTTCTGTCACCGGTTGACGGCCAATGAGCCGCCCTGCTTTGATTTTAACACGGGGATCACGATTTGTTCACCTGCCGTGAGGCGCGAACTCGACAGGTGATTCATCTCCATCACCCAGCGGATAAACTCATTCGGCGACAGCCCGTGCTCCTCTTCATACTGCTTCGCCAACCCCCAAAGCGTATCGCCAGGAGCGACCGTGATCGTCACGTATTCTTTTTGATCGACCGGGCTGCTGGCGTAGACGAACCCTGCCAATACGAGCGCAAACAAAAAAGAGAATAGAAAGTGGTGCAACAATGTTTTTCCCATTTCCCCCACCTTTTCCTAGAATGTTTGTTCGCTTTCCTTCATTATATCTAGGAACGTTTGTTTGTGTCAATAAAAAACTCGAACTCATGTTTGTTTTTTCATCTTCCGCATGATATAATGGAGGCAAATGATGTAGCAAGAGGTGTGAAACGATGACGAAACTGTCAAAACGACAGCAGCAAATTTTAGAGTTTATTAAACAGGAAGTGAGAACGAAGGGGTATCCGCCGTCGGTGCGGGAAATTGGGGAAGCGGTCGGGCTTGCGTCAAGCTCAACCGTCCATGGGCATCTCGCGCGCCTAGAGAGCAAAGGATACATCCGCCGCGATCCGACAAAGCCGCGCGCCATTGAAATTTTGGACCCTGACATGGCCAAGGAAAAAGAAAAAGAGGAAACGATCTCTGTGCCGATCATCGGCAAAGTGACGGCCGGCCAACCGATTACCGCAGTGGAAAATATCGAAGGCTACTTTCCGTTGCCAAAACGGCTCGCCTCAGGCGAAGAACAGCTGTTTATGCTTGAAGTGATGGGCGACAGCATGATCGAAGCCGGCATTCTCGACGGCGACTACGTCATCGTCCGCCAACAGTCATCGGCCAACAACGGCGACATCGTTGTCGCCATGACGGAAGACAACGAAGCGACGGTGAAGCGGTTTTTCAAGGAAAAAGACCACATCCGCCTGCAGCCGGAAAACGCGCATCTTGAACCGATCCTCGTCCGCGACTGCACGATTCTCGGCAAAGTGATCGGCGTCTATCGCCTGATCGACTAAGAGTCCGGCCAGCGCTGCCGCCATAACAAAAGCTGCCCGAAAAACAGGGCAGCTTTTTTATGCATCAGTAAAGCTCCAAATATTGATCCAATTCCCATTGATGGACCGTTGTCCGGTACATATCCCACTCGATTTCCTTCGCTTCGATGAAATGCTCGAATAAATGTTTGCCGAGCGCGTGAATCATCACTTCATCGGACTTCAAGTTTTCCAGCGCTTCATGCAGCGTTGCCGGCAAATCGACGATGCCTTCTTCGAGCCGTTCTTCTTTCGTCATGACGTAAATGTTTCGATCCACTGGCGCCGGAGGAGTGAGTTTGTTGCGAATGCCGTCAAGCCCAGCGGCTAAAAGCACCGCCATAGCCAAGTATGGGTTGGCCGACGGGTCGACACTGCGCACCTCGATGCGCGTGCTCATGCCGCGCGAAGCGGGAATGCGGATGAGCGGGCTGCGGTTGCGCGCCGACCAAGCGACGTAGCACGGCGCTTCATAGCCTGGAACAAGCCGCTTGTACGAGTTGACGGTCGGGTTCGTCACCGCCGTAAAGTTCGGCGCATGCTTCAGCACACCAGCGATAAACTGACGCGCCGTATCGCTCAACTGCAAATCGCCGTTCGGGTCGAAAAAGGCGTTTTCACCGTTGCGGAACAGCGACAAGTTGCAGTGCATCCCTGAACCGTTAATCCCAAAAATCGGCTTCGGCATAAAGGTCGCATGCAATCCGTGTTTGCGGGCGATCGTTTTGACGACGAGCTTAAACGTTTGAATGTCGTCGCACGCTTTAATGGCATGGGCGTATTTAAAATCAATCTCATGCTGGCCCGGGGCGACTTCATGATGGGACGCTTCGATTTCAAACCCCATTTCCTCAAGCTCAAGCACAATGTCGCGTCGGCAATTTTCCCCAAGATCCGTCGGCGCCAAATCGAAATAGCCGCCGCGATCGTTCAGCTCCATCGTCGGGTGTCCTTTTTCGTCCAGCTTAAAGAGGAAGAATTCTGGCTCAGCCCCTAAGTTAAAGGCGTTGAAGCCGAGCGACTCCATCTCTTTTAGCATCCGCTTCAAGTTATAGCGCGGACAGCCTTCAAACGGCGTGCCATCCGGGTTGTAAATGTCGCAGATAAAGCGGGCGACTTTTCCTTTTTCTGCGGTCCACGGGAAAATGACGAACGTATCCAAGTCCGGATACAAATACATATCCGACTCTTCAATGCGGACAAATCCTTCGATCGACGATCCGTCAAACATAATTTTGTTGTTAAGCGCTTTCTCCAACTGACTGATGGGAATTTCGACGTTTTTGATCGTGCCCAAAATATCGGTGAATTGCAGGCGGATGTACTTGACATTTTCCTCTTTGACGATGTGTAGAATGTCGTCACGCGTATATTTTGCCATGTTGAAACTCCTCCCCGGCTCGGAAATCATTTTCCGTCATTAATGAAAGAAGCGAGCGAGATCTCCTTGGCGAAGCGATGCGCGCTGAAACCGCCCGGCCTGCAACAATTCATTCCGCAAAATTTCGCGCAGTTCTTCATCCGACAGCTTCGGTTTTCCTGCTTTTTCGACTTTCTCCGCTTGCCCGTGGCGCCCTTCCTCCCGTGCGGCAAAAATTTGCTTAACGCCTGCCAAGTTGACGCCTTGGTCGATCAAATCTTTAATTTCCAGCAAGCGGTCAATATCATTGAGCGAAAACAGCCGCCGGTTGCCTTCGGTGCGCGCTGGCGAAACAAGGCCGTGCTCTTCATAATAGCGGATTTGCCGAGCCGACAAGTCGGTCAGCTGCATCACAATCCCAATTGGAAACAATGGCATGGAACGACGAATTTGGCTGCTCATGCCAATTCCTCCTCGCTTTTGATACCTTTATTTTACCATAATGTTAGGAAATGAGTCAATGAAACGTGACGTTTCCTCACAAACAAATCAACTGTTGTTCAAGCAAACGCTGAATGGCGGAACAGACGGCGATTTTCACATGCGAATACGTCAATCCGCCTTGCACATACGCGACATAGGGGGGACGCAACGGCCCATCGGCCGTCAACTCAATGCTTGCCCCTTGCACGAACGTGCCGGCGGCCATGATTACTTTGTCTTCATAGCCCGGCATCTCACTCGGATACGGGGTGAAATGAGCGTTGACCGGGGAGGAAGCCTGAATCGCTTGGCAAAATGCCACCATTTGTTCCGGATCGTCAAAACGGACGGACTGAACCAAATCCGTTCGCTTTGCCTTCCACGATGGCGAGGTTTTGAGTCCGATCCGCTCGAGCATCGCCGCCGTAAAAACCGCTCCCTTGAGCGCTTGCCCGACGACGTGCGGGGCAAGGAAAAACCCTTGGTACATCTCAAGCAAACTGTACAGCGACGGTCCGACTTCGGCACCGATGCCCGGTGATGTCATCCGATAGGCGCACGCTTCGACATATTCCCGCTTGCCGACAATGTAGCCGCCCGTTTTCGCCAGCCCCCCGCCGGGGTTTTTAATGAGCGATCCAGCCATCAAATCAGCGCCCACATGACACGGCTCTTTTTCTTCCACAAACTCCCCGTAGCAATTGTCGACAAACACGACAACATCCGGTTTAATCGACTTGACGAATGCAATCATGCGGCCGATTTCTTCGACGGTAAAAGACGGCCGGTCCGCATAGCCGCGTGAACGTTGAATGCCGATCATTTTCGTCCGTTCATGGATCGCTTCGCGAACGGCCGGCCAATCGACCATTCCATCCGCTGTGAGCGGCACGCTGCGATAACGAATGCCGAACTCCTTCAGCGAGCCGACGCCGCGGCCGCGGACGCCGACGATTTCCTCAAGCGTATCGTACGGAGCGCCGGTGATGTAAAGCAATTCATCACCCGGGCGCAAAATGCCGAACAAGGCGATGGCAATCGCGTGCGTGCCGGAAGTGATTTGCGGCCGCACAAGACCGGCTTCCGCTCCAAAGACATCAGCGTAAATGCGGTCGAGTGTATCGCGGCCCGTATCGCCATACCCATAACCGGTCGTCGGAATGAAATGGCCGTCGCTCACTTGATGACGACGGAAGCTTTCAAGCACCCGGTATTGGTTTGCTTCAATCAATTCGTCGATGCGGCGGTGAATCGGCGCGATTTGTGCTTCAATTTCCTCGATGAGAAGAGCGATGGTTTCTCCGTGTCTCCACTGTGTCCAAAACATCGATGAACCCTTTCTATCGTTGGAATGATTGCAGATCCCCATACAAGGGGTGCGTCGGCAGCACGTACCCTTGGCAATCGTACGTGCCCCCCTGTTCATTATAATGCCATTCATGCAAAATGGTGTCCGATTTTAACCGAGCGAGCCATTTTCCTTCGCCGCTTGGAATCGACACGTCGTAAGGCACCATTTGTTGTTTCACTGCTTTCTCAATAAAACCGCGAAGCCGGTCGATATCAGCGGCAGAAAGCGCGCTCATGACGAGCGCCTCGGTCGTCGTCGGAATGAATTCTGGCGTCTGTCGGTCACTTTTATTGTACACCGTGACCATCGGAATGGAGGAAGCCCCTAACTCCGCAATGAGCCGCAACACCGTTCGCTCATGTTCGGCGTAATCAGGATGCGACGAATCGACGACGTGAAGCAACAGATCCGCTTCCGTCACTTCCTCGAGCGTCGAGCGGAACGCGGCGACAAGCGTCGTCGGCAAGTCTTGAATGAACCCGACCGTATCGGTGACAAGCACCGTGTAGCCGCATGGCAAGACGCATTTGCGCGTCAACGGATCGAGCGTGGCGAACAACAAGTTTTCTTCCAACGAATCGGCAGCGGTCAGCCGATTGAAAATCGTTGATTTGCCGGCGTTCGTATAGCCGACGAGCGCCACTTGAAACGCTTGGTTTTTTTGCCGGCGCTCGCGGTACCGCCCGCGATGCTCGGCGATGCGCCGCAGTTCAGCTTTAATGTCGTCGATGCGGCGGCGAATGTGGCGTCGGTCGGTTTCCAGCTTCGTCTCCCCCGGGCCGCGCGTGCCGATGCCGCCGCCCAAGCGGGATAGCGCCTCTCCTTGGCCGCTAAGGCGCGGCAACAGATACTCGAGCTGGGCGAGCTCAACTTGCAGCTTTCCTTCTTTCGATCGGGCGCGCCTTGCAAAAATGTCTAAAATGAGCTGCGTCCGGTCAATCACTTTCACCTCGCCAAGCATGTTCGTCAAATTGCGCGCTTGACTTGGAGAAAGCTCACTGTTGAAAATGACGACGTCCGGTTCCAGCTGCTTAACGATGGCGGCGAGCTCTTCCGCTTTCCCTTTGCCGATATACGTCGCCGGGTGCGGCGCTTCACGTTTTTGCGTCAACTCTGCCACAACCTCGCCGTTCGCCGTCGCAACGAGCGAAGCGAGCTCCTCCATTGAATAGCGAAACCGTTCATCATCAACACCGGCAAGCTGGCAGCCGACAAGGATCGCTTGTTCGCGGTTCATGACATCCTTCCTTTCCTTTGCGGCAAACAGGGTTATCTACGTTGATGATACCAAATCACACCGCCGGTCTGCTAGTTCGTTCCAAAAAAACAATTGATTTTCCACCGCTTTTGCCCCTACAATGATACAAGGACACGACACGGAAAGGAACAGCACGAATGACGTGGGAAATATTGAGCATCATCGGCACGATCGCCTTTGCCATCAGCGGGGCGATCGTCGCGATGGAAGAGGAGTATGATTTGCTTGGCGTCTATATTTTAGGGATCGTCACGGCGTTTGGCGGCGGGGCCGTGCGAAATTTGCTGATTGGGGTTCCCGTATCGGCGTTATGGGAACAAGGTTCGCTCTTTCTTGTCGCCTTAGTCTCGATGACGATCGTCTATTTGTTTCCCAAGCAGATGCTCCCGCCGTGGAAGCGATGGGGCAACTTTTTTGACGCCCTTGGGTTATCGGCGTTCGCCATCCAAGGGGCGCTGTATGCCGTCAACATGGGTCATCCGTTAAGCGCGGTCATCGTCGCGGCGGTGTTGACTGGCAGCGGCGGCGGCATCATCCGGGATGTGCTCGCCGGAAGGAAGCCGCTTGTGCTGCATGCGGAAATTTACGCCGCCTGGGCGATTCTCGCCGGCGTTGCCGTCGGACTGAAATGGGCGGAGTCGCCCGTGGAGCTGTATGTGCTGTTTATTGCCGTCGCTGCTCTTCGCATTTTGTCATACACGTACGGCTGGAAGCTGCCGCGGCGGGCGGTTGGAGAAAAAGCGGGCGGGTAATAGCTTCCAGCGTAGATTCGAGTGATTGGGCATCAAACCATGGCCAAAGAAGAAATGGCAAGCAGGGGACGCCCCCGCGCGGGCGCTTCGCTTTCCTTACGCGCTTTGCCCGCTCCGCACCGCCACCGCCACTCCCGCGACGATAAGCGTTCCGCCCACCCAAAAGGACGCGTCAAGCCGCTCATGCAAAAACAACCAGCCAAAGAGCGAACCGACGAGCGGCTGAAAAAAGAAAAAGAGCGAGCCGATGCCGGCGTCGATCATCTCCATTCCTTTGTTCCACAAGAAAAACGCGCCCGCCGTTGACACGATGCCAAGGTACAACACGCCCATCACGACGGGCGCATTCCATTGAACGGCCGTCAGCCCCGGGCGCTCCACCATCAACATCGGCGTCATGCCGACAAACGCCGCCAAGATGGCGAAGGTGGTAATGGAAAGAACGGACATGCGCGCCGACGCCATTTTCACCAGCACCGACAACAGCGCCCAAGTGACCGCCGCGCCGACTAACGCCATATTTCCGGCCAACGTCGACTCCCCGCTGCCCCCGAGGCCGACGATGACGATCACTCCCGCCGCCGCCAACAACAACGCCACAAGCTTCCGCCATGTGAGCGCTTCCCCAAGCAGCCAACGGGCAAATAAAACGACAAACGCCGGTGTCGAAGCCGTAATGAGCGAAGCCGTATGGGCGTTCGACCATTTCGTGCCGACAAATTGCAGCGAAATGGAAATGACATAGCCGATGAGGCCAATCGCGATCACCATCATCCAATCGCGCCCGTGCTTTGGCGGGTGCTCGCGTTTCACTGCCGCGATCGCGGCAAGCGCGATCAAGGCGACGGCGTAGCGCAGCCAGACTAGCGTCAGCGGCGGGATGTAGTCCAATACGTACTTGCTTACGACATACATCCCGCCCCAAATGCCGGCGGCGAGCGATAAATACAAAGAAGCGAGAACAGGCTGTTTCATCTTACCCAGCGCTCCCCCTTTCGTCCGCTTTTCTTCATCTTATCACACCCGCGAGGCTTCCGTCCCGCTTGGTTTTCAGCAAAAAAATAGCGGGCTTGGCGGCTTGGCGGCCGCCCCCGCTGCTGATGGTGCGAACGTCATGTGTTTTGTCGCGCCTTACATTCGCTCGATGATCGTCGCTGTCGCCATGCCGTGCCCGATGCAAATCGTCAATAGCCCATAGCGGCCTTCCCGCCGCTCAAGCTCATGAACGAGCGACGTCATCAGTTTGACGCCCGTCGCGCCGAGCGGATGGCCAAGCGCGATGGCGCCGCCGTTGACATTCACTTTCGCAAGCGGGGCGCCGATTTCTTTTTGCCAGGCGAGCACGACCGGGGCGAACGCTTCGTTGATTTCAATGAGATCGATATCCTCGATCGTAAGTCCGGCTTTTTTCAGCACTTGTCTTGTCGCCGGAATGACGCCATCCAGCATATACGTCGGGTCCGAGCCGACGACCGTTTGCGCGACGATGCGCGCTTTCGGCTTCAGTCCGAGCCGGCGCGCCGCCTCCCGCTCCATGAGCAACACAGCGGCCGCCCCGTCGCTCATTTGGCTCGCATTGCCGGCGGTGATGACGCCGTCTTCCTGAAACACCGGCTTGAGCGCGGCGAGCGCTTCCGGCGATGTATCGGCCCGCGGCCCTTCATCATCGGTGACAAGGATTTCGCGGCCATCGCGGTCAAGCCCTTTGACCGGGACGATTTCGGCGCGAAACTTCCCTTCGCGCATGGCGGCCAAGGCGCGCCGATGGCTTTCGTAGGCGTAGGCATCCAGCTCCGCGCGCGTCAGGCCGTATTTTTTGGCGATCCGCTCGGCTGAAACGCCTTGGTGGATGAACTCGTACTTTTCATGAAGCGACGGCGGAATCGTCCGCTCATTACCGTCGCTTAAAATCGGGACTTTCGTCATGCTTTCGACCCCAGCGGCAATGGTGACATCCATATCGCCGGAGCGAATTTCTTGAGCGGCAAAATGGATCGCCTGCTGCCCGGAGCCGCACATCCGATTGATTTGCACAGCCGGCACTTCGATTGGGAATCCAGCCTCCAACGCCGCGAGCCGCCCGATGTTGTATCCTTGCTCGGCGATCGGCGTCACACAGCCCATGACGATGTCTTCCACCGCCCCTTTGTCTATGCCCGCCCGGCGCACAACTTCATCCAACACCACCGCGGCCAGATGGACCGGATGAACGTCGCGGAAGACGCCGTTCCGTTTACCGACCGGCGTTCTGACTGCTTCCACGATCACCGCTTCGCGCATCATCTTCGCCTCCTTGTTGTTGTCAACGCCACGCCTTGACGGCGCGGCCACACCGTTGTATCGAACGGCGCACCGCAGCGCCGCCAAATGGGCCAGTTTCTGTCCACCCTCTCCATGAGAGCGCCTGTTCATTTTGTATACGTATAGAACCCTTTCCCTGTTTTCCGCCCTAAATGCCCGGCTTCAACGAGCTTGCGCAAAAGCTGCGGCGCCCGGAACCGGTCGCCGTACGCTTCCGTCATGTTTTCACTCACAAACAGGAGCGTATCAAGCCCGACCATGTCAGCGAGCTCGAGCGGACCCATCGGATAATTGAGGCCAAGCCGCACCGCTTTATCAATATCCTCGGCCGAGGCGACTCCTTCTTCGTACATGCGGATGCATTCAATCATATGGGCGGCGATCGCCCGCGTTGTCACAAACCCTTGCCGGTCTTTGACGACGACCGTTTCTTTGCCAAGCTCGGCGGACAGGCGGCGAATGGCGTCGACGGTGTCGTCGGAGGTCGCCTCCCCTTTCACAATTTCGATCAACTTCATCACCGGCGCCGGATTGAACCAATGCATGCCGATGACTTTCTCCGGCCGGTGGGTCGCGGCGGCAAGCGCTGTCACGCTCAGCTCCGATGTGTTGGTCGCCAAAATGGCGTCTGGCTTTGTCCGTTCGTCAAGCTTTCGAAACACCTCTTTTTTCAACGCCAAGTTTTCCGGCACGGCTTCGATAACAACGTCCGCGTCACGCGCCGCTTCCGCCAAATCGGTCGTCGGGCGGATGCGGCCGAGCGCCGCCTCCGCTTCTTGTTCAGACAACTGCCCCGCTTTCACAAAGCGGCGCAAGCTTTTTTCGACCGAGGCGAGCCCGTTTTGCAAAGCCGTTTCGGACACGTCATATAAATGCACCGTTTTTCCCGCCATCGCCGCCGTTTGCGCGATACCGCTTCCCATCACTCCAGCGCCGATGACCGCAATCGTTTCGGCCACGGTGTTCGCCTCCTTTACTCCGCCGCCGCATCGGCATAGCGCGCCGCCATCTCATCGCGCAGCTTCCGCTTCAAAAACTTGCCGACGCTTGTTTTCGGAATTTCATCGAGAAACACAATGTCGTCCGGCAGCCACCATTTCGCAAATTGCGGGCGCAAAAAGTCGTACAGCTCTTCTTTTGTCACGCTTTTGCCTTCTTTCAGCACGACGCAGGCAATCGGACGCTCCTGCCATTTCGGATGCGGCACGGCGACGACCGCCGCTTCGAACACCGCCTCATGGGTCATAAGCGCATTTTCCAAATCAACCGATGAAATCCATTCGCCGCCGCTTTTAATGACATCCTTCGTCCGGTCGACGATTTTCACAAACCCTTCTTCGTCCACGGTGACGACATCACCGGTATGGAGCCAGCCGTCGCGGAACGTCTCCTTCGTTCGCTCATCGTTGTAGTACTCGGCGGCGATCCACGGCCCGCGCAAGCAAAGCTCGCCCATTTCCTTCCCGTCCCAGCGAACCGGCCCGTTTTGGCCGATTACTTTCATTTCAAGCCCTGGCGCAAGCAGCCCTTGTTTGGCGCGTATGTCGAGTTTCTCCTCGTACGACAGCCCGTCTTGATAGCTTTTCGGGCGCGAGACGAGCACAAGCGGGCTCGTTTCCGTCATGCCGTACGCGTGAATAAACGGAATGCCGTATTTTTCTTCAAAGGCGCGGATGACTCCTTTCGGCGCGGCCGAACCGCCGCAAATGACGCGCGTCAGGCTGCTGACATCATAGCGGCCTTTCTCCAATTCTTGCAGCAGCCCGAGCCAAATCGTCGGCACGCCGGCCGTGATCGTCACCCGCTCGGCTTCAATCAGCTCGGCAAGCACTTTCGGCGTAAACGCCGGCCCCGGCATGACGATCGTCGAACCGAACCACGTGGCGGCAAACGGCAGCCCCCACGCGTTGACGTGAAACATTGGCACAACCGGCATGGCGACATCGCGCTCGCACAGCCCTTGCGTATCAGCTAGGCCTAGCGCCATCGCGTGCAAGACGGTGCTCCGGTGCGTGTATACAACCCCCTTTGGACGGCCTGTTGTCGCCGATGTATAGCACATTCCGGCCGGTTGGTATTCATCGAGGTCTTTCAAAAACGGGAATGCCGGATCGCCCTCGGCAAGCAGTTTCTCGTAATGGTACACCGGCGCCAGCGCCGTTTCCGGCAGCTCGTCGGCGTCGGTCATAATGATGAAAGCGCGCACGTTCGGGATCTCGTCTTTCACCGCTTCAATGGCCGGCAGCAAATCATCATCGATCAGCAGAACGCGGTCATCGGCATGGTTGATGATGTAAGCGATATGCTGCGGTGAGAGACGGATGTTGATCGTATGCAGCACCGCCCCGATGCCGGGAATGGCAAAATACGCTTCCAAATGGCGGTGATGATTCCAGGCGAACGTGCCGACGCGGTCGCCGACTCCCACCCCGAGCTGCTTCAACATGCTGGCCAGCCGGCGCGTCCGCTCCCCAATCTCTTTGTATGTATGGCGGACGACACCGCCTTTCATGCGGGAGATGACTTGTTTTTTGGGAAAAAACATCTCCGCCCGCTCGAGCATCATCGAAATGTTTAACGGTGTTTTCATCATCGGTTATTCCTCCCCTTCAACAAATCAGCATGTTCATTGACTTCAGGCGGCGCTTCGACGTCCCACCGGCCATCCGGCCCATGCGCAGCCGTCCACACGCCATCCGGCTGCATCGCGACAAGACGGCGAACTTGGCCGTCGGCAAACAGCCGCTTCGCTTCATCCGTTTCAAGCACCGGAGCAAGGCAAGCGTCGACCCTTTCCGCGAAGGCGCTCCATTCAGAAAGCGTTTTTTCGCGAAACAAAGCGACAAGTCCGTCATACACCGCCTCTCCCGGCCGCGCCGGCGCCCACTGCGCCCCGATCCATTCCGGATGGCCGATCGCTTCGCAAAACTGGCGCCAAAAGTGCGGTTCAAGCGCCGCTACGCTCATATAACGGCCGTCTTTCGTCTCATACAGTTGGTAGCACACCACCTCCCCGGCAAGTTCGGCAAGGCCATGTTTCGGCCCGCCGCCGTGTTCCATGGCAAAATGGCCCGCCATCATCGCCGCCAAGCCGTCAACCAGCGAGACGTCCAAATAGGCGCCTTGGCCGGTCCGCTCGCGGGCCAACAGCGCCGCCAAAACGCGCTCCGCCGCCGCCATGCCGCCGATAAAATCAGCCAGCGTCACTTTCGGATGAACCGGACGGCCGCGTTCATCGGCGAGCTGCGCCAATAAACCGGAGAGCGCCATATAGTTCAAATCATGGCTGCCGAGCAAGGAGCGGCCGCTCCGCTGGCCGAAGCCGCTGATCGAGCAGTAAATGATCCCTTCGTTGTCGCGGCGCACATCGTCATACCCGAGCCCAAGCCTGGCCATCACTCCGGGGCGGAAGCTCTCGATCACCACATCGGCGCGGGCGGCGAGCCGCCGCGCTTGCTCGCGTCCCTCGTCCGTCTTTAAGTCCAAGGCGACGCTTTTTTTGCCGGCGTTATAGGCGGCAAACAGCCGCCCCCCGGCGAACGGGCGCAGACGGTCGCCGGAGGGGGGCTCGATTTTGATGACTTCGGCTCCGAGCTGGGCGAGGCGCCAGCTCGCAAACGGACCCGGCAAGTACTGGGAAAAATCAAGCACAACGATGCCGTTCAACATGGTCCTTCCCTCTTTCTACAAATCTAGCTCGCGAGCGATGATCGTTTTCATCATCTCGTTCGTCCCGGCGTAGATGGCGCTCACCGGAATGTCGCGATAGCGCCGGGCGATCTCGTATTCTTCCATATAGCCATAGCCGCCGTGCAGCTGCATGGCTTCGGCGGCGACGCGTTTGGCCATCTCGGTAATCCACCATTTCGCCATCGACACTTCGGTGACGATCCGTTTTCCTGCCATATGCTCTTCAATGACGCGGTCGACAAACGTACGTCCGAGGGCGATCTCGGTCGCCATTTCGGCGAGGCGGAACTGGACGGTTTGAAACTCGCTCACCCGTTTGCCGAACGCCGTGCGTTGTTTGACATATTGCTTCGTCAAGGAAAACATCACTTCCGCCGCCGTCTGTGCGGCGATGGCGACAACGAGCCGCTCCTGCTGGAGTTTTTCCATTAAATAATAGAAGCCTTTTCCTTCTTCACCGAGCAAGTTGGACGCCGGCACTTTCGCATCTTGGAAAAACAGCTCGGCCGTATCTTGGGCGTGCAGCCCGACTTTCTCAAGCTTCCGCCCGCGCGTAAACCCCGGCGTATCCCGCTCCACGACGAGCAGGCTGATGCCGCGGTGCGGCGGTTTCGCGTGCGGGTCGGTTTTGCAGGCGACGATGACCAAGTCGGCATGAATCCCGTTGGTGATAAACGTTTTTTGCCCGTTGACGATGTAGGCGTCGCCGTCTTTCACCGCCGTTGTCGAAATGTTGGCCAAATCCGACCCGGCCCCCGGCTCGGTCATGGCGATGGCGGTAATGAGCTCGCCGCTGACGCATTTCGGCAGCCATTTTTGCTTTTGTTCCTCCGTTCCGTACGAGGCGATGTACGGCGTCACAATATCGTTATGCAGGCCGATGCCGACAAGGCTGGAACCGACTTTTTCCAGCTCCTCATTGATGACGACCGAGTAGGCAAAATCGGCGTTCAATCCCCCGTACTTCTCATCGACCCATGGGCAAAGAAAGCCGTTTTCCCCCATTTTCGCCCAAAACGAGCGCGGGATGATGCCGCGCCGCTCCCATTCGTCGTAGTACGGATAGGCTTCTTTCTCTAAAAACTTGCGGAATGCATCGCGGAAAATCTGGTGCTCCTCGCGCAAATAGCGAGCTGTCACCGTTCATCCCTCTCTTCTGTTCGGTCACTTTTTCTCCGTTCCGCCCGCCGCCTGTTTTTTCAGCTGTTCACGCAGCAAAAACTTTTGGATTTTCCCGCTCGCATTGCGCGGCAGGGTGTCGATGAAATAATAGGCGCGCGGCCGCTTGTACGGGGCGAGGCGGTCGCTCGTTTGGCAAAACTGCTCGAGCTCATCGGCGGTCAAGCTGTCCTCTTTTTTGACGATGAAGGCGACGACTTTTTCGCCCCACAGCTCATCCGGCTCGCCGAGCACAGCGACATCAAGCACTTTCGGATGCTCATACAACACGTCCTCGACTTCGCGCGGATAGACGTTTTCTCCGCCGCTGATCACCATGTCATCGACCCGATCGGCGACATACAAATAGCCGTCTTCATCAACGTAGCCAAGATCGCCGGAATGATACCAGCCTTTGTACAGCGCTTGTTCCGTCGCTTCCTCGCGCTTGTAGTAGCCGGCCATCATGCACGGTCCGCGCATCACAATTTCGCCGACTTCATACGGCGGCAGCACATCATCTGGGTCGGACGGCCCGTCCTCCCGCGCGCGGACGACGCGGATTTCATGGTTGAGGCAGGCGCGCCCGGCGGAACCCGGTTTCTTGAGCTGCTCATCTTCCAACAAAAACGTCACCGCCGGCCCCATTTCTGTCATCCCGTACGCTTGAATCAGCTCAATGCCGAGCCGCTCTTGGCATTGCCTCACCAGCGCCGGAGCCATCGGGGCGGCGCCGTATAGGCCGAGGCGAAGCGAAGATAAGTCGTAACCGCTTACATCTTCCTGCAAGATCATGTTCCACATCGTCGGGGCGCCAAACAGGAGCGTAATTCGCTCACGTTCGATCGTCTCGAGAACGAGCTTGGCATCAAAATGGTGCAAAATGACGCTCGCCGCTCCCGCATGCACGCGCGGCAGCAAGCAGCAATGCAGTTCGGCGCAATGGAACAGCGGCGCCGCCGCCAGCCCACGATCCGTCTCGCGGATGCGCATGACGCCATGGCAAAGGACGCTTTGCTCGATCATGTCGCGGTGCCGATGCATCACTCCTTTTGGACGCCCGGTCGTGCCGCTTGTATACATAATGGCGTACAGATCGGTCTCTTCCACTGGCACGCGCGGCGCTTCCGCCGAAGCCCGGGCCGCCTCTTCATGAGCGCTTTTGGCAAACGGCGGCGGATCACCGTCGATCGACCAAAACGACACGTGCGGAAACCGGTGGTGAATCGCGGCGAGCTGCGGCTCAACCGCCCGTTCCAACAGCACGAGTTTCGGCTCCGCATCCGTCAAAATATAAGCGATTTCTTCCGCTTTCAGCCGAAAGTTGATCGGATTGAACACGGCGCCGATTTTGGCGCAGGCAAACAGGGCGGTGGCGAGTTCAAGCGTGTTGTACAGAACCGTAGAAACGCGGTCTCCCTTGCGCACGCCGGCTTCCTGAAACGCATTCGCCCACCGGTTCACTTCCCTCTCCCATTCGGCGTACGTATAGCGGCGTCCAGTGGTCACCTCGACGACCGCCTCCCGGTTTGGAAACTTTCGCACGGTCTGGGAAAACATCTCCCCAATCGTCACGTACAAGCAGCAGCTCCCCCTTTTTCTCATGGATTTGGACAAGCAAAAGGTTTTATAAGACAGACAATTCAGACAAATTTTGGCGCATGCCCTGTATTGTTTATGTATTCGACCTTTTCTAAGGCATTCCTCTTTTTCTCAAACAAAAAAACGCGCTCCTTTTTTTGGTGCCAAAGGAGCGCCGTTTCCGCCTTACGCATGAATGACAAGATCGCGGTCACGGATCGTCATCAGCTCTTTTTTGTCATATCGCCCTTCATAAAGAAGGCGGACCGCCTGCTTGCGGATCGCCTTTTCGATTAAGTTGCGCACATAGCGGCCGTTGCTGAACTTGAGGCGGCCGGTCGCTTCCAGCGTCCCTTCGAGATGAATGTATAGTTTCCGCTCCGCTTCCGGCGTCATTTCATACTCGCGCTCGCGCAACATTTGTTTGGCGATTTGCACGAGCTCCTCGACCGTGTAATCGGGAAACTCGATCGTGAGAGGAAAGCGCGACGGCAAGCCGGGATTTAACGACAAAAAATAGTCCATTTCTTTCGGATAGCCGGCCAAAATCACCACCAAGTCGTCGCAAAAGTCTTCCATTCCTTTCACCAGCGTGTCAATCGCTTCTTTGCCGAAGTCCTTCTCCCCGCCGCGGGCGAGCGAATACGCTTCATCGATAAATAAAATCCCTCCGCGCGCTTTTTTAATCAAGTCGCGCGTTTTGTTCGCCGTATGCCCGATGTACTCTCCGACCAAATCGGCCCGCTCCGCTTCAATGAAATGCCCTTTGGACAGGACGTTCATCTCGTAAAACAATTTGCCGAGCAAGCGCGCCACCGTCGTTTTGCCGGTGCCGGGATTGCCTTTGAAAATCATATGGAGCGCCTGGCGGTTGGCCTTTAAGCCGTTCTCCTTGCGCAGCCGGTTGATGTACAGCCAGGCGTAAATTTCCTTGATGATTTTTTTGACATGATCGAGGCCGATCAGTTGATCAAGCTCCTTTTGAATATTGCGGAGCGCCTGATGCTCTTCGCCATCGAGCCAGTCGTTCGGCTCTTCTTTCACTAAATGGTTTACCGTTTTGGAGTTCAACACGATGTTGATTTGCCCTTTCGCTTTGTTCATCGTCAATTCTGACAAGGGGCGTCACCTCACTTCCCGTTTTCTGCCATCCGCACCCGTTCCGACTTGGCTTTTGACGCCTTGCCTTTTCGTTAACTAGTATACGTACACCACCGCCGATCCGTGACAATCGCCCAAACGAACAGCCGGTCGGCTATAACGGAAAAAGTTTGTATATGTTTATTCACAAAAGCGGCGGTTTACGCATCTGAATTCACCTCGTCTCTCACTTCCCTTCGGGTGACGCGGGAGCTTGTCGATCCAATGGCAGGCTCGGAAGGAAAACGGGAAATGGAAAAAGGCACCCTCCACACGAAGGAAGGCGCCTCTTTTTCGGCGGCGTATGTACCGTCGATCTTACTGTTCGGTTTCAAAATGGATATTCCGCTCCGGCGCAAACGTCGAAATGGCGTGCTTGTAAATGAGCTGTTGTTTTCCTTGCACTTCCAAAAGTACGGTGAAGTTGTCAAACCCTTTAATGTACCCGCGCAACTGGAAGCCGTTCAATAAGAAGACGGTCACTTGAATGCCCTCTTTGCGCAGCTGGTTTAAAAACTGGTCTTGAATATTGATCGTGTTTTTCATCAAACGTCCTCCTCTTTTCTCTCTAACTAAGGATATAATTATATATTCGCTTCAAGTTGAAGCTTTCCTGCTACATAGTGAGAAATTTCCTCGACCTTGGCGGCGAACTGCTCGGCGTCGGTCATGTCAAACCATTTCACCGGCATTTGATTGCGAAACCAAGTGAGCTGCCGTTTCGCATAGCGGCGCGAATTTTGTTTCAGCTGCTCGACCGCTTCAGCAAGGGAAACGCGGCCGTCAAAATAGTCGTACAGCTCCTTATAGCCGATGGCTTGCACCGCCTGGCAGTCGCGCAGGCCGCGGTCATAAAGCGATTTCGCCTCTTCGATCAATCCCGCGGCGATCATCTCATCGACCCGCTCATTGATGCGGCGGTAAAGCACCTCTCGCTCCGCCGTCAAGCCAACGATGGCCGCCTCATACAAAAGCCGCTTTTCTGTTTGTTGCCACTCGCTGAACGGCTTGCCGGTGCAATGATACACCTCTAAGGCGCGGATGACGCGGCGAATGTTGTGCGGATGAATGCGAGCCGCACTGGTTGGATCAACGGCCTCAAGCTGACGGTAAAGCGCCTCGGCTCCGTGCTCAGCCGCCAGCCGCTTGAGCGTCCGCCGGTACGCTTCGTCGGAAGGGGCGTCGGAAAATTGGTAATCGTAAATCGCAGCTTGAATGTACAGCCCGGTGCCGCCGACGATGATCGGCAGCCGGCCGCGCGCCGAAATCTCGGTGATGAGCGCACGGCAAAGCCGCTGAAATTCGACGACGGAAAACGGTTCGCACGGTTCTTTGATGTCCAGCAAATGATGCGGGATTCCCTCCATCTCATCGGGCTTCACTTTCGCCGTGCCAATGTCCATCCCTTTATAAATTTGCATCGAATCGCCGCTGATGACCTCTCCGCCCAGCTTTTTCGCCAACGCGATGCCGAGCTTCGTTTTGCCGACCGCCGTCGGCCCGACGATGACGGCGACTTTTTCAGCCATAGCGCGTCACTGCTTTCTGTTGTTGGACTTGTGTCAACCATCATTATACGTGAACGGCCCCCACTTCGCTTTGCTTGAAGTGGGAGCTTCTCAGTTCCACGACGAAAGCAACCTTTCGTCCCTGAGCGTCACTTCGAGTCGTCCCAACCCTAGGCATCCGACGATTCGGAGTTCTTTCACGCCCTGGATCTTTTACGCATGGAAGGCTTTGCTTGATTTCTCCATGCGACCCCTATATCCAGTTCACAAAGAACATGATATACCTTGATTTTATCATGTGTTTTGGCTGACGCCAACCAATATTCATCTTCTGCTTATCGCTGGGCTGCGTCATGCGCTGGAAGCGGGAGAGTCTTTTTTCGGAACTATGATCAAAACGGCAACGGATGAACCCATTTCTTTCATACGTTTTCGCCATCCGCAGACCGTTTTATACATGGCAACGCGAAAAATTGCCCTGTTCCCTTTTCCCCATGACCAAGCAAAGCCGCGCTCATCATAATGAAAACTTGTTGACAATCGCCTGCAAATCGTCCGCCATTTTCGAGAGCGACGCGGCCGAGGCTGAAATTTCCTCCATCGAGGCCAGCTGTTCCTCGGTCGCCGCCGACACCTCCTGCGCACCAGCCGATGTTGACTCGGCCACATCGGCGACAAGCCGGACGGAGCGCACAATCTGCTCCGAAGAAGAGGCCATGTCGCTGACCGCGGTGGATACATGACGGATTTGCGCCGCAACTTCGTCCACGGCGGTGCGAATGCGGGCGAACGTTTCGCCTGAGGCGCGAATGACGTTCGTCCCGACCGTCACTTCGTTGACGACCGACTCCATCGATTGGACCGCATGGGCTGTTTCTTCTTGAATGGCAGCGATCAATTCCGCGATTTGCTGGGCCGATTGCGCCGATTGCTCAGCGAGCTTCCGCACTTCGTCAGCAACGACGGCAAAGCCGCGCCCATGCTCGCCGGCGCGCGCCGCCTCAATGGCGGCGTTTAAGGCGAGCAAATTCGTCTGCGCCGCGATGCTGCGGATCGCTTCGATGATCGAACCGATTTGCTCGGAACGGTGTCCGAGCCCTTTAATGAGGTCAGCCAACTGCTCGACCGTATCATTCACTTTGTTCATTTGCGCGACGCCCGCCTCGATCGTTTGTCCGCCCTCAGCCGCTTGTTTTGACGCCTCAGCAGCGATGGCGGACACGCTTTGCGCCCGTCCGGAAATTTGCTCGATTCTCTCAGACATGGAATCGACGGCGGCGGACGTTTCTTCCACGCTTTGCATTTGCTTGTCCATGCTGGAAGCGACGCCTTGAATTGTCATGGCGATTTGCTCGGTCGCTTTGCTCGTCTGTTCGGCGCTCGCTGCCAGCTCTTCCGACGAAGCGGCCACTTGCTCAGCGCTTTGCGTCACTTCCTGAAGCACCCCACGCAAATGTTTTACCATCTGTTCAAACGAAGCGGCAAGTTCGCCAATTTCGTCGCGGTTGCGGATGCCGGTTTTTGTCTCTGTCAAATCGCCGGCGGCGATCCGTTTCGCCGCTTCTGATAGCGCCAATAGCGGGCGGGAAAGCGAACGGCTGATGTAGTAGCTGGCAGCTGCCCCAGCCGCCACCGTCAACAAGCCGACGATGATGATCAGCCGCTGAACCCCGGCCGCCGATGCACTCGCATCATCATTGGCTTCCTTCATTTCTCGCTGCTGGAGAGCGACGAATTGATTCACCTTTTCATCAAATTGGGTCGTTAAGTCGCGCCCCGTTGTGGTCACAAGGGCGATGTACTGCTCTGGTTTGTTTTGCGCTTTTAAGTCGAACGTTTTTTGCCCTAGTTCGTAAAACTGCTGTTCAAGCAAATCGAGCTCGGCAAGCAGTTGTTTCGTTTCTTCCCGCGTCAGCTCCGTCGCAAGCTTTTCGCTTATTTTCTTGTACTCCCCATGCGCTTTTTCAAAGTTTTTCCTTGACGTCTCATCGTCTGTCAACAAATAGCCGCGCATACTGCCGACTTCGCGGCGGATCAATACTTCAAGCTCTTTGGCATTGACAAGCTTCGTCACTCGTTTGTCGATCACATCGGTGTATGTACGGTCAAGAATCGAAATCTCGTAATAAGAAAACCCGACTAGCCATGCGATCAACATGTAGACGAGGCCGAAGCCGGCCAGCAGTTTTTTGCGCACAGTCATTTTCATGTTCATTGGCAAGTCCCCCGTCTGTGAATCAGTATGTTGTTCCATCTACATTATCGGATGATAACAGCCAATGTTTAGTATTTTTTTGGCTCTTTCGCCATCTTGATGAAAAGGCCTGCTTCATGGAGAAAATCAACTGAATTTTCTCCATGAGCCCCTCTTTCACCGTAAACTCGCAAGAAGAGCAAACAGGCCGCCCCGATGCCGCTTCCACCGCCTTACGCCGTTCCTTCCGGCTGCCACGTGTTTCGGTCAGCTTCGGCTTCATCCCGAATGAAAAGTGAGGTGACAAGCGCCACGATGCTGCCAATGAGGCCGAACAAAAACAAATGATGGATGCCGGCCATAAACGTCGGCGCCTTCGTCAAAAACGCTCCCATGACGGTCACGCCGATCGCTGTGCCAATATTGCGACAAAACATAAAAAAGGACGTCGCGATTCCTTTTTCATGTGCGTCGGCAAGCTGCTGCGAGCCAATGATCCCAACGGTCGACGTCAACCCAAACGACAGCCCTTGGACAAACATGATGAAGAAAACGTACCAAAACCCATGGCTCTCGTTGAGCAGTGCAAGAAGCAAGCCGGACGCAACCAGCAGCACATTGCCGATGATGAGAAGCGGACGGTAGCCATAGCGTAAAATCCATTTCCCAGCCGGCACGGCGGCGATCATCCAGCCAACGGATGAGCCAAGCAAGGCAACGCCGCTGATAAATACGGATAAATGAGCGACGTTTTGCAAAAAGAGCGGAATGTAGCTTGACGTCCCAAACAGGGCAACGCAACTGACAAAGCCGTTAATGTTCATCCATTTGAGCGTCCGGTGCTGGACAATCGACAGCGGCACGAGCGGAGACGGCTGCCGTTTTTCGAAAAAGTAAAACGCAACAAGCAAGAGCGCGCCAGCCGCCCCGTACCACCATTGTCTCCGCTCCACAACGGTGACAAGCAAAAGCAAACTGACTGCCGCCGCAAACAACACAGCCCCCATGTAATCGACCGCCGCTCGTTTCGGTTCATATACTTCTTTATATGGAAGCAACGTCACAAGCGAGAGCAAGCAAATGGGAATGTTGACATAAAAAATCCAGCGCCATGTCGCGTATTCGACAAACAGCGAGCCTAAAAGCGGCGCGAGCACGGCGGAAATGCCCCACATGGCGGTAAAAAACGCCTGGATCTTTCCGCGCTTTTCCACCGGAAACAAATCACCGGCGATAATGGCCGGAAACGGCATCATAAACCCGGCACCAACCCCTTGTACGGCGCGGAACACCACAAGCTGCACCATGTTTTGCGACAAACCGCAAAGAAGCGAGCTGATCAAAAATAAAATGATGCCAAAGCGGAATACGTTTTTGCGGCCGAATAGATCGGACAAACGGCCAGCGATGGGCGACAGGACGGTCATCGTAATCATATATGACGCAAACGCCCAGGCGTACAAAGAAAATCCCCCAAGTTCTTTAGCGATGATCGGCATCGTCGTGTTCATGATCATCGTATCCATCGAGGCGACGAGCATGGCCAGCACGATGCTCACCATCACGGACAGACGGCTGTTCATACGAATGACCTCCTTTTTTATCGACTACGAATAATTTATTTTACACGATAAAACACCGGTGCACAAAATCATATGCGCCGCAAACAAAAAACGATGGCGGCCAGACGAAGAAAACGACGCGCCTTGGCGATCGCACGCATTATCGTTGTTCTCCTCTTCCAAGAAGCGGCCATTGACGAATCGAAGCATGAAGCCGGTGAAGTTTTTCCATTTGAAAAACAAAGCGGTTAAACCTCCTTGTCCCGTTCACCGCCTGCTAACCGGCATAAAAAAGGCCGCCCGCCAAAGCCTCAATGGCTTTGCGCAGACAGCCTTGCGCCTCGACTGCTTGAGCGCGGTCGGCAACATTAGTCGAGCACCCGAACCGCTTTTACATACCGCGTTTTCCAATAGGACGACGTCAGCGACGAATACGTGACGCCTAACGAAACGGTCGCGTTGATCATTTGTCCATTGCCAGCGTAAATGCCGACATGGTTGATCGTTCCGTTTGAATCGGTGTCAAAAAAGACAAGATCGCCTTTTTGCAACTGGCCAAACGACACCGCTCTTCCCGCTTGCGCCTGGGCGGTGGATGTGCGCGGCAACGAAATGCCGGCTTCGCTGAAGACGCGCATCGTAAACGACGAGCAGTCGAACACATCGGTGCGCGACGGGCTTGCTCCATACAAATAGCGCGCCCCTAAATATTTTTCCGCAATATCGATGATTCGGTCGGCAAGCGATGCAGACGACTCAGTGGCAGCCGAGTTGGCGGCCAATACCTGCTGCTTGGCCTCCCGGACATCAGCCGTTCCACCCGCCACTTTAATGGCTTGGCCGATGCGGATGATGTTCGGGTTTGTAATTTGTGGATTCAGCGTCAACAGACGGTCGACCGTCGTTTGAAACTTGTTCGCAATTCCCAGCAGCGTATCCCCCGCCTGCACGATATACCGGCCGTTCGTCGGCACAGCCGCCGGCTGTACCTCATATGTATTGGAACGTCCTTGTTCACCCGCTACTTGCAACGTCTGCCCCACGCGAATGAAGTCTGGATTCACAATGCTTGGATTGAGCTTGATCAACGCATCGACAGTGGTGTCGAACTTGCGGGCAATTCCGCTTAACGTATCGCCAGGTTGCACCGTATACGTACGGGAAGAGATTTTTTCTGATTCTGCCTGCTCGTTGACTTGCAATACTTGGCCAGGGAAAATCAAATCCGAAGACAAACCGTTTTCTTGCTTTAACGCGGCAACCGTCGTGCCGGATTGCCGAGCAATCTTCCAAAGCGTGTCGCCTTTTTGCACCGTATAGCTCGCCGCCGATGCCGCGTGGCCGGCCAACAACGAGCCGATCAACGTGCTTGTCAATACAACCGTCTTTTTCATGCTGCATCCCCCTATGACGTCGATGTAGTTCTTTTAGCAACTCTTCTATTTATTGAGCTGGTCCGCCAAAATCCGCTATGACTCTACAATTTTCACCATGTATGCCTGCACATGAGCCATTATAGTAAAATCAAAACAATCCGTCTGTAACAGAAAGAATAAAAGTAGATTACAAAACGATTACAAAAAACGCCCCCTTTGCGCGGCAAAGGGGGCACAGGCTACATCACCCGTTTAAATAGTTTTTCAATTTCATATGTCGAAAAATGAACGATGATCGGCCGGCCGTGCGGACAAGTAAATGGGTCCGTCGTCCGCCGCAGCGCCTCAAGCAAAGCGAACAGTTCATCCTGGCGCAAATGTTGGTTCGCTTTAATGGCGCGTTTGCAACTCATTAAGATGGCCGCTTGTTCGCGCAATTGCTTGATGTCGACCGTTTTTGCCGCCAGCACTTGTTCGATCATTTCCTCGATGATTTCCTTTTCTCTCCCTTTCGGAAACCAAATCGGATGGGAGCGAACGAGAAACGCCCGCGGTCCAAACGGCTCAAGAAACACGCCGCAACACGCCAGCTCATCGCGGCAGGCGGCGATCCGCTCGTACTCGTCGGCTGGATATTCAAACATCAATGGAACGAGCAGCTCCTGCACTTCCTTCGTGACTTCGCCGAGTTTTTCCCGGAAATATTCATAGTTGATCCGCTCTTGCGCCGCATGCTGATCGATCATATACAGCCCATGTTCGTTCTCAGCCAAAATGTATGTCCCGTGCAATTGGCCGATCGGAGAAAGCGGCGGCAGGCGATCGGCCGCCGCTTTCTCCTCCGCTTGCCCGTCTGTAGGCAAGCGAAGGGCAAGCCTTTCTTCTTCCACCTCTTCTTCCTGCTTTCGCTCAAAAGCGGGCCCATGTTCGTCCAGTATTCCACATTCATCCATCTGCACAGCCGCGGATGGCTGCTCAGCCGGTGCGTCACCGGTGAGCGGTGCGAGAGGAGCGGTCGCATCTTCGCCGCCGATGTCACTGAATAAGACAGACGGCTCGCGGACGCGATGAGTGAACGTCCAAGCCGCCTGTTCCGCCTTCGGTTTCACCATCTTGCTGTCGGCAGATACAGACGGAATGAGCGTCCGCTCGCGAAACGCCCGACGGATGACGCCCGTCACGAGCTCGTTCAGCTCTGCTTCCTTGCTGAAGCGGACTTCGAGCTTAGCCGGATGGACGTTGACATCAACAAGCACCGGATCCATTTCAATGGACAAAAACACAATCGGATAGCGGCCGATCGGCAAGAGCGTGTGGTAGCCGGCTTCAATTGCTTTCATGAGCGGCACGCTGCGCACATAGCGGCCGTTGACAACAAGCGAGATGTAGTTGCGCGAGGCCCGCGTCACGTCCGGCGGCGAAATGTAACCGCGAATAGTAAAATCGAGCGATTCCGCTTCAATGGGGATCATTTGCCTCGCCGTCTCGGCGCCGTAAATAGCGGCGAGCACGTGCCGGACATCGCCGCTGCCATTGGTGGCAAGCAACGTTTTTCCTTGATGGCGGAGGCGAAATGATACGTCCGGATGGGCGAGCGCAAGCCGGTTGACGACGTCGGCCGCATGGCCGAGCTCGGTGTGGATCGTTTTCATATATTTCAAGCGCGCAGGGGTGTTGAAAAATAAGTTCGATACGGTAATATCCGTCCCTTTGCGCCCCGCCGCCCGCGCGCGGGAGATGAGCGCACCGCCTCGAAGCACAAGCTTCGTTCCTGGTCCGTTGCCCGTACCGGTGACCAGCTCCACTTCCGATACGGAAGCGATGCTCGGCAGCGCCTCACCGCGAAACCCAAGCGTGCGGATGCGGAACAAATCGTGCTCGTCATGAATTTTGCTTGTCGCATGCCGTTCAAAAGCGAGCAAGCAGTCGTCTTCCTCTATGCCGTCACCGTTGTCGATGACGCGGATTTTCGCCATTCCCGCCTCTTCAAGTTCGATGTTGATGACCGTACTATGGGCATCAATGGCGTTTTCCACCAATTCCTTGACGACCGAAGCCGGCCGTTCGACCACTTCGCCGGCGGCGATTTTGTTTGCCAGAAGGTCATCGAGCTTGCGGATGCGTCCCATCGGGCCTCCCTCCTTTACTTGACGAGCTTTTGCAGTTCATACAGTTTGTTTAGCGCCTCAAGCGGCGTCATCTCGAGCAAATTGACCTCTTTCAGCGCCGCGAGCGCCTTTTTCTCTTTGTTTGAAAGAGGAGGCTCCATAGGCGCTGGGGCAAGGTCAGGAAACATGCTCAGCTGCTCAAACGCCGCTTCCTCCAAAACGCCCTCCCGCGCCGCACCGGCTGACGGACGGGAGGTCTTCTCGCGTTCAACCTTGCCGCCGACGTCTAACGCTTCGTTCCCCTGAAAAGCCAAACCCGCTCCGGTCGAAGCGCCATCATCCATCCGGCCTGCGGTGGCTTCCCGTTTTCCCGCTACCTTCTCCAGTTCCGCTAAAATGGCCCGCGCGCGTTCAATGAGTGAAGCCGGCAGCCCGGCCAGCTCGGCGACGTGAAGGCCGTAGCTCTTGTCGGCCGGCCCGTCGGCGATTTGATGCAAAAAGACGACTTTGCCGTTTTCCTCAATGGCGCGGGCATGGACATTCGCAAGCCGCGGGAGCGAACGCTCCAAGGCGGTGAGTTCATGGTAGTGGGTGCTAAACAGTGTTTTCGCGCCGATATGATCATGAATGTACTCAATAATCGCCTGTGCGAGCGCCATGCCGTCGTACGTCGATGTGCCGCGCCCAATTTCATCAAACAAAATGAGGCTGTTTTGTGTCGCATGGGCGATGGCGCGGCGCGCCTCCAACATTTCGACCATAAACGTGCTTTGCCCTGCCGACAGGTCGTCAGCGGCGCCGATGCGGGTGAACACTTGGTCAAAAATGGGCAGCACCGCCCGCTCGGCGGGAACGAAACAGCCGATTTGCGCCATGACGGCGGTGAGCGCCACTTGCCGCATGTACGTGCTTTTTCCAGCCATGTTTGGTCCGGTGATGAGCAGCATTTCCCGCTCGCGGTTCATGTAGCAGTCGTTCGGCACGTACATTTGCGCGCCGAGCACTTTTTCGACAACCGGGTGGCGGCCGCCTTGAATCACCAAGACGCGCTCCGTGGAAAACTGGGGACGCACGTAGCGATACTCGTCACTGATCGTGGCGAATGATTGAAGCACGTCAAGCTCGGCAATGGCTTTCGCCAGCGTCTGCAGGCGCGGGATGTATTGCTTCACCTGCTCGCGAATAGCGACAAACAGTTCATATTCGAGTTCGATGCTTTTTTCTTCCGCTTCCAAAATGAGCGCCTCTTTTTCTTTCAATTCCGGGGTGATAAAGCGCTCGGCGTTGGCGAGCGTCTGCTTCCGCTCATAGCGGCCCTCCGGAACAAGGGGAAGATTGGGCTTTGTCACTTCAATATAGTAGCCAAACACACGGTTGTAACCGACTTTGAGCGATTTGATGCCAGTCGCTTCCCGCTCCTTCGCCTCCAGTTCCGCGATCCATGCTTTGCCGTTGCGGCTCGCGTCGCGGTAACGGTCGAGCTGCTTGTCATACCCATCTTTGATAAGGTTCCCTTCTTTGACGGAAAGCGGCGGCTGTTCTTGAATCGAGCGCTCGAGCAAATCGACGAGCTCTTCGCACGGGTCAAGGCGCTCGCACAGCTTGTCCGCTTCAGCGAGCGGCAGCGCGCCGACCGTCTGGCGGAGCGACGGCACTTGAAGAAGCGACTTTTTCAGCTGCACGAGATCGCGGGCGTTGGCGTTGCCGTAGGAGACGCGGCCGACAAGGCGCTCAATGTCATAAACGCCGCGCAGCCTGTCGCGCAGCTCCTGCCGTTCAAAATAGCTCGTTTTCAACGTTTCCACAAAATCGAGGCGCCGTTCGATTTCACGCCGGTCAATGAGCGGCCGGTCCAGCCATTGTTTTAAGAGCCGCCCGCCCATGGCTGTCACCGTTTCATCCAACAGCCATAAGAGCGAACCTTTTCTCCCTTTAGACCGCACGGTTTCGACCAACTCCAAATGCAGCTTGGAATGTCGGTCCATTTTCATATAGTGGTCAACTTGATACAACTCAGCTGGCTGCAAATGATCAAGCTGCCGCTTTTGCGTGCGGACGAGGTAATGAAGCAAGCGGGCGACGGCCGTCCGCAACTTTTCTTGCGCCACATGTCCGATGACGCCGCGCCATTCATCGCATAGCGATGTGTCGTCCTCATAAGAGACCGCCGCCCCGTACCGCTCTTTCAGCTCGCGCACCCATTCTTCGGCGCTGTCTGTGGCTACGATGATTTCCCGCGCTCCAACGGCGTGCAGTTCGTTCGCCGCTTCCTCCCACGAAGAAAGAAGCGTCAACCGAACCTCGCCGGTCGACAAATCCGCGTAAGCCAATCCGTATGTACCATCAGCAAACGGCGTGAGCGCCGCCAAGTAGTGGTTTTCCTTCTCGGTGAGCCCTTTGCCTTCCATGAGCGTCCCAGGGGTGATGAGCTGCACCACTTCGCGGCGCACGACGCCTTTGGCCGTTTTCGGATCTTCGACTTGTTCGCAGATGGCGACTTTATATCCCTTTTCGATTAACTGCTCAATATATCCTTGCGCCGAATGGTACGGCACCCCGCACATCGGCACCCGTTCATCCCCGCCGCCATCGCGGCTTGTCAGCGTGATTTCCAGCTCTTGCGCCGCCTTGATGGCGTCGTCAAAAAACAGTTCGTAAAAATCGCCGAGTCGGAAAAATAAAAACGCGTCCGGATATTGTGCTTTAATGTGCAAATATTGCTGGATCATCGGTGTGTACGATGGCATCGCTTCTCCCCAACCTTTTCAGCCCGAAGGCCCGTTGATTGCGCTACTATTATAACAAGCGGCAAAAGAAAAAACTAGGAAAGAAATTTCCTAGTTTTTATTCTTCTTCTCCAAGCAGCAAATCCGGGCTTAAATCTTCTAATTCTTCATCAAGGTCATCCTCGTCGCAAAAATCGTCGTCCTTGCCGCAGCCTTCCGGATTGATCGCAACGCATACTTTCGTTTCGCCGATCACTTCGGCGACAAACTCCCTCTCAACGTCGACGACGATTTTATTGCCGTTCGGCGAAATCGTGCATTCGAGGCAGTTCGGCTGCTGGATGACGCGGACGATGACATCGGTGTCATCGCTGATTAAATGGTCTTTGTCGCGATATTTTAATTTGACAACGTCCGTATACGACACCGTTTCGGTGACGACTTCGGTTTTGGTGTTGTGGTTGTACGAATACCAGACGTTGATGTCATAATGGCCGTGAATTTCGACCGTTTTATCGCATTTTTTCGCTTCATAACGGTGGTTGATGATCCAGCAGCCGAGAATGCTTGACGGGCGGTTCGGCGCCGTCACCGTATGGGTCGATTGTGTAAACTTGCGGCCTTTGCCGACAACGGCTTTCGTAATAATTTCTCTGTATTCAGACATCGAACGGAACCCTCCTCAAATGAATCTTCATTTCATCCTATGCGCCATCTCCGCTAATGTGCACAGCAAATGAATCATTATTCCGTATAGTTCATTGTATGCGCCTGCTCCGTTCGATGTGCCTTCTTTTTTGCCGCCAGGCAGCCGCCCGCGGTTCGGGAACAGGGAGAGCGCGCCCATAAAAGCATCTTTGTTCATGGTGTCGGTCGGGCATTGATACGAGCTGCGAGAGAGCGCCCCCATAAGAAAAAAGCGCCCCGAAGGACGCTTTTGCGCCGCATGCCATTAATGGCAGCCGCCGTGTTTGCTGTACCGAAGCGCTGCCCCGGTTTCGCCGCGCAGCACGTCGCCGCCCGTCGAAGCGAGAATTTCATCGGTCACCGTATTCGAAATCGTCGAGGCGACGAGCTGAAGCAGGTCGTTCACATCTGCTTGGGACTGCTGGAATTCGCTGACGATCGGGATTTGCGACAACTCTTCGTAAATGGCGTCAATTTTGGCCTCAACCCGTTTCAGCGCTTCATGTTTTCCGTAATGCTGCAAATTGACAGCCTGTTTTTGCAGCGATTTTAATTCGTTGATCAACGCGCGCACTTTTTCGTTTTGATGGATTTTTTCTTCGGCCCGTTTGAAAAAGTCGACTTCTTCCGTTTCCGCAATCATTTTCGCCAACTGCTTCGCCTGGGCCAATACATCATCCCGCGTATATTTTGCCATGTTCGTTCACCTCGATCGCTTCATTCACAAGTTCGCCTGTCAGCGTCCACGTCTTCGCCTGCGTAATGCGCACGTTGACCAATTGGCCAATGAGCGATTTGGGGCCGACGAAGTGGACGAGCTTGTTTTTGCGCGTATAACCCGCCAATACATCCGGATTCGTTTTGCTTTCGCCTTCCACAAGCACTTCGACGACTTGCCCTTCGTATTGCTTCATTTTCTTGGCCGCGATTTCTTGTACAAGGTCGTTCAGCCGCTTGAGCCGTTCTTTTTTCACTTCCATCGGCACGTTATCCTTCATGTTCGCCGCCGGCGTGCCTTCGCGCGGTGAATAAATGAACGTGTAGGCCGAGTCAAACTCCACTTCGCGGTAAAGCGACAGCGTTTCTTCAAACTGCTCATCTGTCTCGTTCGGGAAGCCGACGATAATATCCGTCGTCAACGCGACATCCGGAATGGCGGCTTTGATTTTGCGGACGAGCTCCAAATACTCCTCGCGCGTATACTTGCGTCCCATCATTTTCAAAATTTCCGTGCTGCCCGATTGCACCGGCAAATGAATATGCTCAACCAAGTTGCCGCGTTTGGCGAGCACTTCGATGAGCCGATCGTCAAAGTCGCGCGGATGGCTCGTTGTGAAACGAATGCGCGCAATATCGATTTTGCGCAGCTCATCCATTAAATCACCAAGGCCGTACTGGATGTCGGTGAAATCTTTCCCGTAAGCGTTGACGTTTTGCCCGAGCAGCGTAATTTCTTTGTAGCCTTGGGCAGCGAGCTGGCGCACTTCTTGGATGATGTCTTCCGGGCGGCGGCTCCGCTCCTTGCCGCGCGTATACGGGACGATGCAGTACGTGCAAAACTTGTCGCAACCGTACATGATGTTGACCCACGCTTTAATCTTCCCTTTGCGCGCCTTCGGCAAGTTTTCAACGACGTCGCCTTCTTTCGACCATACTTCAACGACCATTTCTTTCGACATGTACGCTTCATGCAAAATGTACGGCAAGCGATGGATGTTGTGCGTGCCGAAAATGAGATCGACATATTGGTATTGCTTTAAAATTTTCTTAACGACCGATTCTTCTTGCGACATACAGCCGCACACGCCGAGCAACAAGTCTGGATTCGTCGTTTTGAGCGGCTTTAAGTAGCCGAGCTCGCCAAACACTTTGTTTTCCGCGTTTTCACGGATCGCACACGTGTTGAGCAAAATGACGTTTGCGTCTTCTGGCCTGTCGGTCGGCTCATAGCCGAGCGCCATGAAAATGCCGGCCATCACTTCTGTATCATGCTCGTTCATTTGACAGCCGTACGTGCGAATGTAAAACTTCCGCCCGCGCCCCATGCCGCGGAACTCGTCCGGAATCGCGAAGTCTTTTACATAGTTGACTTCTTCTTTGCCGCGTTTCTTCGCCTCTTTTAAATTCGGCGGAAGAAACACCCTCGTGAAATACTTCTCATAATCTTTCGTCGTTTTTTCTTTCAGCCGGTCCAAGGCGGATTTTCTGTCCGCTGGATGGCTTTCCGTTTTGATTTGTCCCGTTTGCTCCAAACGTTGTTTTTCGTTCATCGCAATCGCTATCTCCTTTCTGTCCAACATCATTGCATGATCCTCGGCAAATTTCTTCCAACTACACATTATCATAGTATATCGTCAACTGCCAAGAAACACAATGGGAATTGTTCCGGAAGCCCGGAACATGTTATGATAACAAAAAAACACCCAATGAGGCAAGCCCCCATCGGGTGCAAGTTGTTTCCATTTTTACATAAACTCCGCCATAAGTTCAGCGAACTTTTCTTTGCTTATTTTCAGCTCCGCCTCAGCAAGCGGTGCTTCGCTGTAGCCCGGCACAAGCTCTTGATACGACTTTTGTTCTTTGTTTTGATAAATGATCCCGGTGACGAGCCCATCGTATTTCATGACCGTCTGCATCGCCATCTCCCTATCGGACGGGTCGTATCCTTCGATGTCGCTGACCTTGACGAGCCGCTCTTTGAACCACTCGTACGTATTCACTTTGTTGTACGTCACGCACGGGCTGAAGACGTTGATGAACGCAAATCCTTTATGCTTGACGCCTTCTTCAATCAAGCTCGTTAATTCTTTCAAATCGCTTGAGAAGCCTTGGGCGATAAACGTCGCTCCGGCGCTTAACGCGATCTCGAGCGGCGACAATGCCGGCTCGATCGATCCGTGCGGCGTGCTTTTTGTTTGGAAACCGGCAGCGCTGCGCGGCGATGTTTGTCCTTTCGTCAGCCCGTAAATTTGGTTGTCCATGACAATGTATGTGATGTCGATGTTGCGGCGAATGGCATGAACCGTGTGCCCCATGCCGATGGCAAACCCGTCGCCATCCCCGCCGGCGGCGATGACCGTCAAATCGCGGTTTGCCATTTTCACTCCTTGCGCCAGCGGCAGAACGCGGCCGTGCGTGCCATGGAAGCCGTAAGAGTGAATGTAGCCGGAAATGCGGCCTGAGCAGCCGATTCCGGAAATGACCGCCAGCTCGTGCGGCTCCAACCCGAGATTGGCAGCCGCGCGCTGGATGGCCGCTTGCACGGAAAAGTCGCCGCAGCCCGGACACCAGTTTGGCTTCACATCATTGCGGAAATCTTTAAAGGTGGCCATTGCGCTAACAACTCCTTGCATTTAGTATAGACGTCGCCCGGCAAGAACGGATTGCCGTCGAATTTTAAGACGCTGGCCATTTTATCGGCATGCCCAACGTTCATTTTCAACAAGCTGGCCAATTGTCCGGTCGCGTTTTGCTCGACGACGACGACCCGCTTTGCTTTTTCGACAAGCGGCCGCACGTCGTCAACCGGGAACGGATGAAGCAGGCGGATATGCGCATGGTTGACTTTGACGCCGTCTTGCTCGAGCCGCTCCATCGCTTCTTCAATCGCTCCGCGCGTCGATAAAAAGCCAACAAGGAGCAAATCCGGTTCCTCGTGGCGGAGTTGTTTGTGGACCGGCGTCGGGAAATGAATGTGCTCAAGTTTGCGCATCCGTTTTTCCATTTGCGCCCGGCGGTTCGCCGCCGTCTCTGACGGGCGGCCTGTTTCGGCATGTTCGACCCCGGTGACATGGTGGATGCCGTATTTCGTCCCCGGCAGCACCCGCGGCGAAACGCCGTCCGGCGTCAGTTCATACCGTTTGAAATTGTCTTTGTCTGGAAGCGGCGGCAGTTCTCCGTTCACCAGTTTGCCGCGGCGGATCTCAATTCGATCGTAATCAAGCGGTTCGACCGTCTGCTTCCCGAGCGACAGCTGCAAATCCGACAGAAAAATGACCGGGCATTGGTATTCCTCAGCTAAGTTGAACGCTTCCGCCATATCGTAAAACGCTTCTTCGACCGTGCTTGGCGCCATGACAATTTTGGGAATTTCCCCGTGTGTGCCATAGATCATCGCGAGCAAATCGGACTGCTCTTGCTTTGTCGGCAAGCCGGTGCTTGGACCGCCTCGTTGCGTGTCAACCACCACAAGCGGTGTTTCCGTCATCCCAGCTAGTCCAATCGCTTCGGCCATAAGCGACAACCCCGGTCCGGCGGAAGCGGTGAACGCCCGCACACCCGCATAGTTGGCGCCGATCGCCATCGTACAGGCTGCGATTTCATCTTCTGTCTGGATGACCGCGCCCCCAAAATCGGGCAGCTTTTTAATTAAATATTCCATAATTTCCGAAGCCGGGGTGATCGGATAGGCAGCCATAAAACGCGCCCCGCCGGCAATGGCGCCCAAGGCGATGGCGTCGTTGCCGATCATGAACATTCGCCGTTTGCCGTCGGCTTTGGCTAGTTTCATCGTTTTCGTCGATCCATCAAGCTGCTCTTTCATATATTGCGCTCCAGCGCGAATCGCTTCCATGTTTTTCTCAACGACTTGCGCCCCTTTGCGCCCGAATGTATCCACAACAACGCTTTCGAACACAGCAGCGTCCAAATCGAGCACCGCGCTCGTCGCACCGATGGCAACCATGTTTTTCATCAGCGGATTGCCAAGCTGTGTGGCGATATCGGTGAACGGGACGGCGTAAAGCGCCACTCCTTTTCCTTCCGGAATCAACGGATGGAATTTGGCGTCCGCAATGACGATGCCGCCGTCACGCAGCTCGTGGAAGTTGAAGTCGATTGTCTCTTGGTCGAACGCCACCAAGATGTCCAAATCATCAGCGACCGCCCGCACTGGTTTCGTGCTGACGCGAATTTTGTTGTTCGTATGACCCCCTTTGATGCGTGAAGAAAAATGGCGGTATCCATATAAGTAATATCCGAGACGGTTCAGCGCTGTGGAAAAAATTTCCCCTGTACTTTCAATTCCTTCCCCTTGCTGGCCGCCTACCTTCCATGACAGCTGTTCGATCATGCATTACACCCCTTTATATTCACTCCAGCCTTTCGCTACTATTGTACCACTTTTCTGACAAGGAAACTACCATTTTGAACGCCTTTTTCAGCCGGCGCCGCGGATGCCCTGTCTTCTATTCTAGGATACGCAGAGCCGATACTCAGTGATATTCGTCACTCCGGCAAATGGGCGTAGAAGTTGCCAAATAAAAAGCGGGATACTTGCTCGGCGGAGTAATGCTTGTACAACTCGTTGACAAGCCGCGCATATTCCCTTACCGTTCCAAGGCCGGCGACCGTCTCCGTGATGCCATCGAAGTCGGAACCAAACCCAACATTGTTTTCCCCCCCGAGCGCGCATATATGGTCGAGATGGCGAAGGACATCAGCGATCATCGCCTCGTTTTTCTTCGCCGTCAAAAAATATGGAACGAAATTAATGCCGATCATGCCATCTTTTTCGATCAACGCTTTGACTTGCTCGTCGGTTAGGTTGCGTGGATGTGGGCATAAACGATGTACGTTGGAATGAGAAGCGATGGGGAACCGAGCCATCTCGATGACATCCCAAAACGCTTTCTCCGATAAATGGGACACATCGACCCATCGTTTTGCTTCATTAAGAAGTGCAACGACTTGCCGGCCAAACGCCGTCAGCCCGGCGCCGCGCTTCTCCCACGCCCCGTCAGCGACAGCGTTTGGGAAGTTCCACGTCAACCCGACGGAAGCGACGCCAAGCCGAAGGAGCGTCTTCAGCTTGACAAGGTTCGAGCCGATCGCGTCACATCCTTCAAGCGTCAACATAGCACCGATCTCCCCTTCTTTCAGGGACGCGATATCATGTTTGGTCCGCACGAACTTCATGGACGGAAACTCCTCGATCACACGGGCAAAGAAGATATCCACCATCTCGAGCGCCACCGTGAACCGCGCTTCCTCGGGCACCGTTTCTGGTATGTAGATGGCAAAGCATTGCACTTTCACCCCTGCTTCCGCCATCCCAGAAAGGGTGACGTGAAGTGAAGCTCCGTCGTAAAACGACAGGGACCGATCTAGCCATAACTTCATCAACACATCGCAATGGGCATCGAAGATCATTCCGTTCCCCCCTTGAAAAAGCAAAAATAACCTGCCTGCCTTCGCAGCCGAAGGCGCCAACAGGTTATGATCATCATTGTCTGATCATCCAGTTAACGAGGTTCGACAATCAATTTGATCGCTGTCCGCTCTTCCCCATCGATGATAATATCCGTAAACGCCGGAATGCAAATCAAGTCCATGCCGCTCGGTGCCACAAACCCTCGTGCGATCGCTACTGCTTTAACGGCTTGGTTCAATGCACCTGCGCCGATCGCTTGAATTTCCGCTGCGCCGCGCTCGCGCAACACACCGGCCAGGGCACCAGCTACAGAGTTCGGATTCGATTTTGCTGAAACTTTTAATATTTCCATTCCTAGCTCCTCCCTCGATTCCTTGGAAAATGATTTCGGTAAAAGGTCTTCATTGTAACTATATTCACTGTTTCGACAATTATTCCTGCATGGGAGGAGGACATTTTAAAAAATTTTCAAAAGATGGACTATTCAAAATAAGGGTGGTCATCGTTAATGATCAACCGTTCAATGCGCAACGCCCGTCCGCTTTTTTCGTCTATATCAACAAAGACGGCGTTCAATTGGCTTCTTCCTTCCTTGACGCCGAAACGAACCGGCAGCCCGGTTAAAAATTTGCGCAGCACCGCCTCTCGATCGACGCCCAAAATACCGTCGTATGGACCGGTCATGCCAACGTCGGTAATGTACGCCGTCCCTCTTGGCAAAATGCGGTTATCAGCCGTTTGAACGTGTGTATGCGTGCCGATGACCGCGGACACGCGGCCGTCTAAGTACCAGCCCATTGCCTGTTTTTCGCTCGTCGCCTCGGCGTGGAAATCGACGATGATGACCGGCGTGCGCGCGGAGGCGGCGGCGATCAGCTCGTCCGCCTTTTGAAACGGGCAGTCAATCGCCGGCAAAAACGCCCTCCCTTGCAAATTGATGATCGCCGCTTCGCCATGCTCGGTCGGCACAAAGACGATGCCTTTTCCCGGCGTGCCCGGCGGGTAATTCGCCGGGCGGATCAGCGCCTTCGCCTGATCGATAAACTCAAAAATATCGCGTTTGTCCCATGCGTGATTGCCCAACGTGATGACATGAGCCCCCCAAGCGAGAAGCGCCCGGTAAATCGGTTCGGTGATTCCTTTCCCGCCGGCGGCATTTTCGCCGTTGATCACAACGACGTCCGGCCGATGCTTTTCCTTCAGCTTTGGCAAATAGTGCTCCACCATTTTTTGCCCCGGCGAACCGACGACGTCGCCGATAAATAAAATTCTCATCCCTGATCCCTTTCTAAACGAAAAATATCCCCTTGCGCCCATCTCCGCATCGTTATACCCTCCTATTTTACGCACAAAAAAAGAAAGTGGCAATAGCCACTTTATTTCGCGTATTCAACGGCCCGCGTTTCACGGATGACCGTCACTTTAATATGGCCCGGGTAATCAAGCTCTTCTTCGATCCGTTTGCGGATATCACGCGCCAGCCGGTGCGCTTCCAAATCGTCGATCATATCCGGTTTGACCATAATGCGCACTTCACGCCCCGCTTGAATGGCGTACGATTTTTCAACACCTTCGTACGATTCGGCAATTTCTTCAAGCTTCTCTAGACGACGGATATAGTTTTCCAGCGTTTCGCTGCGCGCTCCCGGCCGCGCCGCCGACAGCGCATCGGCCGCCGCGACGAGCACAGCGATGACCGACGTCGGTTCCGTATCGCCATGATGGGAGGCGATGCTGTTGATGACGACTGGATGTTCTTTATACTTCGTCGCCAGCTCAACGCCGATTTCCACATGGCTCCCTTCCACTTCGTGGTCGATCGCCTTGCCGATGTCATGAAGCAAGCCGGCCCGGCGCGCCAGCATTTCGTCCTCCCCAAGCTCGGCCGCCATTAGTCCGGCTAAAAACGCCACTTCCACCGAATGTTTTAAGACGTTTTGTCCGTAGCTCGTTCGGAATTTGAGCCGCCCTAAAATTTTGATCAAATCCGGATGCAAGCCGTGAACACCGACTTCAAACGTCGTCTGTTCGCCGACTTCGCGGATATGCTCATCCACTTCGCGACGCGCCTTTTCGACCATTTCCTCAATGCGCGCTGGATGGATGCGGCCATCTTGCACAAGCTTATCGAGCGCGATGCGCGCCGTCTCACGGCGAATCGGGTCAAATCCGGACAAAATGACCGCTTCCGGCGTATCGTCGATGATCAAATCGATGCCGGTCAACGTCTCGAGCGTGCGAATGTTCCGCCCTTCGCGCCCGATGATCCGCCCTTTCATTTCGTCGTTTGGCAAATTGACGACGGAAACAGTCGTTTCGGCGACATGATCGGCAGCGCAACGTTGGATAGCAAGCGACAAAATCGCCTTCGCCCGTTTGTCTGCCTCCTCTTTCGCCCGCGTTTCCGCCTCTTTGATCATCATCGCAATCTCATGCGACAGTTCTTTCTCCACGCGCTCTAAAATGAGCTGGCGGGCATCGTCGCGCGTCAGGCCGGAAATGCGTTCCAGTTCGGCTTGTTGTTGTTTGACGAGCGCTTCCACTTTGCTTTCCATTTGTTCAATATGCTGTTGTCTTTCGTTCAACGCTTCTTCCTTTGCCTCAAGCAACGCCTCACGTTTGTTGAGCGCTTCATCTTTGCGGTCGAGATTTTCCTCCTTTTGCATCAGGCGGTTTTCTTGTTTTTGGAGTTCGCTTCTCCGGTCGCGGATATCACGCTCCGCCTCCGTACGCAGTTTATGAATCTCGTCTTTCGCTTCGAGAAGCGCCTCTTTTTTCAAGGCGTCCGCCTCGCGTTTCGCCTCCTCAATCAGCTGTTCGGCAGCGGCTTTCGCCCCGCCGATTTTCGCTTCGGCAATCGATTTGCGAACAAAAAAGCCAACAACGGCACCAATGACTAAGGCAAGCAAAGCGGAGATGATGATCGAACCCATCGTTTCACCTCCTCTTGCTGTTCGGTTTCCTTTCGCTCTCTTCTCACCGCCATGACCGGCGCAGATGGACATTCCCGTTTTCAATCCATTAGCTCAGTCGCTTGGCATTGCAATCGCCCGCGCAGCCTTCCGCACGAAGGCGGTCCGCCGGCGGACACATGGCCCTGCCGCGCATATGGACAAATATACATGTTCATTGTAAAGGCGGCAATAGGAATTGTCAAGATATTACACCGACGCGCCCCGGCCCTCGACTTTGACGGCGGGCGGACGCGTCTAGGAGGCTGGTGATTTACTCGCGCAACCGCTTCTCGGAATTGTTTCTCAAGTAGAAAAAACTTGTTGCATCAGCCTCTATGTTCACGCGTTCAATCGCCGATCAAGGCAAACAGCGGTTTTTCACCAACCTTCTAGAGGGTGACAACGGAACAAGACCGTTCCGCCCACGACCCTTTTTGGGCTCACCGTCCTCTTTCTTCACAGGCGGCACGGATGGAAAAAGGCGCCCCAGCCACTTGCCAGGACGCCTTGTGCCGTTATTCTTCAAGCAATCCGAACCCGTCTTGCTGCGGTTCGCTCGTTCCCTCTTCGACATCGATGCCGTAATGCTGGCGGATGGCGCGGGCGATTTCATCGGCAATGTGCGGGTTTTCCTTCAAAAATTGCTTTGCGTTTTCCCGCCCTTGGCCAAGCCGCTCGTCTTTGTACGAATACCACGAACCGCTTTTTTGCACGATGTCCAATTCGGACGCCATGTCGATAATTTCCCCTTCGCGGGAAATGCCTTCACCGTACATAATGTCGACGTCAGCTGTTTTAAATGGCGGCGCAACTTTGTTTTTGACGACTTTGATTTTCGTCTTGTTGCCGACCATATCGTTGCCTTGCTTGATTTGCTCGGCGCGGCGCACCTCTAAGCGGACGGAAGCGTAAAACTTGAGCGCCCGCCCGCCTGGCGTCGTTTCCGGATTGCCAAACATGACGCCGACTTTTTCACGAATTTGGTTGATGAAGATGGCGATCGTTTTCGATTTGTTAATGGCGCCAGACAGCTTGCGAAGCGCCTGCGACATAAGCCGCGCTTGCAAGCCGACATGGGCGTCGCCCATCTCCCCTTCAATTTCCGCTTTCGGCACAAGCGCCGCCACCGAGTCGATGACGATAATATCGACCGCGCCGCTTCGCACGAGCGCTTCAGCGATTTCGAGCGCCTGCTCGCCCGTGTCAGGCTGGGAAAGCAGCAATTCATCGATATTGACCCCTAATTTTTGTGCGTAAATCGGATCGAGCGATAGCGATAGGTAACAGTCACCCTCAGCATTACCCGGAGGGGCTGTTTTCCCCCGCTTCACACCGTGCATGCGAGTTTCCCCGCACACGGCGTTCCATCGAGTACCCCGGCTACTAATCATGCCCAAGACTCTGCCCGTATATATGTTTCCTGTACTTCTCGAGTTTCTTGATTGCACAAGCCTTCAAGTGACTAGTGTCTGTTTGATCAATTTCTTTCTTATGGATAAGTGTATGGCATTCGTCGCAGACCGATGCAAGGTTACTTACCTTGTTTATTTCGTTTAGTGGAAGCTTGTTGTTTATGTGGTGTGTTCTTGTGTTGAAAGGTTGTAGTATGTCACCACATATTTTGCACTTCCCTTTATCCCTATTGAAGGCGTAGCATCGGTTCATGAAGAACTCGAAGTTGTATAATTGACTGGATTTGACTCCTTGTATCAGGTTGAGGTACCCACTGTCTAGGAGCCATTGTGCTCTTACAGTCAGTGGTTTTTTACCTGTGTTTTGGAGTCTTATCCTCCTACCCTCCGCTGTATAGGGAGTTTCCTTTTGATTCTTTTGGCTAGTTTTGATCCAAGTTGCGAATCCGATGCTCATTATACCGAGCCATTTCTCTTTTATTTTTACCGCAGGTACTTGTTCTGTTCTGTCCGGGTACAGTGGTGCTAGGTTGTAGCACTGGTTAGCCGGTATCCATTCTGCCCCGTATTTCTTTATTGCTTTGTAGGATGTGTATTTGAGGGATTCTCTGAATTCCCTCACATCCATGTTAATACTAGGAGCGCTAGAGTAATAATTGATGATTCCTCTGATTTTACTGTTTATCAGATTGATATCAGTGATCAGCCACTCTTGGTCGGGGCAGAATTTTAATCTTCGAAGGTCTTTCTTAAGTTGCTCGACCTTCCTTCTGATTTTGTCCTTGTCTGCACTCGCATATCCGATGTATTTACCGCCCTTGCCATGAGGTAACATCCTGATCTTGAAACCCAAAAACTTCATTGGTTTCTTTTTGATGTTAGTTATAAGGGTTTTATCATCCGATAATTCGAGTTTTAGGTTTTCTTTCAGGTATTTCTTGATGCGGGATTTCCATCTCTCCGCATTTTCCTTACTATCAGTGAATAGCACCCAGTCGTCTGCGTATCTTACATAAAACTCGGGTTTAGTTATAGTTGAGTGGTCTCTAAGCGACTTGAATTTAGCTGTGCGACTGGTGGTTCCATTTCGCATCTTCTTTTCTTCCCATTCTCTGATTATCCATTGATCGAGTTTATGAAGATACACATTTGTTAGCAGAGGGGAGATTATCCCACCTTGTGGTGTGCCCATTTCGTTTACTTTGGTTTCCTTCATGACCCCTGCCTTTAACATTGATTTGATAATCATAAGCATACGTCTGTCTCGTATGCCCATGTGCCAAAGTTGCTTGATCAGGATGGTATGATCTACATGGTCAAAGAAACCTTTGATATCCCCCTCTATTACCCAGTTGTACCCTATGCGGTTGCATATGTGCACGCATCTTTCAATTGCGTGTTTCGGATCTCTGTATGGTCTAAACCCATAGGAGTGTTGAAAGAATTGTGCTTCAAGAATTGGCTCGATTGTCATCCTCACGCATTCTTGGATGATTCGGTCTGCAATTGTTGGAATGCCTAGGGGTCTCTTTTCCTTCTTTCCGGGTTTTGGGATAAACACCCTTTTGATTGGTTTAGGTTTGTACCTCTTGAAGTTTCTTTTGACGAAGTTTATTACTTCATCATAGTTTCGCGTTAGTATGTCGTTAATGGTTTGTTCGTCTGTCCCTGCGGTTTTGCTTCCTCGGTTAGATTTGATCTTGTGGATCGCAGAGACGATAACGACATCACTACTCGCTATTTCGATTAACCCTTTGAATCGCGGAATGTCCCCTTTGTTTAAGCATTCCTTCGTGATTGCATACATCTTATCCTGTAGGTCGCGGAACTCTTGTTCCGTCCTCGGGCTGATTAGTTCTTGAAACGTGTTTGTGATAATATCAAATCCTTTCTTTCAGGATTTGTATTATACACGTTGGTAGTCAGTTTCGCTCACCGAAACCCTCTTTTGGGTTTCCTCACGGCTTCCTAATCGTCGTCTGGGGTTAGTAGCCTAAAAGGTACTCGACTATGCCCCTTCGCTCAACAGGCATTACCCTGTTTCATCACTACTACGGGCTGCTGCCCCATCCCTTCAGCAGTCATTTCCTACTGCTTAGTGGCATCGGGGTGCGCACCCCTTATCATCCACTGGGATGGTTCACCTGTACCGCATCACCTATCCTTGCATGCTCCCTTAGGCTCCACCTCTGACCCGTCAGCCGCCTTTCTGCCCATGGTTGGCGGGCTCAAGGCAAAGATCCTCTACGGGATCAATCCAGACTCGGCAAACACGAATACCTCATCCAGGGCTGAACCTCACTTAGGAGGTGAGCGCCTTCTTTTTTCGGCGCCCCACGCCTTACGAGCCGTACTTCCGGTGGTTCGTTCCAACGCTATGCGTTCTCTAGCCATAGGAGCTTTATGGACCCCCGGCTACTTCGCTAACCGCTTCTCAGGTCTGCTTTTCGCCGTCCTCTCCGAGCTTCGTACAGCCATGTTGCGCACCATGACCGCACGTCGGGGTATTAGGGCAGGAATGCCAACCTTCATTCCTGTCTCGGATTTTCACCGAGCTCTCGGTGATGCAGTTAGGACCTACTAAGTTTCAGTCCCGCTAACTTTTCGTATGGCGTTTCCACCATACTTGGGTTAGCAACAGGTCGCACCATGCTCTGCGTCGATGAAAGCTGCTTGCCCGCCCCGCTTTTGCACTTCAGCGATCGCGTGAAGGGCAACGGTCGTTTTTCCGGACGATTCCGGGCCGTAAATTTCCACAATCCGCCCGCGCGGATAGCCGCCGACGCCTAACGCGATGTCGAGCGCCAGCGAACCGCTCGGCACGACCGACACTTTGCGGTCGACTTGCTCCCCGAGCTTCATGATGGCCCCCTTGCCAAACTGTCGTTCAATTTGTTTTAATGCCTGCTCCAATGCAGCTTGACGATCCTGGTTCACTCATCTACTCCTCCTTATTCTAGGACTACTTATACTATACCGCGTTTTGCGGCCATTGCCAAGCAAAAAACGAACGTTCATTCGTTTTTTCAATGGAGGAACTAGCAACAATCGCCATACCCATGCGGTGGAAACAAACGATGTGCGGTGGAGAATGTTCAAGGAAGGGGGCGGCCGATCAGCGGTCGGCCGCGAGCATTTCCAATAGGAAGAAGCAGCCGTATTTGGCCGTGCGGACACGGATGGCATCACGCGTGCCGGACAGCATCAGACGATGGACGGTCGTGTCGCGTCCGCGGACGGCGATGCCGATATACACGGTGCCGGGCGGGTGACCCTCAAGCGGATCAGGGCCGGCGACACCGGTGAAGCTGATGCCGATATCCGCATCGCACATCGCGCGGACGTTTTCAGCAAGCAAGCGGGCGCACGGCTCGCTCACCGCCCCGTCTGCCTCAAGCAGAGGGCGCGGGACGCCGAGCACGCGTTCTTTCACGCGATTCGTATAGCAAACAACACCGCCCTGTACGACTTGCGATGCGCCGGGGACGGCGGTGAGCTGTTCGAGGAAAAGGCCCCCGGTCAAGCTTTCGGCCGACGCGATCGTCCATCCTTTTTCTTTTAACCGTTTGAACGTCTTTGTAAACAACGTTTCGTCGTTATATCCGTAGCAGTAGCGGCCGACGCGCGCCAAAACGGCGGCTTCCGTCTCATCAAGCAGCCGCTTCGCCTCTGCCTCATCCCGGTGCTTCGCCGTCAGACGGAGCGTCACTTCACCGTCGCCGGCCAACGGCGCGATCGTCGGGTTCGACTGAACGTCGATCAAATCCGCAATCGCCGTTTCAAGCGCTGATTCGCCGATGCCAAAAAAACGGAGCACGCGTGACTCGATGCGCTCGGAAAGCGAAAACGTGCAACGCAAAAAGGCGCTCCCATATTTGGTGAACATCGGCTGCATTTCCTTCGGCGGCCCGGGAAGCAGCATGTACGTGATGCCATTGACCGAGAGCGCCATCCCAGGCGCCATGCCGTGTTCGTTTTTCAGCACCGTCGATCCTTCCAAGACGAGCGCCTGCTTTTTATTGTTTTCCGTCATCGGCCGATTTGTGCGGGCAAAATACGCTTCAATCTCCCGCAGCGCTTCCGGATCCATCACGAGCCGACGGCCAAGCAAACGGGCGATCGTCTCCTTCGTCAAATCGTCTTTCGTCGGGCCGAGGCCGCCGGTGAAAATGATGAGGTTTGCTCTCGTTTGCGCCGTTTTCACCGCCTGTTCGAGGCGGCCGGCGTTGTCGCCGACCACCGTATGGAAATAGACGTTAATGCCGAGCATCGCCAGCTGCTGCGACAAAAATTGGGCGTTCGTATTGGCGATTTGCCCAAGCAACAGCTCGGAGCCGACGGCAATGATCTCCGCGTTCAACAGACTTTTTCCCCCTCTCTGGCCGGCTATTTCGAATGGGAAAACGCATGTCTGTTTTTCGCAAAATAATCCCAACCGGACCAAATCGTGAAAATGACCGCCACCCACAGCGCCAATTCGGCGAACGGAAACGAAATGAGTGAGAATGGGAAGTTATGCAACAACAAAGCAGAAATGGCGACGATTTGCGTCCATGTCTTGATTTTGCCAAGCATGTTGGCAGCGACGACTTCCCCCTCGCCGGCAAGCACGAGCCGCAAGCCGGTGACGGCAAACTCGCGGCTGATGATGACGATCACCATCCACGAAGGAGCAGCTCCGAGCTCCACAAGCACAATAAGCGCCGCGGATACGAGCAGTTTATCGGCCAACGGATCCAAAAACTTGCCCAAGTTCGTCACAAGTCCGTACTTGCGGGCGTAATAGCCGTCAATCCAGTCCGTTGTTGATGCAACGATGAAAATGAGCGCCCCGACAAGATGGGCAACCGGAAGCTCTGTCCCGTCGATTTGGATGCTCCCCCACCCGAACGGAACGAGCATCACGATCACGAAAAACGGGATGAGCATAATGCGCGCTACCGTAATTTTATTCGGCAAGTTCACCCCAAATACCTCCGCTCACTCAACATAGTTCAGTCCATGCGAAAAGCAGGCGCCTTCCTGGCGGAAAAGCGCCTTGTTCCATCACTTTTTCAATATGAAATGCAGCTTTTGGTACACTTCGTCTTTCGGGGCAAACGGATAGGCAAACGGCTGGCCGTTTACCTTCATGTCGACGTCCAGCGTGCGCCCGATTTTCACCCACACTTCGCTTTCCGCCGACAAGTCGAACGTTTTCGTCTGCCCGCTTGTCAAGTTGCCGCGGTAAAACGTATGACCTTTCGTATTGTATACTTCGACCCACGACGTTCCTTTGGACGCAAGCTCAATCGAAAACGCGCCGGAGTTGGCGACTTCGATCGTCGCCGTATTGCCGCGTTTTTCCGTTACATTCAAGGCTGCAGCTGGGGCAGCCGGTTTTTCTTGTTCAGCGGCCGGAGCCGTCTCGCCTTTTTGCCCTTTCTTTTCTTCCGCCTTCTTCGCTTCCTCTTTTTCTTTTGCCTGCTCAAGCGGCGAATGTTTCGACCGCTCGACCTCCGCTGTTTTTGGGCTTGTCTTTGTCGGCGGCTCATTTGCGGTACCGCGCTGGAGCAGCACCCAAACGAGGACGGCTGCCCCGATGACGACCGCCGCAACAATTACTTTCGGCAGCCAATCAAGCCATTTCTCCCCTTCGGCAGACAGCTGCTGGCGCGTTTTGACACGCGACAGCGTCTGCGGCATGTCATCTTGATACGACTGGGGAATGTCTTGTTTATACTGCTCAAACAGCTCATCCGGGTCAAGCCCGACCGCTTCGGCATATTGTCGGATGAAGGCGCGTACATAAAAATTTCCAGGCATGATGGCATAGTTGCCTTCCTCAATGCCGATCAAATACCGCTTTTGAATTTTCGTCATTTCCTGCAGCTCGTCCAAGCTCATATTTTTTTCTTCCCGCGCTTCCCGTAAACGTTTCCCTAGTTCCGTCAACGGCCAACACCTTCCACTTTTTTAAATTAAAACCCAAATTCAGAAAACCCATCGCCGCCCAACAAGGATGGGCGGTCAATCGCTTCATAGGAAATATCTTCGTCCGGTTCATGGCGCAGCTCAATAATATAGTCAAAATCATCAAGGGTATACTCCGTATGACGAACAAACATGTCCGGATGCTCCACGACTTTCGTCGCCTCAAGGCGCATGAGCTCACGGATGAGCTGCCAGTGCTGCTCATTCCCCCGGCGCATTGAGACGATGCCGTCGATAATGAAAATGTTGTCCTCGCTGTACTCATCTTCCATCAGCTGCGTGCGAACCGTCTGTTTAATCAGCGTCGATGAAACAAACAACCATCGTTTGTTGGCGCACACGCTGGCGGCAACGATCGACTCCGTCTTGCCGACGCGCGGCATTCCGCGGATGCCGATCAACTTATGCCCTTTTTCTTTAAAAAGTTCGGCCATAAAATCGACGAGCAGTCCAAGCTCATCGCGGACGAAGCGGAACGTTTTTTTGTCATCGGCATCGCGCTGGATGTAGCGGCCGTGGCGGACGGCGAGGCGGTCGAGCAGCTTCGGCTGGCGCAGCTTCGTCACGGTAATGTTGTCCATCGTCCGCAAGATCGTCGCCAGCCGCTCGATCTGCTCATTATTGTCGCACAAAAGCAGCATGCCGCGGCGCGAATCCCGGACACCGTTGATCGTCACGATGTTAATGGACAACATGCCAAGCAGCGAAGCGACATCGCCGAGCAGCCCGGGGCGGTTGACATGAATTTCATATTCCAAATACCATTCTTGTTTGCCCATCCCGTCTCCTCCCTTGCCGGTGTCCGCACAAACGCCTTATGCTAAGTTCATACTACTATAATCGCAAATGGAAAAGCAACCGAAAAGGAGGAAGAAAAAAGAGAGGGAGACCCCTCTCTTTTTACCGGGTGATTATTTTTGTTGAACGAGCTTGACCATCATGTTGGCAAGGGCGTGCTGCTCTTTTTCATCCGCAACGCTCCAAAGATCAGCAAGCACCCGTTCTTCCGGGTTTTTCGGGTCGACGTGTTTCGCCAAATAATCCCCGATTTGGTAAGCGACATCTGTGATCACTTGCTGGGTCAATCCTTGCTGTTGGGCTTGTTCTAAACGTTCCGCCAAAAAGTCTTTCCATTGTTCAAAGTTATCCAGCACCGACATGTCAATCCCTCCTTGTTGAATGTTTCAAGGATAGTTTGCCTGCCCAATCGGAAAATATACGTTCAACAATACCAGCCGCCGTTGACGGAAATGACTTGGCCGGTGATATACGAAGCGGCATCAGACAGTAAAAATGCCACCGTTTCCGCCACCTCATCCGGCGTGCCGAGCCGGCCGGCTGGAATGTCGTCAGTGAGCGCTTCCAGCTCCTCAGGGCGAAACACCCGCAGCATATCGGTATCAATCGCCCCCGGTGCAACAGCGTTGACGCGAATGCCGCTTGGGGCAAGCTCCTTGGCGAGCGCCTTGGCAAACGCGTTCTGCCCTCCCTTTGTCATCGAATACACCGCCTCACACGACGCACCGCACAATCCCCAAATTGAGGAAATGAACACAATATGGCCGCGCTTTCTCGCGACCATTGACGGGATCAGCCGTTTGATGAGCAGCGCCGGGCTTGTCATGTGAAGCCGCACCATCCGTTCGATGAGTTCATCGTTCATGTCGGTCAACAATCCGTAATAGCTTGCACCGCTGTTGTAAACGATGGCATCAACTGGGCGATCGATTTGCGAAACGAGCTTTTCCACCCCATCAGACGTCGACAAATCAGCCTCAATCGGCACCACGTGCGTGCCAGCAAGTTCTTTTTTCAACGATTCAACCGGCGCTCGTCGGCGATGGTAATGAAGAAAAAGTCCATACCCCTCCCGAGCGAGCACGCGGGCGATGCTTTGTCCGATTCCTCCGGAGGCTCCAGTGATCAAGGCGTAGCGCATGAAACCATCTCTCCTTTTTGCCGTAAAAAAGCATCCTTCACAGGAAGGATGCCTTATTGCCCTTTTGGAACGACTTCACAAACCGCGATTTGTGAATCGCGAAAACAAGAAGAGGCGACCGCCGCGATATCGTCCATCGCAAGCGATGAAAGCGCCGGCAAAATGTCAAACAGGTTGGAGCCGTAAAACGCATAGCGCGTAAACTGGTTGGCGATGTATTCCGGCGAATTGAGCGCCCGCAAAAAGGCGCCGATTTTTTTCTTTTTCACCCGTTCAAACTCTTCCTTTTTGACTGCTTCCCACGAAAACGACAGCAGCACCGTTTGAATTTCCGAGGCGAGCCGTTCAGCGTCCCTTGTATCGCCGCCGATCAGCGCGAAGCCGAATCCGCGCTCTTCGGTATAATCGTACATAAATGTATCATCGATCAGCCCTTCGCGGTACAGCCGTTCGTAGTGCGGCGAGCTTTTTCCGAACAAATAGTCCAAGGCAACGTGAAACGCCAGCTCATGTCGCAGCTTTTGTTCGCCGGTTTCCGGAACGGACGGCGCTTTGATGCCGACAAAGCATTTGTTCGTCTGCACGTGCATCGGGATCACGTGTTTCTTTTTCGCGACATCGCTTGGCTCTTCATACGAAAACCGTTTCACCTCCGGCGCCTGCGGAAACGACTTTTTCGCTTGGTTGTCGCGGATTTGTTGCATCGTTTTTTGCTCATCGACCGGCCCGACGACAAACAAAAGCATGTTGCTTGGATGATAAAACGTTTCGTAGCACTCATACAGCAGCTCTTTCGTAATTTGGGCGATCGATTCGACCGTGCCGGCGATGTCGATTTTGACCGGATGGTTATGATACATGCTTTCGATGGCGCCGAAATAGACGCGCCAATCCGGGTTGTCGTCGTACATTCGGATTTCCTGGCCGATGATTCCTTTTTCTTTCTCCACTGTTTTGTCGGAAAAGTATGGGGTTTGTACAAAGTCCATCAACGTTTCCAAGTTTTTCTCGACGTTGTCCGTGCTTGAGAACAAATAAGCGGTGCGGGTGAACGTCGTAAAGGCGTTCGCTGAGGCGCCTTGTTTGCTGAACTGTTGGAACACATCTCCGTCTTCTTTTTCAAACAGCTTATGCTCCAAAAAATGGGCGATGCCGTCCGGAACACGTTTCATTTCTGTTTTTCCAAGCGGCACAAACTGATTGTCAACCGAGCCGTAGTTCGTCGTAAACACCGCGTACGTTTTGTTGAATCCTTTTTTCGGCAAAATGTATACGTCAAGCCCGTTGTCCATTTTTTCATAAAACAGCGTTTCCTGAAGCGTTTCATACACCCGTTTTTCCATCTTCCGTCGCCTCCATTCCGGTCAAAAAGTACACCGTATCAAGCACCACTTTGCCAGCAACGCGCACCACATCCTCGCGCGTCACTTGATCGGTGCCGGCAAGCCATTCATCGATCGGGCGCTTTCGCGTTGAGACGACGTTATGGTACAACACTTCGACAAGCCCGCGCGGCGTATCGAGCGTCTCAAGCAACTGGTTGCGGATGACTGCTTTCGTCTGCGCCATTTCTTCATCCGTGAAATCGCCGTTTTTCATCGCCTGCATCTGTTCATCGATGATGCGGCGCGCCTTTTCATAATTGGCTGGCTCAATGCCGGACATGACCAACAAAAGCCCTTTATGGCTTTCAAGACGGGAAGCGGCATAATAAGCAAGACTCGCCTTCTCACGGACGTTGATGAACAGCTTCGAATGGGAAAAACCGCCAAAAATGCCGTTAAACATTTGCAAGGCGTAATAATCGTCATCTTCATACGTCACATTCGTCCGATAGCCGATGTTGAGCTTTCCTTGCTTCACGTCCTGCCGCTCAATGACTTCGCGGACTTCCCCTTGCGGCTTGACAGAAACCGATGATGCGCGCGCCTGCTTTGGACGATCCGGCAAGGAAAACCGCTGCTTCACCGCATCGAGCACCGTCTCTTCAACTACATCGCCAATGACATATAGATCCAATTCATCTTCGGCCAGCGCCCGTTCATAATAGCGATACAGCCCTTCCGCCGTGATGCCGTCCACGTCTTCAAGCTCTCCGTTTGGCGAGAGGGCGTACGGTTCGCCTTGACACATTTCTTCTACGAGGCGCATGTTCGCATAGCGCATTTTGTCATCATATACCGCCTGAATGCGTTGGCGGAGCGCCCGCTTCTCCTGCTCGACAATGTCGGTGACAAACCGGCCGCCATCAAGCGCCGGGCGGAACAGAAGATCAGCCAAGAGCTGAAGCGCTTTCGCAAGAAGCGGCGTTTGCTGCGGCAAAAATCGTTCATTGGCAACATCAATGCGAATCGTCATGATATGATGTTCGCCCTTTTTCGCTAAATCGACGTTCAGCGTCGCCCCGTACAATTCATCCAAATAGGTGCGCAGCGCCTTGACGCTCGGATAGTCCGCCGTACCGCTTTGCAGGACGTATGGCAAAAGCGCCCGCAGCGTGACCGTCTCTTTGGCAAGAGGGGCCTTCATTTTCCAAACGATCGTGTTCGTTTTGTACTTATCGGTCGAAATTGTATGGACGCGTATCGGTCCGACCGCTGTGACTTTTTCGTCGACCAATCCAACTCCTCCTTACTTTTTCTCTTTGCAAACATAGACTATCTTTATTGTAAAGCGTCTTATCAACAATATACCTTTTGCCAATGGAAAAATGCAAATCATTCCATTCAGCAAAAAACGGCCGTCCGTTTTTCGGACAGCCGTTTTCATCACCGTTTTCCTTTGATGTATGGCGTGCCGGCCGCTTTCGGCGCCTCAGCGCGGCCGATGAAGCCCGCCAGCGCCAAAATGGTGAGCGCATAAGGAGCGATGAGCAAGTAAACGGTCGGGACGTTTTTCAAAAACGGAATCGTTTGCCCGACGATGCTCAAGCTTTGCGCCAACCCGAAAAAGAGCGCCGCCCCCATCGCACCGATCGGATGCCATTTGCCGAAAATCATCGCCGCAAGCGCCATAAATCCGTGCCCAGAAATCGTCGCGTGGCTGAAATCGCGGGAAATGATCGTCGCGTATACCGCACCGCCCAAGCCGCCGAGCGCGCCGCTGATCATCACAGCAATATAGCGCATTTTGGCGACATGAATCCCCATCGTATCCGCCGCCATCGGATGTTCGCCAACGGCGCGCAGCCGCAGACCGAACGGCGTTTTGTAAATGACATACCATGACACAAACGCCAGTGCAATGGCGATATACGACGGCGCGTACGCGTTGGAAAACAACAGTGGCCCGATAACAGGAATGTCGCTTAACACCGGCACGTCAATTTTGTCAAACCCGACTTGAATTTGGTCCGTTTGTCCTTTGCCATACATTTTCTTCACTAAAAACAGCGACAGGCCAAGCGCCAAAAAGTTGATCGCCACCCCGCTGACGACTTGATCAGCGCGAAACGTGACCGACGCAACCGCGTGCAGCAGGGAAAATACGGCACCGACCACCATGGCAGCCAATAAAGCAAGCCACGGCGTCCATTCGCCAAACCGATCGGCAAACGTCAAATTGAAGACAATGCCGACAAACGCGCCGATGGTCATCAATCCTTCAAGCCCGATATTGACGACGCCGGACCGTTCGCTAAACACGCCGCCAAGAGCGGTGAAAATGAGGGGAGCCGCAAAGAAAATCGTTGTCGGGATAATCGTTTGCAAGACGTCATACACGCTCACTTACTCCGCCCCCTTTTGCCAACGAGATAGCAACCAGCGGATCATGTAGCTGGATGCAACAAAGAAAATAATGAGCGCGATAATAATATCGACGAGTTCGGTCGGCACACCGGCACTTGACGGCATTTCCAGCGCCCCGACTTTCAAGGCGCCAAACAACAAGGCGGAGAGCAAAATGCCAAACGCGTTGTTTCCCCCGATCAAGGCCACCGCGATGCCATCAAATCCAAGACCGGTAAAGCCAGCTTTCGTGGAGATGTTTCCAAATGTGCCAAGCCCCTCCATCGCCCCGGCGACACCGGCAAATGCGCCGGAGATGACCATCGCTAAAATGATGTTGGCGCGCACATTCATGCCGGCGTACTGTGACGCGTGCTGATTGAAACCGACCGCCCGCAGCTCAAACCCTTTCGTCGTCCGCTCAAGCAAAAACCACATGACAAACGCGGCAGCGACAGCGATGAAAATGCCGTAATGCATGGTGGAGTGATGCGTAATGGCATCGAAAAAGTCGGAGTGAAGCGATGCGCTTTCTTTCACCGGCTTTGATTTAAATCCCTCATCAGACAAAACGGAACGGATGATGGCGTTCGTCACATGCAAGGCAATATAGTTCATCATGATCGTAATAATGACTTCATGCACTTTCAAATACGCCTTCAGCACGCCCGGAATCAAGCCCCACAGCGCTCCGGCCAACGCGGCGGCCAACAGGGCGAGCGGCAAATGGATGATTTTGGGCAAATCAAAGGACACCCCGACCCAAACAGCCGCCAGCCAGCCGACGATCAGCTGCCCTTCGACCCCGATGTTAAACAAGCCGGTGCGAAAGGCAAACGCCACCGCCAAGCCGGTTAAAATGTATGGCGTCGTCTGGCGGATCGTTTCGCCGATATAGTACGTATCGCCAAACGCTCCGTACACGAGAGCGGAAAAGCCGGCGATCGGATTGTAGCCGCTTGCGAGCATCACGATCGAGCCGGCGATCATGCCAAGAAGAACGGCCAACAATGGAATCAAAAATTGCTGGAGACGATTCGACTTCATCACGACACACCTGCTTCCTTCCGTTTGCTTCCGGCCATCAACAGCCCGAGCTCTTGTTCCGTCGTTTCTTTCGGATCGACGATGGCCACGATGCTTCCTTCATAAATGACGGCGATCCGATCGCTGACGTTCATCACTTCGTCGAGCTCAAACGAAACGAGCAGCACCGCTTTCCCGCGGTCTCGCTGTTCAATGAGCCGCTTATGAATAAACTCAATCGCTCCGACGTCAAGCCCCCTCGTCGGCTGAGCAGCGATCAACAAGTCCGGGTCGCGATCGACTTCGCGGCCGATGATCGCTTTTTGCTGGTTTCCGCCCGATAACGCCCGCGCCTTCGTATATTCATCCGGTGTGCGCACATCAAACTCGCGGATAAGCTGGCGCGCTTTTTCGTAAATGGCTTGAAAATTCAACAGACCCCGTTTCGAGTACGGCGGCTGATAGTACGTTTGCAGCACCATGTTTTCGCCGATCGGAAAGTCAAGGACAAGCCCGTGCTTATGCCGATCTTGCGGAATATGGCCGACGCCGGCTTCGATGATTTTGCGCGGCGGCAAATTCGTAATGTCTCGGCCGTTGAGGCGGATTGTCCCTGATTCCGCTTTGATCAAGCCGGTTATAGCTTCAATAAGCTCGGTCTGCCCATTGCCGTCGACTCCGGCAATGCCGACGATCTCGCCCGCGTGCACCGTCAAGTTCAAACCATTGACCGTTTTGATTCCACGCGCGTCCTTGACGACTAAATTTTGAATTTCCAACACGGGTTTCCCCGGTTCAGCCGGTTTCTTAGCGGTTGTAAACTGCACCTCGCGGCCGACCATGAGCGCCGCCAGTTCGTTCGGATTCGTCTCAGCCACATTGAGCGTCGCAATTCCTTTGCCGCGGCGGATGACGGTGACGCGGTCGCACACTTCCATAATTTCTTTGAGCTTGTGCGTAATTAAAATGATGGATTTCCCTTCGCGGACGAGCGTGCGCATAATTTGCATGAGCTCGCGAATTTCCTGAGGCGTCAACACCGCTGTCGGTTCGTCAAAAATCAAAATATCGGCCCCACGGTAGAGCGTCTTTAAAATTTCCACGCGCTGCTGCATGCCAACAGAAATATCGGCGATCTTTGCTGTCGGATCGACCGCGAGTCCATATCGTTCCGACAATTCGCGCACTTCGCGCTCCGCCCGCTTCATATCGATCGTCCCGGCCCGCGTCGGTTCACTGCCTAAAATAATGTTTTCCGTCACGGTGAACGTATCGACGAGCATAAAGTGCTGATGCACCATGCCGATGCCGAGATCATTGGCGACATTCGGGTCGGTGATGCGCACCGGCTTTCCTTTCACGCGGATTTCACCGCCGTCCGGTTGGTATAACCCAAACAGCACGTTCATGAGCGTCGATTTGCCAGCCCCGTTTTCGCCAAGCAGAGCGTGAATCTCCCCCTTTTTCACTTGCAGCGTAATGTTGTCGTTGGCGACAAACGTGCCAAACACCTTGCGGATATTGAGCATTTCAATCACGTATTCCAAGCGATTCACTCCTTACTCAAGCAAGGTCAAAATCACAAAATGAAAGGCGACAGCGAAACCGCCGCCCTTCATTTCATGATTTTGAAGAAGGCTAGCGGTGCGCACTAGCCTTCTTCGCCGTTGTTCGTCACTTGATCGTCGCAGCGAATTGTTCATACTCTTTCCGGTTTGTCGGAACTTTCACTTCGCCTTTGATGATTTTTTGCTTCCATTCGTCAACTGTTTTTAACACGTTCTCCGGAATGTTGTCTTGTGTCGGGGCAATGCCGACCCCATTTTCCGGCAGCCCGTACTCAATCGTTTTGCCGCCTGGGAAGTCGCCCTCTTTCGCCCGTTTCGCCGTGTCATAGACAGCAACGTCGACACGCTTCACCATCGAGGTGAGCGTTACGTTGTACGTTTTGCCGCCGACTTTCACTTCTCCCTCCGGCGCTTGGTCTTTGTCAACACCGATGACCCAAATTTCGCGGTTTGGATCTTTCTTCTTCAAATCTTTCGCTTCCGAGAAGACGCCGTTCCCAGTCGCTCCAGCTGCATGGTAGATGATGTCGACGCCAGACGCGTACATGCTCGAGGCGATCGCTTTCCCTTTATCCGCTTGGTCGAACGCCCCGGCGTATTGTACTTCCACAGTCGCCTTCGGATTGACCGCTTTCACGCCGGCGCGGAATCCGCTTTCGAATTTTTCGATCAACGGAATCTCCATCCCACCGACAAAGCCGATTTTATTCGTTTTCGTCATTAACCCGGCGACAACACCGACAAGGAACGAGCCTTCATGTTCCTTGAACGTGATGCTGGCGACATTTGGCTCGTCAACAACCGTGTCGACGATGGCGAAATGTTTTTTCGGGTTTTGCTTGGCGACTTCTTTCACCGCGTCGCCCATCAAATACCCGATGCCGAAAATGAGGTCAAAGTCGCTGCGCACAAGCTTGTTTAAGTTCGTGGCATAGTCAGCATCGCTCGATGACTGCAAGTAGTCGTAGCCGCCGCGGCCTTTTTCAAGCCCGTTGTCTTTGCCGAACTTTTGCAGCCCTTCCCAAGCCGACTGGTTGAACGATTTGTCGTCAATGCCGCCGACGTCGGTGACCATGGCGACGCTGAACGTATCTTTCTGATTGCCGCCTCCCGCATTGTTGCCGGCTTGTCCGCAGGCGCTAAGCAGCGTGCCAGCGGCAAGCAGGACGGACAACACCAATCCGATTCGCTTTTTCACATTCATTACCCCCTAGCTTAAAAATTTGTTCCTTAATTAGTATAAAGCTTCCGCTCTCTTTCTATGTACCCATTTTCACCCCCTTAAAAGCTGAACCGCTTCCGCATGACATGGAAGCTGAACTTGTCGGAGCGGAAGTAGTTGACGGAATAAAAAATCGGCTCATCGTTTTTATCGAAATGCATTTGCTTGAGCACAAGCAGCGCCGTTTCTGGGTCGCATTGCAAAATCGGCGACACTTTTTCGTGATAGCCGAGCGGCACGATGCGCGCGACCGCATAGGCGATGTCGCGATGCGTTTGGTTGTGCAAGTTTTCAAACAGCGACTCATGTTCATAGGAGATGCCCTTTGGCAAATATTTGCATAAAATTTTATCCAAGCAATACACGACCGGCTCCCCATCGGCGGTGCGCACCCGCTCGATGAGCAACAAATTCTCGTCCGGCCGGCATTGGAAGCGGCGCATATCGTCTTCCGTCGGCTGTTGGATGGAGGAAGACAAAAAAATCGTTCCTGGCTTGCGCCCCGCTTGGCGAATCATATCCGTGACGCTTGAGAGCTGCTCGATGCCGGACGTAAACAGCGGACGGGCGTTGACAAACGTTCCGACGCCGTGGCGGCGGATGATAATGTTTTCTTCTTCAAGCACCCGCAGCGCTTCCCTCAATGTCGCCCGGCTGACGCCAAGTTGTTTGGCAAGTTCAAACTCGGACGGCAGTTTTTGCTTTTCTTTGTACACTCCCGTTTCAATATCACGCTTGATGCGATCAATCACTTGCAAGTAAAGGTGGCGGCTGTCTGATTTGATTGACATGACAACGTCCTCCGTGTTACGCATTTCCGTTGAGATCAGACCTCTGACATTAGACATATAACCTTTTTGAGATTACTATATCATTTTTTACTGAGCAAATAAATAGGTGATATCAAATTTTGTCGAAGAAAAAGAAATAGGATTGGCAGCGCTTCCAATAAGATGTATGATTGAACGGGCAGGCTTTTTTCGCCCGCCCCTTTTCCTATTTATGATGTCTTTTTTAAATCTTCCTTCGACCAAAGAACAGCGCGCGGCTTGCTTCCTTCATACGGGCCGACGACGCCGCGCTCCTCCATGGCATCAATGAGCCGAGCGGCGCGATTGTAACCGATGCGGAAGCGGCGCTGCAGCATCGAGACAGAGGCGCTTTGCATTTCCACAACAAGACGGACCGCCTCATCGTACAACTCATCTTCAAGGGCTGAGGAAGCCGGTTCGCTGTCTTCGACGAACATCTCCTCATAATATTGCGCCTGCTGCTGGCCGATGACAAAGCGAACGACGTCTTCCACCTCTTGGTCGGAGACAAACGCCCCTTGGACGCGCACTGGTTTTGAGGCCCCCATCGGCAAAAACAACATATCGCCGCGGCCGAGAAGTTTTTCTGCCCCGCCCATATCCAAAATGGTGCGCGAGTCAATTTGCGATGATACACTGAAGGCGATGCGCGACGGAATGTTCGCTTTGATGACGCCGGTGATGACGTCCACCGACGGGCGCTGGGTGGCGATGATCAAGTGGATGCCAGCAGCACGCGCCATTTGCGCCAAACGGGTGATCGCTTCTTCCACATCCGAAGAAGCCACCATCATCAAGTCGGCCAATTCGTCGATGATCACGACGATGTACGGCAAAAGCGGTTGTTGTTCCGACGCCGTTTTGTTATGGTGGCGGATATGCTCGTTATACCCTTCAATGTTGCGCGTGCCGGTATGCGAGAACAGCTCGTAGCGCCGCTCCATTTCTTGGACGACTTTTTTCAGCGCCTGAGCCGCTTTTTTCGCGTCGGTGACGACCGGCGTCAACAAATGAGGAACACCGTTGTACACACTCAGCTCCACCATTTTCGGATCGATCATCATCAGTTTCACCTCATGCGGCTTTGTGCGCATGAGCAGGCTGACGATAATGCCGTTGATGCAGACGCTTTTGCCGCTGCCGGTCGCGCCGGCGATCAACAAATGCGGCATTTTATTTAGTTCCGCGGCGACGACTTCACCGGAGATGTCGCGCCCAAGCGGAATCAACAGCTTCGCCTTATCCCGTGTATGCTCAATGGCTTCCAGCACTTCGCGCAGCGAAACGGTGGCGATCTCTTCATTTGGCACTTCGATGCCGATCGCGGACTTGCCGGGGATCGGTGCTTCAATGCGGATGTCTTTCGCCGCCAAAGCGAGCGCCAAATCGTCGCTTAAACTGACAATTTTGCTCACTTTCACCCCGACATCCGGATACACTTCATATTTCGTCACCGCTGGACCGAGGTGCACTTGCGTCACTTTCGCCTTGACGCCGAAGCTTTGGAACGTTTTCTCCAGTTTGCGCGCGTTGGCGTAAATGTTCGCATGATCGGCCGATTGTCCGGCCGGCTTCGGCAGGCGAAGCAAATCAAGCGGCGGCAGGTCGTAATTGGTGTTTTCATGCTCGGAAAACGCCAACGGCGGCGCCGGTTTGTCCTTCTCCCCCCCATTGTCGCTTTCCACTCGTGAATTCCTCTCTTCTTCCGACTCAGCAGCCGACCGCACCGCCGCAAAATCGGAAATGATCGGCGGCGGGGAAAGCAGTTCCTCATCCGGCTCGACGCTGCTTGCTTCAGCCGGCTCGTCTTCCCGCTTTGCGGCCGCCCGCCGCGAGCGCCGGCTTCGGCCGCCGTTGGCCTTGCGCCTCCTCCCCGCCCGCCATTGCTTTATATCTTCGACAAACGCCAACCATTCTTTTCTCACAAACGCTGCGGCCAAAGCAACCCATTTGCCGGCCGTCTCGCGCAGCGATTTCCCGGTCAGCACGACAAAGCCGACGATGAACAGAAGGAAACAAATCCATTTCGTCCCGGGCAAATCAAACAGCTGGTAGCTGGCGGCAAATAACAGCGCGCCGACCATTCCGCCCCCTAAATCCACATCGGCTGCCTTGCCGCTTGCTTCGTTCCAAAACAGCCCCCACGTCGTCCGAATGACGCTCGGATCAAGCTCGCCGCGCCGCGACATGAGTTCAAACAGCTTGTCATGGCTCAAAAGCAGGAGCGCCGCAGCAATGGCCGAAGCGCCGACAAACGGGCGGCCCGTCCATGACGGCCACTCCCGCCGCCACATGAGGAGGAGCGATAATAGGAAAAGTCCGCCTACTAATAGCATGTACCATTCGCCGAAAAAAAAGCGGCTCACGAGCACGAGCGTCTCCCCGACAAGCCCGAGGCGGGCCATCGCCACGACGGCGACCGCGAGCAAGCCAAGGCCGATCAATTCAAAGCGGATGGTTTCCGTCCAAGGCTGCGTTTTTGACGGCTTCCCTTTTCTTCTTCGCTTTCGTTTCGCCATGATCGTTCACTCCAGCATGAATGAATTGGCAAGCCGGAAAAAAGCAGCCATTGTTGGCTGCTTTTTTCCGTTTGTTTACTATTATATCATGAACGGCCGAACAATTCATTACGATGTTGCCGCTGAAGCCGGAAATCGCGCCCCAGGCGCATATTTGGCGTTTAAAAAATGGGACGGATTGGTGCTTAAGTTTTGCACGATTTCATATTCTCCCGTTTCTACCGCTTGGACGAGAAACGGGATGCCATCGTAATGCACCATTTTCCGCTTCTCATAAGCGGCGGCATCGACCGGAAAAATCAAATGTTCGGGCATGATCGTATACAAAATCATTGGATCATCTTCCCTTCCCCGTTTTTCCTCATCGCGATCAGCTCGCGCAACTTCGCCATCGCTTGGGACACGCCTCCGACTTCGTCGATGAGCCCGTACCGGACGGCGTCAGGTCCAACGACGTTCGTGCCGATGTCGCGCGTCAAATTGCCTTTGGAAAACATGAGCTCTTTAAACTTTTCCTCACTGATCTTCGAATGTTTCGTCACGAAGCGGACGACGCGCTCCTGCATTTTATCCAAGTACTCAAACGTCTGCGGCACGCCGATGACAAGCCCCGTCAGACGGATCGGATGAATCGTCATCGTCGCCGTCTCGGTGATGAATGAATAGTTGCACGACACCGCGATCGGCACGCCGATCGAATGGCCGCCGCCAAGCACGATGGAAACAGTCGGTTTCGAGAGCGAGGCGAGCATTTCGGCAATGGCGAGCCCTGCTTCCACATCACCGCCGACCGTATTTAAAATGACGAGCAGCCCTTCAATTTTCGGGTTTTGCTCGATGGCCACAATCTGTGGAATGACATGCTCGTATTTCGTCGCCTTATTTTGCGGCGGCAGCTGAATATGCCCTTCAATCTGTCCGACGATCGTCAAACAATGAATGTTCGTATCGGGGTCCATTTGCGGAACGTTCGTCTGCCCGAGCTGGGTGATGGCCGCAGTCGCTTCCTCGGCCTTTGTTTCCGGCTGTTCCCCCTCTGTTTCCGCTTGAAAATAACGCTCCTTCTCCATCCATTTCGTCTCCTTTCTTGTCGGTCATACACTTAGTATGGCCGAAAGAAAAAAGAAAAATGCCGGCAACGGCTGACCGTTCCCAGCATTTTCCTCCTGACTTTGAGCATGATTGCATTATACTTCCATAATAATAGGCAAAATCATTGGTCTGCGCTTCGTTTTTTCAAATAAAAACTGGCTTAACGCTTCGCGGATGTTCGCTTTCAACGACGACCATTCAAGCATGTAGGATTCAAGGCAGCGCTCGATGATCGCCGCCACCATTTTCTCTGCTTCCTCAAGCAATGTCTCCGACTCACGCATATAAACGAATCCGCGCGAAATGATTTCCGGTCCCGCCGCGATCGTTTTCGCTTCTTTATTCAGCGTGACGACAGCGATCAAAATGCCGTCCTGAGACAATAAGCGGCGGTCTCGCAACACAATGTTGCCGACATCGCCAATGCCGAGGCCGTCAATTAAAATGTTGCCGTACGGCACTTTGCCGCCGGGACGGGCGGCACCGCCGCGGAACTCGATCACTTCGCCTTTGTCGATTAAAAACGTCCGCTCCTCCGAGATGCCAACCGCCTTCGCCAACCGGGCGTGCGCTTTTTGCATCCGATATTCCCCATGCACTGGGATAAAGTATTTTGGTTTCATTAAATTGAGCATCAACTTTAATTCTTCTTGGCAGCCGTGCCCCGATACGTGCACTTGCCGGTCGCGGTAAATCACGTTGGCACCGGCCCGGTACAAGGCGTCGATCGTTTTCGCAAACCCAAGCTCATAGCCCGGCATGACGGATGCGGCGACGATGACGGTATCCCCTTCTTTGATATTCACTTGTTTGTTCGCTTGACGCGCCATGCGCCAAAGCGCGCTCATCGGCTCGCCGTGCCCGCCGGTTGTCAAAATGACGAGTTCGCGGTCATGGTAGCGATCGAGATCGTGCGCAGAAATCGTCACCTTGTCTGGAACGTGCAAATAGCCAAGGCGCACGGCAATGTCCATTACTTTATGCAACGTTTTCCCAATTACTGCCACTTTGCGTCCGGATTGGTGGGCAGCGTACAGCACCTGCTGGATGCGGGTGATGTTGGAAGCGTAGCAGGCAACAAACACGCGGCCTTTCGCATGGCCGATCACGTCAGCGATCTCATAGGCGACCACTGTATCGGAGCCGCTGTAGCCAGGGCGCTCGGCGTTTGTACTGTCTGACAAAAGACACAGCACCCCCTCTTCGCCGATTTGCGCCATTTTTCCCAAGTCGGTGCGGTTGTTGCCGTACGGGGTTTGGTCAAATTTAAAATCGCTCGTGTACACGATCGCACCTTGCGATGTATGCAGGCTGATGCCGATCGAATCGGGGATGCTGTGAATCGTGCGGAAAAACGTCACTTTCGCCTTGTCAAACACGAGCTCCGCATCCGGATGAACTTCATTGAGCTTCGCGCCCGACACCCCTTGTTCTTTTAACAGCGCCTCCGCCAACCCAAGCGTCAACTTCGTTCCGTATACCGGCACAGACAGTTGCTTGAGCACGTAGGCGATCGCCCCCATATGCTCCTCGTGCCCGTGGGTGAGAAAAATGGCCTGAATGCGATGCTGCCGTTCAGTCAAATAGGCGATGTCCGGGATCACTTTGTCGATGCCGAGCATTTCGTCTTCCGGAAACATCACCCCGGCGTCGATGACAAAAATGTCCTCGTCCAATTCGACAACATACATGTTTTTGCCGATTTCCCCGACTCCTCCAAGGGCAAAAAGGCGTATTTTCTCTACCGGCTTTATTTTCGATTTCAAGGCTGCGTCCTCCCGATTATGATGCTAACCCGCTCAAAGTCACTTGCTTTTATTATAACGAATCGGTGCGGAAAAACACAAGATGGTTCATTCACCAGCCAATGGATTTCACAGCCAAGACAAAAAAAGGCCCCAACGCGCAGGCAAAGCGTTGGGGAGTCATTTCGCGGAGAGACCATGGTTACGACAGCGCATCGAGCAGGCGGCTTAGGTCCTTCCGCTCTTGTTCAGTAAGCGGCACAAGCGGAAGACGCACCGAACCGACGTCCAGCCCGCGCAGCTGCAGCGCCGTTTTCACTGGCACCGGGCTTGGAGCGGCAAACAAGCCTTTCATGAGCGGCACCCATTTTCGATGCAGCGCCGCCGCCTTCTGATGATCGCCCGCTAAAAAGGAACGAATCATTTCTTGCATTTCATTGCCAATGATGTGCGAAGCCACCGAGACAACGCCGGCCCCGCCGATGGCCAACACCGGAAGCGTTAAGCTGTCATCGCCGCTGTAGAGCAAAAAGTCGTCCGGCGTACGCTCAATGATTTCCGCCATGGCGTCCAAATTGCCGCTCGCTTCCTTGACAGCGACAATGTTCGAAACTTCGGACAGCCGGATGACCGTCTCCGGAGCAAGACTCACCGACGTGCGCCCTGGAACGTTATACAGCATCACCGGCAGCGATGTGCTTTCGGCAATCGCTTTGAAATGCTGATACAGCCCTTCTTGGTTCGGCTTGTTGTAATACGGCGCCACAAGCATGACAGCATCGACGCCCGCCTCTTCCGCCTTTTTCGTCAGCTCGATCGATGCACGCGTATCGTTCGTGCCCGTTCCAGCAATGACCGGCACCCGTCCGTTGACGACGGAGACGACATGGCGAAAAAGCGCGATTTTTTCCTCGGTCGTCAACGTCGGCGACTCGCCGGTCGTGCCGGCGACAACGAGCGCATCTGTGCCATTGTCAAGCAAATAGTTGACAAGCTCCGTTGTTTTTGCCAAGTCGAGATTCCCTTTTCGGTCAAATGGCGTCACCATCGCCGTTATGATGTTCCCGAACTGAACCACGATTTTCACTCCTCGCTCCAAATCGCTTCATCTTCGCCCGCACCCGCCTCGGATAGGCAGAAGGCGTCATGCAAGGCGTTGACCGCTTTTTCCATATCGTCTTGCTTCACTAACACCCAAATCGTCGTATGGCTGTCGGCGGATTGCAAAATTTGAATGCCTTGCTCCGACAAGGCAGTGACGATTTTCGCCGTCACCCCCGGTACGCCGGCAATGCCGGCGCCGACAACCGACACTTTGGCGCAATGAGGCGTCACGGCCGGTTCGTAGCCGATGCGGCGCAGGGCGGCCACCGCTTTTTCCGTCATGTCGCCGCTCACGGTATACACAACGCCATACGGCGAAATATTGATAAAGTCCACGCTGATCCCTTCATGAGCCATCGCTTGAAACACGTCAGACTGCAGCTCATAGTGACCTTCTTTCGCCAGCACTTTGATTTGCGTGACGTTGGCGACATACGTAATGCCGGTGACAAGCCGCTCTTTCACATCGCTTCCTTTTCGGCCGCGCATCGATGAAGTGACGAGCGTCCCGGGGGCATCGGAGTACGTCGAGCGGATGCGAAGCGGCACTTTCGCCTGCATGGCGATCTCCACCGCGCGCGGATGGATCACTTTCGCTCCTTGGTACGCCATGTTGCAAATTTCCGTATACGTAACGACGTCAAGCGGCCGGGCGCTCTCGACGATGCGCGGGTCGGCGGTCATGACGCCGTCGACATCGGTGAAAATATCGACCCACTCTGCGTTTAACGCCGCACCGAGCGCTGCTGCTGACGTGTCGCTCCCGCCGCGGCCGAGCGTTGTGATGTCGCCGTTTTCCGCCATGCCTTGAAAGCCGGCGACGACGACGACGTCGTATTGCTCAAGCGCCTCAAGGAGGCGGTCGCAGCGCATTTCGAGAATTTTTGCGTTCGTATGATCGCTGTTCGTGCGGAATCCGGCCTGAGCGCCGGTGAACGCCGTCGCTTTGATGCCGTGTTCGTTCAATAAGTTGCTGAACACAACGCTTGAGATGATTTCTCCGCACGCCATGAGCATATCTTGCTCGCGCTTCGTTACGTGATGGCGAGCGCCGCCAATCAAACTAAGAAGTGTATCGGTCGCATATGGGTCGCCGTAACGGCCCATGGCCGATACAACAGCGACCACTTTATAGCCGTCCTCAAGCGCCCGTTCAATATGGCGGCGCGCCAAGTTCCGCCCGCGCTCGTCGCGGACGGACGTGCCGCCGAACTTTTGAACAATGAGTTTCATGCTAACACCTCGATGCTTTTTCAAATGAGCCCGAGCTTCAACAAACTTTCCGCGATTTGCACCGAGTTCGAAGCCGCGCCTTTTAACAAATTGTCAGCGACAATCCATAGATGGAAGCCGCGGCGGTTGTCCAAATCGCGGCGGATGCGGCCGACAAACACGTCGTACTTACCGACGCAATGGGCCGGCATCGGGTACAACTGTTCGCTCGGATCATCTTGAAGCACGACGCCCGGCGCTTCGCGGAGCACGGCCTGCAAGTCGGCAACGGTGACGCCGTCTTGTTCAATTTCGATGTACACCGATTCCGAATGGCCGCTCGCCACCGGAATGCGCACGCACGTCGCCGCCACTTTCAGCTCAGGCATATGCATAATTTTTTTTGTTTCATTGATCATTTTCATCTCTTCAAACGTAAATCCATTGTCTTGAAACTTATCGATTTGCGGAATGGCGTTGAACGCAATTGGGTAATGCTTTCGGTCCGATTTCACTGGCAAAATGTTCGCCTCCACCGGCTTCCCTTCGAGCACCGCTTTCGTCTGCTCGTTGAGCTCTTCAATGGCCTGCGCTCCCGCCCCGGAGACGGCTTGGTACGTCGAGACAATGACGCGCTCTAGGCCAAACGCCTTCCGAATCGGCTCCAACGCCACGACCATTTGGATCGTCGAGCAGTTCGGATTGGCGATAATGCCGTTATGCCACGTCAAGTCGCTTTCGTTCACTTCCGGAACGACAAGCGGCACGTTTTCCTCCATCCGAAACGCGCTCGTATTGTCGATCACGATCGCCCCGCGCCGCACCGCTTCCGGCGCCAGCGCTTTCGATACGGCCCCGCCGGCGCTGAACAAGGCGATATCGACCCCATCAAAGCGCTCGGGCGATGCCGCCTGCACTTCGATCTCCTCGCCGCGGAAACGCATTGTTTTGCCGGCTGACCGCTCCGATGACAACAAGGTCAATGTTCCAACCGGGAAGTTCCGGTCTTCAAGCGTCCGCACCATTTGCTGCCCAACTGCCCCCGTTGCTCCGACGACAGCGACATGATATTGTTTTTGAGCCATCCACCATTCTCCTTCCACATCGTCACTCTAAGAAGTGAATTCATAATTTTTATTTTATCACATTCCGCTGTGGACGAGAGAACATTTTTATGCGGAACATGGATTTTCGATTCAGTTGTAGCGGAACCGCTCGATAATGACCGGCTGAAGTTGCTTCCCTTCCAGCGCGGCAAGAATCGTGTCGCGCAACAGCGGCATGTAGGCGACCATTGAGTTCGGCTTCGCCTGCGGGGCGTCTTGGCCGAACGGGATGAAATAAATGTTTTTTGCTGCCATCAGCCGCATCAAGTTGACGCCGTTTAAGCCGAGCGCATCGTTTGTGGAAATGCCAAGCACGACCGGGCGGTGGTTGCGCATCGTCGCTTTCGCCGCCATCAGCACGGGGGAATCCGTCATGGCGTTGGCCAACTTGCTCATCGAGTTGCCGGTGAGCGGAGCGATCACCATGCAATCGAGCGGAATTTTCGGTCCGAGCGGCTCCGCTTTGACGATCGTATCGATCACCTCATGTCCGGTCAGTTGTTCGAGTTTTTTCACCCATTCTTCCCCTTCGCCAAAGCGGGTGTTGGTCGTCTTAACCGTATACGTAACAATCGGCAATACTTCGGCTCCTTCATTGACGAGTTTTTCAATTTCCGGAAACACCGCATCATAGGTGCAATGCGACCCGGTGAGGCCAAAGCCGATCCGTTTTCCTTTCAAGCTGTTTCCGCTCATGCATGATTCTCCTCCCGTTTTTGTAAATCTGCATATAATAGTTGCGCCAAGACGTTGGCGATGATTTGCCCAGCTGTCTTTGGCGCGACGATCCCCGGCAGCCCGGGCGCCAAAATGGCTTTCACTCCCCGTTTTTCGGCATAGCGGAAGTCAGTGCCGCCCGGTTTTGACGCCAAATCGATAATCAACGTATGGGGCGGCATTTTGGCGATGACGCTCGCCGTCACGATGAGATGAGGCACGGTGTTGATGCAGACGTCAATGTCACGCACTTCTTTTTCCAAATCGTTTAAATGAAACGGCACGAGCCCCATTTCCGTAATGCGGGCGAGATGCTCCGACCGGCGCGCCCCGACTTTGACTTTCGCCCCCAACGCGGCGAACGTCCGGGCGACGGTCATGCCGACGCGTCCAAGCCCCAAGACGGCAACGCATGAGCCGTGGATCGTAAAATCCGTATGCTGAATGACCATCATCACCGTGCCTTCCGCGGTCGGAATGGAGTTGTAAATGGCGACATCGTCGCGCTCAAACAACTGCACGTGCTTGCGCCCTGTTTTTTTCACCAATTCGTCCAAATACGCGTTGCTGATGCCGGAATAAATCGTGCATTGCCGCGCCGTTTTTTGCACCATCTCTTCTGTAAACGGAATCGGTTCATGGGCAAACACGCTGTTGACATTTCCGTCCAACGTCGTGCCGTGAACCGGCAAAATGATCGCATCCAAATCTGCAAAATCGACTTCGCCAATCGGCAGCTTCATCGCTCCGGTGAAATGATGGGCAAGCTGGTCGAAGCCGACAAGCGACAACTTCGCATCGAGTTCAACGAGTTTGCGAATGACTTCAAGCTGCCTCGCATCGCCGCCGATGATGGCGATATGCATTCCTGTCAGCATCATGTTGTACGCTCACCTTCTTTTTTGGCAAACTGCTCCGTTTCCTTTCCCATCTTATGTTGGAAGGAAAATATAGGTGAATATCCTTGAAGGAAAAAATGGGCGATACGCGCTGTCAGCAGACAAGAGGCAGTCATTTTTTCCGTTTTTGTTCCTTACATATAGAAGTAAAGAAGCCAAAAAGGGGGAACCCAGCATGAGGCTGAGCGAGTTAAGCGGAAAAGAAATTGTCGATGTAAGCCGAGCCGAGCGGCTCGGAGTGCTCGGACAGACCGATTTGGAGATCAACGAGCAAACAGGGCAGATCGAGGCGTTGCTCATCCCCACGGGAAAATGGTTTGGGTTTCGCAAAGAGGGACAGGAAATTCGCGTACCGTGGAAATATATTCGCAAAATCGGCGCAGATATGGTGATGATCGACGTCCCCGAGGAAGGGTGAAAGAGGTGAAAACGAAAAAGCTAACAACCTAGCGAAAGGTCGTTAGCTTTTTTGAGCTCGGTCTATGAACGGAGCGGGCGCGGCAACACGCCGTCGGGGCTGATTAAGGCGAGCGCGTAATCGTCGGTGAACACCGTGCGCGCCAGTTCGTTTACTTTTTCCACCGTGACGCTTTCAATCTCTTCAATGATCTCATCAAGCGAGCGGTGGCGGCCGAGAAGAAGTTCATTTTTGCCGTTGCGGCTCATCCGGCTGTTCGTGCTTTCGAGCCCAAGCATCAGGCTTCCTTTCATCTGCTCTTTGCTGTTATGCAGCTCTTTTTCGGTCACCCCGTCCTCCTTCAGTTGGTGAATGGTCTGCTGGATCGTTTCGAACAGCACATCAAGCTGGCTGCTTCCTGTACCGGCGTAAATGGCGAGCAGGCCGCTGTCTTGGTAGGCGGAATGGTACGAGAACACCGAATACGCCAATCCACGCTGCTCGCGCACTTCCTGAAACAGTCGGCTGCTCATGCTGCCGCCTAAAATATTGTTTAAGATGAGGAGTGGGTACGCGTCCGGATGACCGATCGGCAACCCGTTGAATCCGATGCATACGTGCGCCTGCTCCGTGTCCTTTTTGCGCGCGATCTTTTGCGGCACAAACGACGGCGTCCCTGAAGAAGGCGGCTTGCTCTCTGCGGTGAACGAGCCGAAATAGCGTTCGACCTGGTCAATAAACCGTTCGTCGACGTTGCCGGCGACCGAAACGACGACGCGGTCCGGTGTATAGTAGTCCGTCATATATTGGCGCAGCGTGTCACCAGTAAACGTGCGCAGCGTCTCTTCCGTGCCCAAAATCGGATAGCCGAGCGGGTGGCCCGCATAGCACGCTTTGCCGAGCAAATCGTGGACGATGTCATCCGGTGTGTCTTCATACATTTTGATTTCCTCGAGCACAACATTGCGCTCCTTTTGCAGCTCATCCTCCACAAATGTCGAGTGGAAAAACATATCGGCGAGCATGTCAAGCGCCAACGGCGCATGTTCATCCAACACTTTGGCGTAGTAACACGTATACTCCTTCGATGTAAAGGCGTTCACCTGCCCACCGATGCTGTCGAACGCTTCGGCAATGTCCCTAGCCGTGCGCGTCGTGGTCCCTTTGAAAAACATATGCTCTAAAAAGTGGGAAATGCCGTTGGTTTGCTCCGTTTCATTGCGCGAGCCGGTCCCGATCCATATGCCGATGGCCACCGATCTTACAGTCGGGATTTGCTCGAGCACGATTCGCACACCGTTTTTGCACGTATACTTGTTAATCAACTCCGTGTTCCTCCTGTTTGTTTGCCAGTCTTTTCTCATCGAATAAGGCCGTCAAGCTGCCTAGAGCGTAGCCTTGGCGCTTGATCGAGACGATCAGCTCATCAAGCGCCGCCGCCGTCGGCATCGTCGGATGCATTAAAATGATGGCGCCAGGATGGACGTTTGACGTCACCCGTTTCACTATAACAGATGGCGACGGTTTTTGCCAATCAATTGTATCGACGCTCCATAGAATCGTTTTCATGCCAAGTTCCGAGGCGATCTCGACGACCTCGTCGCGATAGCTGCCGCTGGGCGGGGCAAACCATTTGCATTTGACCGCTGTCGCCGCCTCAATCACTTCATTCGTTTTCTCGAGCTCGCGGCGAATGTCGTCGCCGCTGAGCGTTTTCATATCAGGATGGCTGTAGGAATGGTTGCCGATTTCATGGCCAGCGTCTGCTATCATTTTTGCCATCTCCGGGTGATTTTTTACCCACCGTCCTTCTAAAAAGAACGTTGCCTTGACATGATGTTTTTTCAGCGTCTCAAGCATATCGGGGAGGTATTCTTCCCCCCAGGCGACATTGACCGTAAACGCCACCATCGGCTTGTCAGGATGGCCGCGATAAATCGGCGCCGGCGGCAAATCGTTCAAATGAATGCGGGGCGGCACTTGTCGGAACACGAGTTTTCGCTCATCAAACGTCCCTGTTTTCTTCATGTTTTGATAGGAGGCATCAATGTCGACGGCGAGCCCGTTGTAACCAGGCGTCGCCTTCCACACTTTATCAATGACCGCATCTTGGGCGGGAATTTCGTATTGCTTCGCTTGCTTGACGATCGTGTCATACAGCTTGTCGCGCTCTTTCATCGCGGTCGTTTCCACCGGACGCCAGCTTGCAATGTAATCGCCAACCGGCGGCCAATGAACCGCCGCCCAGGCGGCAAGAAACATGACCGCTAGCGCCATATAGCGGGCATAGCCGTTATTCACCCTTGTCCCCCTCCTTTTTTACTACTACAACATATGTTTTCGGGGGACAGGATAGAACATAACAAAAGAGCCTTAAGAAACAAATTCCTAAGGCTTCATGCGATGGCGCTCCGGCCGTCTTCCTCGTTTTTCCCGCGATTCGCGCGGCGGTTCCCCTCCAATGTTGCGGGCATCCCGCAACACCGCTTTGCGCGACAAGTTGACGCGCCCTTGCTTATCGATTTCCGTTACTTTGACTAAAATTTCATCGCCAATCGAAACGACGTCTTCGACTTTGCCGACCCGCCCTTCAGCAAGCTCGGAAATGTGGACAAGCCCATCTTTGCCGTTGAACAACTCAACAAAGGCGCCGAATTTTTCAATCCGCTTCACTTTGCCTAAATACACTTGGCCGACTTCGACTTCGCGGACGATGTCTTCGATGATTTGCTTCGCTTTTTGATTGGCCGCTTCGTCCACAGACGAGATGAAAATCGTGCCGTCTTGTTCGATGTCGATTTTGACGCCGGTTTCGTCGATGATTTTGTTGATCTGCTTGCCGCTTGGTCCGATCACCTCCCGGATTTTGTCCGGGTTGATGTGCATGATCAAAATTTTCGGCGCATATTTGGACAGCTCTTTACGCGGTTCGCTGAGCGTTTGCATCATATGGTCCAAAATCTCAAGCCGCCCTTTGCGCGCTTGCATGAGCGCCTCTTCCAAAATCTCGCGCGTCAACCCTTTGATTTTAATGTCCATTTGCAATGCGGTGACGCCTTTTCTCGTGCCGGCGACTTTAAAGTCCATATCGCCAAGATGGTCTTCAATGCCTTGAATGTCGGTCAAAATCGTGTAATGGTCGTCGTTTTTCACCAATCCCATGGCAATGCCGGCGACCGGTGCTTTAATCGGCACCCCAGCATCCATCATCGCCAGCGTGCTGGCGCAAATGCTCGCTTGCGATGTCGAGCCGTTCGACTCCAGCACTTCCGAAACGAGGCGGATCGTATACGGGAATTCGCGCTCCGACGGCACGACCGGCTCAAGCGCCCGTTCGCCAAGCGCCCCGTGTCCGATTTCACGACGCCCCGGCCCGCGCATCGGCCCGGTTTCCCCGACGGAAAACGGCGGGAAGTTGTAATGGTGCATAAACCGCTTCGATTCTTCCAAATCAAGCCCATCCAAAATTTGCACATCACCAAGCGCCCCAAGCGTACAAACGCTCAACACTTGGGTCTGCCCGCGCGTAAACAAACCGGAGCCGTGCGTGCGCGGCAGGACGCCGACCGCCGATGAGAGCGGACGGATTTCATCGACTTTGCGCCCATCGGGACGGATTTTCTCGACCGTGATCAAACGGCGCACTTCCTCTTTCACAAGCTTATGCAAAATTTCCTGTACTTGCTTGAGCTTCTCCTCATCCGCTTCTTCCGCCTCATATTTGGCGATGACGCCCGCTTTCACATCTTCAATCGCCGCATCGCGCGCCAGTTTCTCCGGCACTTGCACCGCTCGCTTAATGTCCGCTTCGGCAAGCTGGCGAATTTCCGCCTCCAACGCTGGATCCGGCTCGTAAAGGACGACTTCCATTTTTTCTTTGCCGACTTGGGCGGCGATTTCCTCTTGGAAAGCGATGAGCCGCTTCACTTCCTCATGGCCGAACATGATCGCTTCCAAAATTACTTCTTCCGGCACCTCATCTGCCCCGGCTTCCACCATGTTGATCGCGTCTTTTGTGCCGGCGACGACAAGATGCAGATCGCTTTTTTCCATTTGCTCCACCGTCGGATTGATGACAAACTGGCCGTCGACGCGGCCGACGATGACGCCGGCGATCGGCCCTTCAAACGGAATGTCGGAAATCGTCAGCGCCACCGACGAACCGATTAAGGCCGCTACTTCTGGCGCGCAGTCTTGATCAACGCTCATGACCATCGAGACGACTTGCACTTCATTGCGGAATCCTTCGGCAAACAGCGGGCGAATCGGTCGGTCAATCAGTCGGCTCACCAAAATCGCTTTCTCGCTCGGACGTCCTTCGCGCTTAATAAACCCGCCCGGAATTTTCCCGACGGCGTACAGCCGCTCCTCGTAGTTGACGGTGAGCGGGAAAAAGTCGACGTTTTTCGCCTCCCGCGACGCGGTGGCCGTGCTCAACACGACCGTATCGCCGTAGCGGACGAGCGCCGCTCCGTTCGCCTGTTTCGCCAGTTCGCCGGTTTCAACAATGAGCGGCCGCCCGGCCACATCGATGGAAAACACGCGTTTTTCTTGTTCCATACAGACGAGTACTCCTCTCTATGTACAAATGAAAATATGGATCCGCTGATGATTAGTATAGACGAATTGGCGCCGTTGTTATCATCGCCGCGTGAATCGAACCTGTAAACTAGCAAAAAAGCGGGAATGCTCCCGCTTTTTTATCGACGTAATCCAAGTTTCTCAATCAATTCACGGTAGCGCGCCACATCTTTCTTGCGCAAGTAGGCCAATAAGCGGCGGCGCTTCCCGACCATTTTCAGCAAGCCGCGCCGTGAATGATGGTCTTTTTTATGAATGCGCAAATGCTCGTTCAAGTTGTTGATTTGCTCCGTCAGGATCGCAACTTGCACTTCCGGAGAACCGGTGTCGTTCTCGTGGATTTTAAATTGCTCGATGATTTCGCGTTTGCGCTCCTGCGTCAATGCCATCCGTGTTCACCTCCCTAGTCTTAGATCCCCGATTGCCGAGCGGGCGTCGGTGACTCGCCTAGCCAAGCAATGGTTCGCATACATTGATTAGAATACCTCTTTTTCCGGCAAAATGCAAGTCTTTTCGTCGAAACAGCGGAAATACTGCTCCGCCTCTTTCTTGTCACGGGCGATTTGCGCCGTCAGTTCGTCGACACTGCCGAACTTCCGCTCGCTCCGGATGCGGCGATGCCATTCAATCGTCATCGATTGCCCGTAAATGTCGCCGGAAAACGCGAACAAATGCACTTCAATATTCGGCAACCCTTCTCGTCTGTCGTGGAACGTCGGCTTGTAGCCGACGTTCGCCACTCCGTCATACATCCTTCCACCGACAGCTGCGCGAACGGCATAGACGCCGACTGCCGGCAAGGCATAATCGCTGTTTAAAGCGATGTTCGCCGTTGGAAAGCCGATCATCCGCCCGCGCCGCTCTCCGGCCACGACCGTCCCTTCCAGCTCGTAAAAGCGGCCAAGCAGGCGGGGGAGCTGTTCAACCGCCCCGTCTTCGAGCAGTTTCCGCACCCGAGACGAGCTCACTTTTTCCCCATCGACCACAAGCTTCGGAATGACCGTCTGTTCAAAACGGCCGCGCGCATGGAGTGGCATCGTCTCCATCGTTCCTTTTCCGAACCGCCCGTAAGTGAAGTCAAATCCAGCGACGACATGCTTCACATGCAATCCGTCCAAATATTGGTCAACGAATGCTTCCGGCGGCAACGCAGCAAACGTCGGCGTAAATTCCACGATGTACAGCCGGTTGACGCCAAGTGATGCCATCAGTTGCTCCTTTTTGCCAAGCGGCGTGATCGAGCGCAACTCGGACTGTTTGCCGAGCACAACGGACGGATGAGGGTGAAACGTCATCACCGCACTTTCATACCCGCGCTCGTTGGCGATCTCGACCGCGGTGCGGATGACTTTTTGATGGCCAAGGTGGATGCCGTCGAAATAACCGAGCGCCATCACCGTCGGGGGAAGCGCCTGGCGCTCGAGGCGATGCGGATGCGAAAGAAACAGCGTTTCCATGTCTATGACCCACCTTCTTTATTTCCAAATGGCACCCGCGGCGTTAACGAAACACTTTGAGCGGCTTCATCAAGCCGGGGCGCGCCGGATGCTTCACGTACAGGGCCAGCGCTTCCCGCTCGGGCGAAACAAGCACAACCGGCCCGTCAAGCTTCTCGAAGAAAGCGGGAAGCCGGAGCAACGCCCCGTTTTTCACCTTCTCTGCTACTTTATCATTGATTTCATATTTCGGCAAATGAAAAAGCGCTCGCTCGATCGGGATGAGCAAAGAAGCCGCCGTCCCATCGGCCGCCCGCCGCTCCACCTCTTCCAATGTCACGCAATCTTCAAGCCGAAACGGCCCAGACGCCGTGCGGATGAGGTCGGACATATGGGCCGGATAGCCGAGCCGTTCGCCAATCGTCACGGCCAGCGTTCGCACGTATGTCCCTTTGCTGCACGTGACGCGAAAGCGAAATGACACCGTTTCTCCGACAAATTGTTCGCGTTCATCAAGCAACTCCAGCTCATAAATGGTCACACGCCGCGTCGGACGTTCGACTTCGATGCCAGCGCGCGCGTATTCATATAGTTTTTTGCCGCCCACTTTCACCGCGGAGTACATCGGCGGCGTTTGCTCAATTTCCCCAGTCAAGCTGTCAAACACCGCTTCGATCTCCGCACGCGCGATCGCCCGGTCAACCGGACGGGCGGCGATGATGTCGCCGTCCGCATCTTCGGTTGTCGTCGCGACGCCAAGCGTCACTTCTCCTTCATACGTTTTCGTCGTCCCGGTCAAAAACTCGGCGATGCGCGTCGCCTTGCCAAGGCAAATGGGCAGCACGCCGGACACGTTTGGGTCAAGCGTTCCGGTATGCCCTGCTTTTTTTACGCCAAGCAGACGGCGCACTTGGGCCACGCAGTCGTGAGACGTCATCCCTTTCGGTTTATGGAGCAGCAATACCCCGTCCATCGGCGCACCCTTTCCGTTTCCATAATCATGAATGGAAATGGATAGACGGTTCGTCTATCCATTGTTCGGCTTCTCATCCACTTCTTTCGCCGGGTGGTCATCGCTTGAAATTTGCCGGATCAACTGTTCGATACGGCTGCCGTATTCAATCGTTTCATCGATTTCGAAGAAAATTTCCGGCGTCTTGCGCAGGCGGATGCGCTGCCCGATTTCCGAACGAATAAACCCTTTCGCTTTTTCGAGCGCCTTCAATGTATTTTCCCGTTGTTCATCATCCCCGAGGACGCTGATGTACACTTTCGCCTGCTGCAAATCGCCGGTGACCCGCACATCGGTCACCGTCACAAAGCCGATGCGTGGATCTTTCAGCCTGCGGCTGATGATGTCGCTCAACTCTTTTTTCATTTGCTCGCCAACGCGAGTTGCCCGTATATTCATCACCTATCACCTCGGTTACAACCACTCAAATGATGTGGCCGCCCGCTCGAGCTCAGGGAACGAGTCGATCAAAGCGAGCGCCCGCTCGAGCTCCCGTTCGGTCGCCCGACGGCTGGACGTAATGGCAACAAGGCCGATGGTCGCTCGTTGCCATGCCTCTTGATGATCGATTTCGGCCACAGAGACGTTATATTTTTGCCGGATTCTTGTCATGACCCGCTGCAGGACGGCCCGTTTATCCTTGAGCGAGCGGGCGTTGTAGATGATGCATTCGCACGCGGCGAAGCCGATCATGCCCGGGCCACTTCCTGCATGACGTATGCTTCGATGACATCGCCTTCTTTGATATCATTGAAGTTTTTGATCGTCAGACCGCATTCATACCCTTGCGCCACTTCGCGCACATCGTCTTTGTACCGCTTGAGCGAATCGATTTCCCCTTCGTAGACGACGATGCCTTGACGAATAAGGCGCACTTTGCTGTCGCGCGTGATTTTGCCGTCCGTGACATAGCAACCAGCGATCGTGCCGACTTTTGATACTTTGAACGTTTGCCGCACTTCCGCTTGGCCGATCACTTTCTCTTCGTATTCTGGATCGAGCATTCCTTTCATCGCCGCCTCAATTTCCTCGATGACGTTGTAAATGATGCGATGGAGGCGGATGTCCACTTTTTCCGATTCGGCAGCGCGCTTGGCGTTTGCGTCCGGACGGACGTTAAAGCCGATGACGATGGCGTTCGAAGCCGTCGCCAGTGAAATGTCCGATTCGGTGATGGCGCCGACCGCAGCGTGGATGATTTTCACCCGCACGCCTTCGACCTCAATTTTTTGCAAGGCAGCGACAAGCGCCTCAACCGAGCCTTGAACATCGGCTTTGACGATCAAGTTCAGCTCTTTCATTTCGCCCTGCTTAATCTGTTCAAACAAATCATCCAAGCTGACGCGCGTTTTGACGCTCCGCTGCTCCTGCAGCTGCCGCTGCGCCCGCGCCTCCGCGATTTGCCGCGCCTTTTTCTCATCTTCAAACACCATGAAGCGGTCGCCAGCTTGCGGCACTTCATGCAACCCCGTAATCTCGACTGGCATCGACGGAGTCGCCTCTTTGACGCGCCGGCCGCTGTCATTCACCATAGCGCGCACACGACCGTATGTTGTGCCGACGACGATCGGATCGCCGACACGCAACGTTCCCGCTTGAATCAAAAGCGTTGCCACAGGGCCACGCCCTTTATCAAGCTTCGCTTCGATCACCGTACCGACCGCACGCCGGTTCGGGTTGGCTTTTAATTCTTCCATCTCACTGACAAGCAGAATCATTTCTAAAAGATGATCAAGTCCTTCTTTCGTTTTTGCCGACAACTTGCAGAAAATCGTATCGCCGCCCCATTCTTCTGGAACGAGGTTGTATTCCATCAATTCTTGCATGACGCGGTCCGGGTTCGCTTCCGGCTTATCGATTTTATTGATGGCGACAATAATCGGCACGTTCGCCGCCTTGGCATGGTTGATCGCTTCCACCGTCTGCGGCATCACTCCATCATCCGCGGCGACGACAAGGACGACGATGTCCGTGACTTGCGCCCCACGCGCCCGCATCGTCGTAAACGCTTCGTGCCCCGGCGTATCAAGGAACGTAATTTTTTTGTCGTTGACGGTCACTTGGTACGCACCGATGTGTTGCGTAATACCGCCGGCTTCTTGCTCCGTCACCTTCGAATGGCGAATCGCATCAAGCAGCGTTGTTTTTCCGTGGTCGACGTGCCCCATGATCGTCACGACCGGCGGCCGTTCAACCAAATCTTCCGGCGCGTCGACAATTTCGATCGCTTCAAAGTTCGTCTCATCGATCGTCACTTTTTCTTCGACTTCAACCCCATAATCCGAGCAGATGAGCTCGATGGCGTCTTTGTCTAAATCTTGGTTGATTGTCGCCATCACGCCGAGCATAAACAGCTTCTTAATAATTTCTGACGGTTCGCGGCCAAGCTTTTTCGCCAGTTCGGCCACGGTGAGTGAGCCTTCAAACGTAATTTTTTTCGGCAGCTCTTTTTCTTTTTTCGCCGGCTGTGGCGTCTGTTTCGCAGCCGGGGCGGCTTGTTTTTTCCCTTTCGCCGGCCCTTTTCCTTTCTTCTTCGCCGCTTGGAGCAGTTTCTTTTCTTGCTGTTGTGCCTCCGTTTTTTTCGTTTCCTTCCCTTTTGGCGCTCCTTTTTTCTTCGCCGGTTTCATTTTCGCCGCTTCTTTGCTGTCGTCAAAAATTTCCTCATCAGCAAAATCGGCCGCCTTTGCTGGCGTCGGCCGTTTCGGCTTCTCCGCTTTCTTTTCGGCTTTTTTCTCTTCTTTTTTCCCGCCGTTCGGGCGGTATTGATGATCGAGTTTTTCGACGACGTCAGCCTCCAGCATCGCCATATGATTGTTCACTTCAATGTTCATTTCTTTCAATTTATGAATGACGTCCTTGCTTGGCACGTTCTGTTTTTTCGCGTATTCATACACACGCATTTTCGACATACATTCACCCCCATTAAAATCGGTCGAGCATCGTTTGCAATTGACGCGCAAACCCTTCGTCGGTGACGGCGACAACGACGCGGGCGTCCTTGCCGATCGCGCCGCCAAGCGTATACCGGTCCGGCACTTTGCAAAGCGGGACGCCATAAAACGTACATTTGTCCGTCACTTTTTTTTCCGTGTTGGCCGATGCGTCTTGTGAGAGCAAGACGAGCCGCGCCCGGCCCCGTTGCACTTCTTTGACGACAAGCTCTTCGCCGGAGACGACTTTTCCCGCCCGCTGCGCCAATCCAAGCAGCGATGCCCAACGGTTATGCTTCATGTCCAGCCTGTTTCTCCTTTTCCGCCAACGCAAGCAGCTCGTCATAAATGGCATCGGCGACATCGGCTTTTAGATGGCGGGCTAAAATGTTTTTCTTTTTCGCCTGCAAAATGCATTCTGGATCAAGGGTAATATACGCGCCGCGCCCCGCCTTTTTGCCGGTCGGGTCAATCGACACTTCCCCCTCTTTCGAGCGGACGATGCGCACCATTTCCCGTTTCGGCTTCATCTCTCCAGTGACGACGCATTTGCGCAGCGGAATTTTCTTTTGCGCTGCCATTTTTCATTCCCCCTTCACTCGATTTCCGCCGATTGATCAAACGCTGGGCCGTTTTCTTCGCTATTTTCATTATCGGACGCCGCATGGCTGAAATCAAGCGAAGTGGATGGCGCATGCGGATCAATGCCCATCTCCCGCGCTTCCGATTCGCTTTTAATATCAATTTTCCAGCCGGTCAATTTCGCCGCCAGCCGCGCGTTTTGTCCGCGTTTGCCAATGGCGAGCGACAGCTGATAGTCGGGAACGATGACGGTCGTCGCCTTTTGCTCTTCGTTGACAATGACGCGCAGCACTTTCGCCGGGCTTAATGCGTTGGCGACAAACTCGACCGGATCGGCCGACCAGCGAACGATATCGATTTTTTCTCCGTTCAGCTCATCAACAATGGCCTGCACGCGCTGCCCTCTCGGTCCGACGCACGCGCCGACCGGATCGACTTCCGGGTTGTCCGAGTGGACGGAAATTTTCGAACGATCGCCAGCTTCGCGGGCGATCGATTTAATCTCGACTGTTCCATCGTAAATTTCCGGCACTTCGAGCTCAAACAGCCGTTTCAACAGTCCTGGGTGGGTGCGGGAGACAAAAATTTGCGGCCCTTTTGTCGTTTTTTCCACTTTCGTAATGTATACTTTCAACCGGTCGTGCGGCTTATAGGTTTCATTTGGCATTTGTTCGTTTGCCGGCAGGAGCGCCTCCGCCTTGCCGAGGCTGACGTAGACAAAGCGCGGGTCAACGCGCTGGACGATGCCGGTCATAATATCCTCTTCACGGTCGACAAATTCGGCGTAGATGATGCTCCGCTCCGCCTCGCGCACGCGCTGGGTGACGACTTGCTTCGCCGTCTGTGCGGCGATGCGCCCGAAATCGCGCGGCGTCACTTCGAGCTCGACGACGTCGCCGATTTGATAGTTCGGATTGATCCGCTGCGCGTCCTCAAGCGAAATTTCAAGGCGCGGATCAGTCACCTCTTCGACGACATCTTTGCGCGCGAACACGCGGATCGTGCCGGTGTCCATATTGAGATCGACGCGCACGTTTTGCGCCTGGCCGAAATTGCGTTTATACGCCGAAACGATCGCCGCTTCGATCGCTTCCATCACGACTTCTTTGCTGATGCCTTTTTCCCGCATCAGATCGGCTAACGCCTCAAGCAATTGCGTGTTCATGCAACAAAAATCCCCCTTTTGCGATTAGAAGAAAATGACGGCTAATCGGGCCTGCGCCACTTTTTCATATGGAATGGCGACCGTTTTTTGCCGTCCGCGGTCTTTGACCAACAGCGTCACGGTCGTTCCGTCAAAAGCGGTTAGTTCGCCTTCAAACTGCTTTTCTCCTTCAATAGGCTCATACGTTTTGATATATACATGTTTCCCAATGGCCTTGGCAAAATCTTTTTCATTTTTCAGCGGCCGCTCCGCCCCGGGCGATGACACTTCCAAAAAATAGTTATGCGGAATCGGATCGACTTCATCCAGCTTTTCGCTCAATTTTTCGCTGACAGCGCCGCATTGCTCAATATCGACGCCATCGTCAGAGTCAATGAAGACGCGCAAAAACCAATTTTTCCCTTCCTTCACATATTCAATATCGACGAGTTCAAGCCCCATTTCGTCCAAAATCGGTGTGACGAGTTGTTCGACCGTTTCTGTCACCTTTTTGCTCATCGTGTTCCTCCTTACCGAGCAAACGTGCATGCGTGGCATAATGAGAAAATCCCCTGCGCACGGCGGGGAATGAACGAGAGACGGGTTTCCATTCAAGACGAAAGAGTGGGTTTCCCCACTCTTTGCTTGCCATTATCTTTGCCAATTCCACTAAAACTATAACACATTGGGAAATATATTGCAATGGGAAACTGCCGCCCGGTCGAGAGAGCGCTGTGCGCGTCCTTCAGCAGCCGCGTTTCCACTAAAACAGTGACAGCTGGTTATGGTCTGGAAGCGAGTCAAGGCAGCCGCGGCTTTCTAAGTACTCCAGCAGTGTTTTTGATACTTTACCGCGCTGTTGCAAATCCTCCTTCGACAAAAACTCGCCTTCCTCGCGGGCGCGCACGATCGCCTGCGCCACGTTCGTCCCAAGCCCCGGAATGGCGTTGAACGGCGGAATGAGCGAATCGCCGTCAATGACGAATTCGGTCGCCTGCGAGCGGTACAAATCAATATTTTTGAAGGAAAATCCACGCTCGCACATCTCTAAGGCCACCTCAAGAACGGTGAGCAAGCTTTTTTCTTTCGCCGTCGCCTGAATGCCTTTGGCGTTGATTTCCTCAATCCGCTTGCGAATGGCGGCTGACCCTTTGATCATAGCGTCAAGGTCAAAATCTTCCGCCCTCACGGTGAAGTACGACGCATAGTATAAAAGCGGATGGTGCACTTTAAAGTAGGCGATGCGCACCGCCATTAACACGTAGGCGGCGGCGTGCGCTTTCGGGAACATGTACTTGATTTTTTTGCACGAATCGATGTACCACTCCGGCACGTTATGCTTGCGCATTTCCGCCTCAAATTCCGGCGTCAAGCCTTTTCCTTTGCGCACCGATTCCATAATTTTAAACGCCAGCGACGGCTCGAGGCCGCGGTAGATCAAGTACACCATAATGTCGTCGCGGCAGCCGATCACTTCTGACAGTGTGCACGTCCCGTTTTGAATGAGCTCTTGCGCATTGCCGAGCCACACATCCGTTCCGTGCGACAAGCCGGAAATTTGCACGAGTTCAGAAAACGTTTTTGGTCTTGTCTCCTCCAACATTTGCCGAACAAAGCGTGTACCAAACTCTGGGATGCCGATTGTGCCGACGTTGCACATGATTTGCTCCGGCGTCACGCCAAGCGGTTCGGTGCTGCTGAAAATGCCCATCACATCCGGGTCATCGGTCGGGATTGTTTTCGGGTCGATGCCGCTTAAATCTTGCAGCATCCGGATGACCGTCGGATCGTCATGCCCGAGAATATCAAGCTTCAACAAATTGTCGTGGATCGAATGGAAGTCGAAATGGGTCGTCCGCCATTCGGAGGACGTGTCATCGGCCGGATATTGAATCGGCGTAAAGTCGTAAATTTCCATATAATCGGGGACGACGATGATGCCGCCCGGATGCTGCCCGGTCGTCCGCTTTACCCCGGTGCAGCCAGCCGCGAGCCGGTCGATTTCCGCGCCGCGCAGCTGCAAATTATGATCGCTCGCATATGCTTTGACAAATCCGTACGCCGTTTTGTCGGCGACCGTGCCGATCGTTCCCGCCCGATAGACGTTATCTTCGCCAAACAGCACTTTCGTATAATTGTGGGCGCGCGGCTGGTATTCGCCGGAAAAGTTCAAGTCGATATCCGGCACTTTGTCGCCTTTAAAGCCGAGGAACGTCTCAAACGGGATGTCATGCCCATCTTTTTTGTATTTCGTCCCACATCGCGGACAGTTTTTATCCGGCAAGTCAAAGCCTGAGCCGACCGATCCGTCGTTGAAAAACTCCGAATGCTTGCAGTTTGGGCAAACGTAATGCGGCGGCAGCGGATTGACCTCGGTGATTTCCGTCATCGTCGCGACAAACGACGAGCCGACCGATCCGCGCGACCCGACAAGATAGCCGTCATCGAGCGATTTTTTCACTAGCTTGTGCGAGATCAAATAAATGACGGCAAAGCCATGGCCGATGATGCTTTTTAGCTCCTTCTCAAGCCGCTCTTCAACTAGTTTTGGCAGCGGGTCGCCGTAGATTTCCTTCGCCCGCCGGTAGCTCATTTCCCTGATTTCCTCGTCCGCCCCTTCAATGCGCGGCGTATACAGCTCATCTTTGATCGGCTTGACCTCTCCGATGAGAGAAGCGATTTTTTGCGTGTTGTCAACGACGATTTCCTTCGCTTTTTCTGGCCCTAAAAACGAGAAGCAATCGAGCATTTCATTCGTCGTACGGAAATACACATCCGGCAGCTCATGGCGGTTGAGAGGATTCGCCCCGCCTTGCGAATGGATTAAGATTTTCCGGTAAATTTTATCTTCTGGGTTCAAGTAATGAACGTTGCCGGTGGCGACGACCGGGATGTCAAGCTTCTCACCAAGGGCGACGATATGGCGGATGATGTTTTTGATCATCTCTTCGTCTTTCACATAATCCATCTCGATGAGCGGCTTGTACACGTCCGGCGGATGCACTTCAAGAAAATCGTAAAAGCGGGCGATGTCTTCGACTTCTTCCGGCGCCTTTTGGATCAAGTTGTCAAACAGCTCTCCTTTATCGCAGCCTGAGCCGACAAGCAAGCCGTCGCGATGCTTGACAAGCACGGAGCGCGGGATGCGCGGCACGCGGTGAAAATAGTGAATGTGCGACAATGACACGAGCTTGAACAAATTTTTCAATCCAGTCTCATTTTGCGCCAACAGCGTCACGTGGAACGGACGCGCAAGCCGGTGCGACGCCTCGCTGTGCGTGCGGCTGTTCAGTTCGTCATGATGCAAAATGCCGCGCTCCTCGGCCTCTTTTAACAGTCGCATCAACAAATGCCCGGTCGCCTCCGCATCGTAGATGGCGCGGTGGTGCTGCGTCAATTCAATGCCAAATTTTTTGCACAATGTATTGAGCCGGTGATTTTTCAAATCTGGGTATAAAAAACGGGCCAGCTCGAGCGTATCGATGACGGGATTCGCGATTTTGCCGCGCCCCATGCGAGCGAGGCCCGCGTTTAAAAACCCGATGTCAAAACTGGCGTTGTGGGCAACAAGCGTCGCATCGCCCGCCCAATCAATAAAACGGGCCAACACGTCTTCCGGCTTCGGAGCATCTTTCACCATCTCATCGGTGATGCCGGTCAGCTCCATCGTCGTCACCGACAACGGATGTCCAGGGTTGGCAAACGACATGAACCGGTCGATGATCTCGCCGCCTTTCACCTTCACCGCCGCCAGCTCAATGATCGTATTGTACACAGCCGACAGGCCCGTCGTCTCGACGTCAAAGACGACGTACGTATCCTCGGACAGCCGGCGGTGCGTTTCATTGTAGGCGATCGGCACCCCATCGTCGACGATATTCGCCTCAAGGCCGTAAATGACTTTTATGCCGTGTTTTTTCGCGGCGCTGTAAGCCTCCGGAAATGATTGAACAACGGCATGGTCGGTAACGGCGATCGCCGGGTGCCCCCATTTTTTCGCTTGCTCAATGAGTTTTGTCACCGAGGTGACCGCGTCCATTTGGCTCATCGGGGTATGCAAATGAAGCTCAACCCTCTTTTCTCCCTCCGGCGCTGTATCTTGCCGTTCGTTTGCGGCGATTTCATTCAAATCGTTAGCAATGATGACCAAATCGCGAACGAACGCATCATTTTGCACGCTGCCACGCACTTTCACCCACATGCCTTTTTTGACGCCGCTCATGAGCTCGGCATCCTCTTTGTCGCGCGAGAACATTTTGACTAAAATCGAGTTCGTGTAATCGGTGATTTTCATGGTCAACAGTGTGCGGCCGCTTTTTAATTCGCTCACTTCGGCGTCAAATACATAGCCTTGCACGACGACGCGCCGCTCTTCTTCGACGATCGTCTCCAGCCGCCGCACCGGCTCCTCGTCGCGGATCGGATAGCCGATGACAAGCGGGCCAGACGGCGCGCTTGCCGCTGTCTTTTCCTCTTCTTTCGCCATATCGGTCAACACCGCCAATGCCCGCTCCTCATCTTCCTGCTGCTTTTGCGCCAAAAACTGCTCCATTTCTTGTTTGGACGGCTCGATGCTGACGTCAAGCTGAAGAGGTGGAAACCCGAACGAAGCGTACACATCAGCGATTTTTTTGGCGAACCGCCGTTTGACGGCCAGCGCTTCCGCTTCATGGCGGGCAACGATAAGCAGCTTGTTTCCTTTCAGCGCCGGCGTCTGTCGGCTGAGCCAATCGACAAGCGGCGACATGCCTTCTTGCAGCTGCTCAAGGCAAAGCGGCCAATACGCCTGCACATCCGCCTCTGTCACGCGCGGCGCTTCAACCTCCATCGTATGGCGGACAGCAGCAATATGGCGGAACGCCGCCTGCAGCCGATCGGCAAACGTTTTGTATACATGAACCGGCAGCACGTTGGCGAACTGAAAGTAAAAATGCCAGCTTTTCTCCTCTTTATCGATCACGACTTTGCGAATGGCGGCCTCACGAAAATGCGGCATCCATTCGTCCGACGTCATCTTCAGCTGCTCAAGCAGGATGAGAAACCGCTCTTTTTGCTCTTTTGTCACCATGACGTCCGTTTGTTCCCCTCTCAACATCATTCTCTTTCTATAATCATACCATAACAAAAGCGCTGGCGAAAAAGACAGAATTCTTTTCCGCCAGCGCCGGCACTTATGATTGAAGGAGACGGCGCACCGTATCGACAAGCTCACTGACCGGAACATCAAACGACTCGCCGGTTTTCCGCACTTTGACTTCGACAACGCCTTCACCGGCCCGCTTGCCGACGGTGACGCGGAGCGGAAGGCCGATCAAATCGCTGTCGGCAAACTTCACCCCAGCCCGTTCCGGGCGGTCGTCATACAACACTTCAAACCCAGCCTGTTCAAGCTTTTCATACCACTCTTCCGCCAACGCGCGCTGTTCATCGCTTTTGGCGTTTGCTGTCAGCAAATGGATGTGAAACGGCGCGACTGAAGCGGGCCACACGAGCCCGTGTTCGTCCGCAAACTGTTCGGCGATGGCGGCCACCAATCTTGATACGCCAATGCCGTAGCAACCCATGATCATCGTCTGCGTTTGGCCGTTTTCATCCAAATAAACGGCGTTCATCGCTTCGCTGTATTTTGTCCCCAGCTTAAACACATGCCCGACTTCAATGCCGCGGGCGAAGCGGATCGTCCCTTTGCCATCTGGAGACGGGTCTCCTTCTTTTACGAAGCGCAAATCGGCGTATTGGCTAACGACAAAATCGCGGCCCGGGTTGACGCCGATGTAATGGTATCCTTCCTCGTTCGCGCCGCAAACGCCGTTGACGATGGCGGCGACAGCATGGTCCGCGATCACCGTGACGTCTTCGCTGACGCCGATCGGGCCGAGCGAGCCGATTGGAGCGTTCATCACCCGCTCTGTTTCTTCCGGCGTCGCCCATTCGACGACCGTCGCGTCAAGCACGTTTTTCACCTTCACATCATTGGCTTCATGATCACCGCGGACGAGAACGAGCACATAACGGCCGTCAACGCGGAACAAGAGCGATTTGATGCAGCGTTCCGGCGAGACTTGCAAATACGACGTGACTTCGTCAATCGTTTTTTGCCCCGGCGTCGCCACTTTTTTCAATTCCGCTGGCGGCTCATCGCTTTTTTCATACGTCGCCACGACCGGCGCCATCTCGATGTTGGCGGCATAGTCGGACGCATCGGAGTAGGCGATCGTATCTTCGCCGATGTCAGAAAGCACCATAAACTCATGCGTATCTTTACCGCCGATCGCTCCCGAGTCAGCGATGACCGCGCGGAAGTTTAAGCCGCAGCGGCGGAAAATGTTTGCGTACGCCTCATACATGTTGTTGTACGTTTCATCCAAGCTTTCTTTCGACGTATGGAACGAGTAGGCGTCTTTCATGATGAACTCGCGGCCGCGCAACAGCCCAAAGCGCGGACGCTTTTCATCACGGAATTTCGTTTGAATTTGATACAAGACAAGCGGCAGCCGCTTGTACGTTTTCACTTCGTCGCGGACAATCGCTGTGATCATTTCTTCATGCGTCGGTCCAAGGGCAAAATCGCGCTCATGCCGGTCTTTTAAGCGCATCAGCTCCGGCCCGTACGAATACCAACGGCCTGACTGCTGCCAAAGCTCAGCCGGCTGCAAGGCTGGCATGAAAAGCTCCAGCGCTCCAATCCGATTCATTTCTTCACGAATGATGGATTCCACTTTTTGCAAAACACGTTGCCCAAGCGGCAAAAACGTATAGACGCCGCTGGCACTTTGACGAATGAAGCCGGCCCGCAACAGAAGCTGATGGCTTTTCACTTCCGCATCCGCCGGCACTTCACGCAACGTCGGAATAAATGCTTGACTTTGTCTCATTCATTAGCCACCTCGTTTTCTCTCTATAGGAAAAATTTTTGAATATCGTTCCATGTCACCACAAGCATAAGCAACATGAGCAGAGCGAAGCCGATAAAATGGACCATTCCTTCCTTTTGACGGTCGACCGGCTTGCCGCGCACCGCTTCAATGGCGAAAAAGAGGAGCCGGCCGCCGTCTAACGCCGGCAATGGCAACAAGTTGATGATCCCAAGGTTGATGCTTAAAATCGCGCCCCATTTCATCAAGTAGTAAATGCCGGATTCGGCGACTTTGCCGGTCGATACGGCGATACCGACCGGTCCGGACAGCATGTCAAGATGAAACTGGCCGGTGATCAATTGGCCGAGCCCCGTTACAATTTCCCGCGTCCAGTAGTACGTCTCCACCAGCCCTTGCTTGATCGAGCCCAACACCGATTTTTCCATCGGCTGATAGACGCCGATCAAGCCGATCGTCTCCCCTTGCACCGTTTTCGCCTCCGGAGTGACCGTCACACTACGTTCTTTCCCATTCCGCTCAATTTGAAACTGGAGCGGTTCTCCCGGATGGGCGCGAATCGTGTTGACGATTTCCGTCCACGTTTCCATCCGTTCCCCGTTAATGGCGATCACTTCATCCCCTTGCTTCAAGCCAGCGGCGCGCGCCGCTCCTTCCGGCGTCAGCTCGCCGATGATCGGCTTGTCGACCGGGTAGCCTTGCAAAAGACCGATGATGATGAAGACAACGAGCGCTAGAACAAAGTTGGCGAGAGGCCCCGCCAAAATCGTCATCGTCCGCTGTCCGAGCGTTTTGGCCACAAACTGCCGGTGATACGGAGCGATTTGAATTTCTTGGCGGTCGACGACGAAAAACGCCGGCTCCTTGACCGTAAACCGCTCGAACCGCTCGCCATCCGTATAGCCGGTCACATACATGCCATGCTCTAAATCGGCCTCTTCCACTTCTACTACGCGGATATTTGGATAATCGTCCTTATGGTTGAGGACGATTTTTTCCACTTGGCCGTTGCCATCAAGCAAGAGGCCGACGACTTGCCCCCGCTTCAGCTCAATCGTCTCCGGGTCTTCACCGGCCATGCGGACGAAGCCGCCAAGCGGGAGCAGGCGGATCGTGTACACTGTTTCGTTTTTCTTAAACGAAAACACTTTCGGCCCGAAGCCGATGGCAAATTCGCGGCACAAAATGCCGGCCCGTTTTGCTAGCAGCAAGTGACCAAGCTCGTGAAAAAAGACGAGGGCACCAAAGACGACGATAAATGAAATGATCGATTCCAACGTTTCAACCACCTTTATGATAGTAATGAGCGAACATAGGCGCGCGTGTCCGCATCGATTTCGCGAATGTCCTCCAGCTGCGGATCGCTCACTGGCCGATGGCGCTCGAGCGCGCGTTCAATCCACTCCTCGATGGCCAAAAACGGAATGCGCCCGGCTAAAAATGCCGCCACCGCCTCCTCATTGGCCGCATTCAACACCGTCGGCAGCGAGCCGCCGCGCTTGCCAGCCTCATAGGCGAGACGCAAACAGCGATAGCGGTCGAAATCAATCGGGGCGAAATGGAGCGCCCCCAGCGAGATGAAATCAAGCGGCTTGGCGGACGGGAGCGGCAACCGCTCTGGATATGCCAGCGCATATTGGATCGGAACGCGCATATCCGGCGTTCCAAGTTGTGCCAATACGCTTGTGTCACGGAACTGAACGAGCGAATGGATGATGCTTTCGCGGTGTAAAACAACCTCGATCCGCTCATACGGCAACCCGAACAGCCAATGAGCCTCAATGACCTCAAACCCTTTATTCATCATTGTCGCCGAATCAATCGTAATTTTGGCCCCCATCGACCAGTTCGGATGGCGGAGCGCCTCCTCCACCGTCACATGTGCGAGCTCTCGGCGCGTCTTGTCGCGGAAGCTGCCGCCGGATGCGGTCAGAATAAGTTTGTCAACTTGTTCAATCCTTTCCCCTTGCAGACATTGAAAAATGGCGGAATGTTCACTGTCAACCGGCAACAACGGCACACCGCGCCGCTTGGCTGCAGCCATGACGAGATGTCCGGCGACAACGAGCGTCTCTTTGTTAGCGAGGGCGATCGCTTTTCCCGCTTCAATCGCCTTCAGCGTCGGCAAAAGGCCGACGCTGCCGACGACGGCGGTGACGACCACATCGGCTTGTGGACAAACGGCCGCTTCAATCAATCCTTCCTCTCCGTACACGATCGTCGTCCGCCCGCGGTACTCGCGATAGAGCACTTCATACGCATCACGGTCAGCGACGGCGACAAGACTTGGGGAAAATTCAGCAATCAGCCGCCTCGCCGCCTCGATATTTTTTCCGACCGATGCGGCGGCCAAGCGGAATTCGTCCGGATGGGCGCGGATGACATCGAGCGTCTGTGTGCCGATCGATCCGCTTGCCCCTAATATACTAATATATTTCAATCGTTTCACTCCTCACCCGCTTATCGTGCGATTTCAAGCAATATGTACAACAACGGCAGCACGAACAGCAAGCTGTCAAACCGGTCTAAAATGCCGCCATGTCCCGGCAAAATCGCCCCGGAATCTTTGACGCCGTAATGGCGCTTAAATGCCGATTCGATCAAATCGCCGAGTTGCCCGAACGCTGACAGCAGCAACGCGACGCCAAACGCAGCCGCCAAACTGCCAAACGGCGCGGCCGCCCACTCGTAAATTGCGGCGACAACAGCCGCGGAAACGATGCCGCCGATGGCGCCTTCCACCGTTTTTTTCGGGCTGATCTCTGGCCATAGCTTGCGCCGGCCAAACGCGCGGCCAAAGAAATACGCCCCAATGTCGGTCGCCCAAATGACGAACAAGGCATAAACGAAATACACCAACCCAACCAAACGAACGGCGCCGAAACAGAAAAACCCTACGCCGACATAGACGACCGCCAAAACGACAAACGCCGCCTCATCGAACGAGAGCGCATTTTTCGTCACGACTGTGCCGACAAGCAGCAAAAAAGCCAAAGCAACAAGCACGCCAAATTTGCCGGTTCCAGACGCCAACCACTCGCCGCCATAACGGGCGGGAACAAGCAGCAACCAAAGGGCGATCAATCCGGCCGCCCCGGTAAACGACCAGAGGCGCATCCCCTTCATGCGCAGCAATTCAAACAGCCCGATCGAGGCCAATATATATGTTACTATTATAAACGGAAATCCGCCAAAAATAACAATCGGCAAAAAGAGCGCCGCCGCTATGACGCCGGTGATGATTCGCTGCTTCATCGCGCTGACACTCCTCCAAATCGGCGGTCGCGCCGCTGGTAAGCGGCAATCGCCTCTAAGAAATGTTGCTCCGTAAAATCCGGCCATAACACATCCGTAAACCAAAGTTCCGTATACGCCAACTGCCAAAGCATGAAATTGCTCAAGCGAATCTCCCCGCTCGTACGGATGAGCAAGTCAGGGTCAGCGAGCCCACTCGTCATCAAGTACGAGGAAATGAGCGGCTCGGTGATGTCTTCCGGCGCCAGCATCCCGCGTTCGACGTCTTTGGCGATTTGCTGGACGGCGGCAGTGATTTCCGACCGGCTTCCATAATTGAGGGCAAAGTTTAACAAGAGGCCGGTGTTGCTGCATGTTTCCTCCACGGCTTTCTCGACCGCCCGGCGCGTATGATCGGGCAGCGCCTCCGTATGACCGATCACTTGGACTTTGACATTTTCGGCGACGAGCTCAGGAAGAAACGTCGTCAAAAACTGCTCCGGCAGCTTCATCAAATAATCGACTTCACTTTTCGGACGTTTCCAGTTTTCTGTCGAAAACGCGTAAAGCGACAAAATCTGAATCCCCAGCTCGTTCGCAAAACGCGTGATTTTGCGCACCACTTGCATCCCTTCGTAATGGCCGGCCGCCCTCGGCAACGCCCGCTTTTTCGCCCATCTCCCGTTTCCGTCCATAATGATGGCGACGTGGTTCGGCACCGGATGCCTGAGCACCTCTTCTTTCGTCACCGGAACGTCTTTCTCTTTTGTTTTTCGCATTTTATTGAACATACGAGTCCTCCGGGATCGTGTTTTGCCTTTCCATTATAGCAAAAAAACCCTCCATCAACATAGAGGGTTTGCATCGTTTTGCCTATACTTCCATCACTTCTTTTTCTTTCTCTTTCGTGATGGCGTCAATTTTGGCGATGTGGTCATCGGTCAGCTTTTGCACTTCGTCCGTGTAGCTGCGGAGCTCATCTTCCGTAATCTCGCCGTTTTTCTCGAGCTTTTTCAATTCATCGTTCGCATCGCGGCGGATGTTGCGCACCGCGACTTTCGCGTCTTCGGAATACTTTTTGACAAGCTTCGCCAACTCGCGGCGCCGCTCTTCCGTCAGCGGTGGAATGACCAGCCGAATGACGGATCCGTCATTCGATGGCGTCAGCCCTAAATCCGATGCTAAAATGGCTTTTTCCATTTCTTTAATGGCCGATTTGTCGTACGGCTGAATGACAAGCAGCCGTGCTTCCGGCACGCTGATGGAGGCCAATTGGTTGATCGGCGTCGGCACACCGTAATAGTCAACGGTTACTTTCTCCAGCAGCCCGGCGTTCGCCCGTCCGGCGCGAATGCTTGCCAGTTCGCGGGTGAACGCTTGCACCGCTTTATCCATTTTTTCTTTCGCCTGTTGGATCACTTGCTTTGCCATCGTTATTTCCCCCTTACGATCGTTCCGATGTTTTCACCTAACACAGCGCGTTTAATATTTCCTTCTTCCATAATCGAAAAGACGATAATCGGAATGTTGTTATCCATGCAAAGCGAGGAAGCGGTCGAATCCATGACGGCAAGGCCCTGTTTAATGACATCCAAGTACGACAGCTCATCGTACTTGACCGCATTGGCGTCGACGTTCGGGTCGGCGCTGTAGACGCCATCGACGTTGTTTTTCGCCATTAAAATGACGTCCGCCTCGATTTCCGCCGCACGGAGCGCCGCCGTTGTATCGGTCGAAAAATACGGGTTGCCGGTGCCGGCGGCGAAAATGACAACTCGTTTTTTCTCCAGATGGCGGATCGCCCGGCGGCGAATGTATGGTTCAGCCACTTGCCGCATCTCGATCGATGTCTGCACCCTCGTTTCCACGCCGAGTTGCTCAAGGCTGTCCTGCAAGGCGAGCGCGTTCATCACCGTCGCCAACATGCCCATATAATCGGCCGTCGCCCGGTCCATCCCCATTTCGCTTCCCGTTTTTCCACGCCAAATATTGCCGCCGCCGACGACAATGGCGACCTCGACGCCCAGTTCAACAACTTCTTTTACTTGTTTGGCGATCGACTGAATGACCGCCGGATGAATGCCAAACCCTTGCTTTCCGGCGAGCGCTTCCCCGCTTAACTTTAAAACGACGCGTTTGTATTTTGGTTGTTCCATGTCAAACCTCCATGATGCGAATCGCTTTGAAAAACAGGGAACACGCGCGTGTTCCCTGTTGCGGTCCGTCATTGCTTTCTGACTTGGCTCATGACTTCTTCGGCGAAATTGTCTTGGCGTTTTTCGAGCCCTTCGCCGACTTCGTAGCGGATGAACTGCTTGATTGTTGCTCCGTTCGATTCGACATATTGGCGCACCGTCACATCCGGGTTTTTCACGAACGCTTGCTCGAGCAGGCAGACGTCTTCGTAAAACTTGTTCAGCCGGCCTTCGACCATTTTTTCAACGATTTTTTCCGGCTTGCCTTCGTTTAACGCTTGTTGCTTCAACACTTCGCGCTCATGCGCGATCTCTTCTTGCGGCACGTCGTCGCGCGAGACGTATTTTGGATGAAGGGCGGCAATGTGCATGGCGACATCTTTGGCGACGTCTTCGCTCGCATTGCCAGCTAATAACGTTAATACGCCGATGCGCCCACCCATGTGCAAGTACGCACCAAACGTTTCGCCGTCCGCTTTATTGACGACGGCAAAGCGGCGAAGCGTAATTTTTTCACCAATTTTGGCAATCGCTTCGTTGATGTAGTCTTGGACGGTCGAACCGTTGTCCATCGTTTGACTGAGCGCTTCGTCCAGCGAAGCCGGCTTTTGTTTCAGCAAGTGGGCGGCCAATGTTTTCACAAGCGTTTGAAACTCTTCGTTTTTGGCGACGAAGTCCGTTTCCGAGTTTACTTCCAAAATGACAGCGGTGTTGCCTTCCGCCGCGATGTACGCCATTCCTTCGGCCGCGATGCGGTCTGCTTTTTTCGCCGCTTTGGCAATTCCTTTTTCGCGCAACCAGTCGATCGCTTTCTCCATGTCACCGTTCGTTTCAGTGAGCGCCTTTTTGCAGTCCATCATGCCTGCGCCTGTTTTTTCGCGCAGTTCTTTCACCATTTGTGCTGTAATCGCCATAAAAAAATCCTCCTTCTCATTGTCCCGTATATGTATCGGTGCCGGCAGCGGCTCCCCGTTTTGCCCTTATCCGTTAGTATAGCCAAAAGTTGCTGATTTCTGTCTCAAAAAAAGGTGATAAAAGGCTTTCCCCTCTTATCACCTTTCTTGAGCACCGTTACTCCGCTGCGACGGCCGCCTCTTCGCCTTGTTTCGCTTCGAGCACAGCGTCGGCGATTTTCGAAGTCAACAGCTTGACCGCGCGGATGGCATCATCGTTGGCCGGGATGACGTAGTCGATTTCATCCGGATCGCAGTTCGTGTCGACGATGCCGATGATCGGGATGTTCAATTTGCGGGCTTCCGCCACCGCGATCCGCTCTTTGCGCGGGTCGATGACGAACAGCGCATCCGGCAGCTCCTTCATGTCTTTGATGCCGCCCAAAAATTTCTCGAGCCGCTCTTTTTCTTTTTTCAAGCCGATGACTTCTTTTTTCGGCAGAACGTCAAATACGCCGTCTTCTTCCATTTTTTCAATTTCGCGCAGCCGTTTGATCCGTTTTTGGATCGTGGCAAAGTTCGTCAGCGTGCCACCGAGCCAGCGCTGATTGACATAAAACATGCCGCAGCGTTCTGCTTCTTCCTTCACGGATTCTTGCGCTTGTTTTTTCGTGCCGACGAACAAAATTTTGCCGCCATTCGCCGCCAATTCGCGGACGAAGTTGTATGCTTCCTCGACTTTTTTCACCGTTTTTTGCAAGTCGATGATATAGATGCCGTTGCGCTCCGTAAAAATGTATTTTTTCATTTTCGGGTTCCAACGGCGCGTCTGATGTCCAAAGTGGACGCCAGCTTCAAGCAGTTGTTTCATCGAAATAACCGACATGTATGCTCCTCCTGTTTCTTCGTGGTTTTTGGTCCTCCGCTTGCCTCATCTTTCAGCAAGACTGGCTGAGCCAGCACCGTTGCTGAAATCCGCAAGCGTGTGTACTCACACCATGAAAAAATATATCACAACTATGAGCGGCAAATCAAGCCGTTATTCGCCTATTGGTCCGTTTTTTGCGCAAATTTGAGCCATAGCTCGACTTCCGTTTTCCCTTTGCCGAGCTGTTTGGCAATTTCTTCGACTGTCGCTCCTTCCGCATATAGGCGGCGAGCGAGCTCACTCGCATCGACTGGTCGGGTGAATGAAAGTTCAAGTACATCCTTGACCGCTCCGATGTCTGGAAAATAGTCCAGCGTCGCGCTGGAGCGGCTTGTTTCTGCGCGTTTCCCGATTTCTCCCCGCTCCGCCGGCTCGTTTTCCTCCTTTTTTGCTTCCGCCGTTCGCTGTTCGACTCCCGCTCCGATTTCACCGCCTCCTGCCCCCGGCATCAACGCCGTCGCTTCGTCGCTCGTGTCCTGCTGCACACTGGGTGCACCGTTCGTTTGCCGTACAGAAACCAATGAAGCCGCTCTGTTGCCAAGCAATGAGTCAAGCTCAGCCAAAAAACGCTCGTTTTCTTCCTTCCAGGCGGCGAGATAAGCGGTCATGGCTTCTTCGAGCTCCTCAGCCCGCCGCTCCGCCTCACCAAGCCGCGACAGACGGAGGAAAAGCACAAGGATCAACCAAAACGACAAGGCGTGCAACAGCAAACTGATTGTTAGCCAAAATGCCATCATGATGTTCACTATCCTTGAATGTCGATCATTTTTCCTTTATAAGGGTGCCCTCCAAAACGGGACGCCTCCTGCTCGAGGCGAGCGCTCGTTCGTTTATCCGTCACCCGGCGGCGTGCACGCTCCGCCCGCTTTTCGCCGGCAGTTGCCATGTGCACCTGCACCGCATAGGAGTGTTGTTGCGTCGAGGCTTGAATCCGTTCCACATCGAGCGCTTTCGGCATGACGCTTTGCAACGCTGGAAGCTGGATGTCCATCGCTTTTTCTCTCCTCTCATTGCTCTTTTGCAAAAAAGCGGCGCAGTTTCCAAAGCGCTTTCGCATGAATTTGCGAAATTCTTGATGTCGACAAATGCAAAAGACTCCCGATTTCTGTAAACGTCAGCTCCTCTTTGTAAAACAAACTAATGACGAGCTGCTCTTTTTCGTTCAGCTGTCCGATGGCTTCAGCCAGCCTTTCGATCATTTCCTGCTTGACGATTTGCTCTTCGGGAAGCGGAGCGCGGTCATCGCGAACCGCCAACAATCCCTCATCTTCGTCGACGGTCGTCTGCCCGAGCGGCAGCCAATGGGAAAAAAACATTTCACTCGCCGCCGCCTGCACTTCCTCTTCCGTCATCCCGAGCTCAGCGGCGATCTCTTTCGCCGTCACCGATCGCATATGGCGCTGTTCGAGCCGCTCAATAGCTTCCTCAATTTTTTTGGCCTTATCACGCATGTTGCGCGGCAACCAGTCTTCTTTGCGCAAACCATCTAAGATGGCGCCGCGAATGCGAAACGAGGCGTACGTGTCGAACTTCAAATCACGCGATGGATCAAATTTCTCAAGCGCATCGTATAAACCGACGAGTCCAAGGCTGACGAGCTCATCCTTCGGCACGGAGCTCGGCAGCGTCGCCGAAATCCGCTGCACGTGGTAGAAGACAAGCGGCATATAACGCTGCACCAGCTCCTCAGCCGCATGGCGGTTACGGCCGTTGATCCATTCATCCCAGTATTTCCGTTCTTCGTCTTTTAGCGCGCTTCTCATTCTTCTCCCCCTTGCCTTGCGGAAACGGCGCGTCTCGGTCAAATTTCCTTTATTTCTTGAGTGGCGGTGCGGATGGAGAGCACGCCCGTCTGCGGATTAAATTCGATCGTACGGCCGTTACGGCCTCCGACATCTTCGGCAACGACCGGAATGTGAAGCCGCTCGAGCTGCTTTTTCACTTCCTCCACATTGCGCGCGCCAATGCCCATCACATCACCGCCAGCTGTCGAAAACGAAAACATTTGCGCCCCGCCAGCCATCTTCGCTTTCAGCATCCCTTTCCGACCACCGGCAGCCATGACGAGCTGAGCGAGCGCCTCAACGGCCGTATCGGCGTATTTGGCTGCATTGATGACTCCGCCGCGCGCCATCGAGGAATGCGGAAGCATGACGTGCGCCATGCCGGCAACCGCCTTGCCTGCGTCGTAAATGACGACACCGACGCACGATCCGAGTCCACATGTACGAATGACGTTCGGTGCTACGACAACCTCCATTTCCGCAATGCCGATTTTGACAGCCTGCGCTGTGCTCATAGACCATCCACACCTAGCGCTCGAAAGATGATGGAAAACGAATCTGGGTCAGGAAGAAGAAAGAAATGGCCGTTGATGCTTTCGTCCGGACGCCGTTCATCGTAAATGGCCGTGTCGATCAAAATGGCGTAATCGCCTACGCGCGACAGCTCAAGCAATCCGAACGACAGCACAGCTCCGATCATGTCGATGGCCAATGCCGGCACGGACGGGTGCAAGTTCAGCTGGGTAAAGTCAGCCAATGCCGATAAATACGAGCCGGCTAAAATGTTGCCGAGCTCCTGAAGCGCTGAGCAGCCAAGTTCATGGGCTTCTCCTTGAAACGAAAACGCGTCATCGCCAATCATCCGGCGGACAAATCGCTCAGCCTGCTCCGGCGGCAGCACAAAAAACATGTTTCCCGGCGCTTCTCCTTCGATGCGCAAATAGACACACGCCACCACTTGTTCCGGTCCGCCGATCAACTCCATCATTTCAGCAAACGTGGCAATTTGAACGCGCGGCACCGCCATTTCAATTTTTTTGTTTAGCAACGTCGACAAAGCCGTCGCCGCGTTGCCGGCGCCAATGTTGCCGATTTCGCGCAAAATGTCAATATGCATCCCTGTCAAGTTGCGAATATCATCCAATGCCAACGCTCCTCTCCACGGATTATCGGTCGAGCACTTTCGCCAAGTCAAGCAAAATGAGGAGCCGATTCTCCACTTTCGCCACGCCGTCGATGTAACTTGCCTCAACGGAGCCAATGGCCTCTGGCGGCGGTTCGATGCTTTCCGCCGGCAGATCAAGGACATCATTCGCCGCATCGACGATAAGCCCGACTTCCATATCTTCAAGAGCGGCGATAATGATCCGCGTCTGTTCCCCATATGGTTCGGGGGCAAATCCGAACCGCTCGCGCAAATCGATGATCGGTGTCACAACACCACGCAGGTTAATGACCCCTTTTACATAATGAGCCGTTCCCGGCACACGTGTAATCGGCTGCATTTTCTCGATGGAACGGACATGTTGCACCGGCAGAGCATATTCTTCTTCTTTCAGGCGAAACGCAATCACTTTCCAATCTGCTTGCACGCTGGCCGTCATCCAATCCTCCCCTTTTTTTCGACATACCACTGAAAACGGCAGATCAATGCCATAGGCGCCCTGCACCGACGCGGCCATCTCCTACTTCACGAGCGCGTTGCAGTCGATAATCAGCGCCACTCGGCCGTCTCCTAAAATCGTCGCCCCGGAGATGGCAAAAACAGAAGATAAATAGTTTCCGAGCGATTTCAACACGACTTCTTGCTGCCCGATAAACGAGTCAACCGCCAACGCCGCCAGTTTTTCCCCTTTCCGGACGATCACGACTGCCACCGCATCTCCGTCATCCGCCGCTCCAGGAACAGCAAAAACGTCTTTCAGGCGGACAAGCGGCACGATTTTGCCGCGAAAATCGATGACCGGCTGGTTGTGGGCGGAAAAAATCTCTTCCTTTTTCACCAACGCCGTCTCAATGATCGATGACAGCGGAATCGCGTACGTTTCCTCGGCGATTTGAACAAGCAACACGGAAATGATCGACAATGTGAGCGGCAGCTGAATCGAAAAGAGCGACCCTTTTCCAGGCTGCGAATCAACCGAAACGGTGCCGCCGAGCGACTCAATCGTGCTTTTGACAACATCCAAACCGACGCCGCGGCCGGAAATGTCAGAAACTTTCTCAGCGGTCGAAAAGCCGGGAGCGAAAATAAGCTCGTAAATTTGCTGATCGTTCAAATGCTCCGCCGCCTGCGGCGAGACAATGCCGCGGCTTTTCGCCTTTTGCAGCACCTTCTCCCGGGAAATGCCGGCGCCGTCATCCTCGATTTCAATAAAGACATGGTTGCCGCTATGGTACGCTCGCAATTGAATGATCCCTTCTTCCGGCTTTCCGCGCACCGCCCGAACGTCCGGCGCTTCGATGCCGTGGTCGAGTGCATTGCGGATCAAATGGACAAGCGGGTCGCCGATTTCATCAATCACCGTCCGGTCAAGCTCGGTATCCGCCCCGATGATCTCCAGGCGCACCTTTTTGCCGAGCTCGCGGGCGAGCTGGCGCACCATGCGCGGAAAGCGGTTGAACACCGTTTCGACTGGCACCATGCGCATATTTAAAATGATTGTCTGCAAATCGCTCGAGATGCGAGACATCCGCTCGACCGTTTCCGTCAATTCGGCATGGTTCAGCTCGCGGGAAATTTGCTCAAGTCGACCGCGGTCGACGACCAATTCTTCAAATAAGTTCATCAATCGATCAAGCCGTTCAATGTTGACGCGGATCATTTTCGTCGCCTGTTTCGCTGTTTGTTTTTCCGGCGCCTCCGCTTCGGCTTGAACGGCCGCCGCCTGCTCCATAACGGCTGGTTGCTCGGCCGCTTTCTCGCTTTCTGCCGACGGTTCATCGCTCAATAGCCTAGACACCTTGACCTCATCAATTTCCGAAATGCCCATCAGCCGCTTTTGCAGCTCATCGGCTGGCGATTTGGATACGACCGTAACGAGAAACTCCCGATCAAACTGTTCTTCCTCTAACATCTCGACCGGCGGCGTTGCTTTTACAATTTCGCCAACCTCATTCAGCTGTTCAAACACCATATAGACGCGCGCCGCTTTCAACAAGCAGTCATCGCGAAGCCGAACGCGGATTTCGTAGACGGAAAACCCCTGCTCCTTCGCCTGCTCGAGTACGTGGTATTCAAATTCTCCATACGCATGTTCAAGGGGCGGTTCCTCCCTTGCTGCCTGCTTGTTCGGCATCTCTCCTTGCTCGATTCGTTTCAGCAGCTCGATTGTTCCCCGTACATCGCGCGTTCCGTCACCGCCTGCAGCGATGGAGCTGATCATCGCCTCCAAATGGTCGACGGCCTCAAAAATGACGTCAAGCAACTCCGGGGTAACGGAAAGACGCCGATTGCGGATGCCATCGAGCACGTTTTCCATTTGGTGTGTCAAATTAGCTAAATCTTCAAACCCCATCGTGGCGGACATGCCTTTCAACGTATGGGCCGAGCGGAAAATATCGTTCACCACAGACATGTCTTCCGGAGTTTTTTCAAGTTCCAGCAACCGCTCGTTGATCGTCTGCAAATGCTCTTTGCTTTCGTCAATAAATAAATCCAAATACTGGCTCATGTCCATGCCGTTTCCCCCCTACTCCCCGATCGATTGGACGATGGCGGCAGCGATGCTGTCAAGCGGAGCGATGACATCAACGACGCCAGCCTCGATCGCCGCTCTTGGCATCCCAAAGACAACAGCGGTCTCGCGCGCCTCTGCGATCACTTTTGTGTTCCCGCTTTCCTTCAGTTTTTTCAACCCTGCTGTTCCGTCGCTTCCCATCCCCGTCATAATCACCGCGATTTTCCGACAGTGGCGAATGGCAGCGAGCGACTCGAACAACACGTCAACAGCTGGACGGTGGCCCGCACGCGGCGGCGATTCGTCGAAACAGGCTGTCAGCGCACCGCCTTCTTCGCGAACGATGAGATGGACGTCGCCTGGCGCGATATAGGCGGTGCCATTCCGCAGCACCTCCCCGTCTCCCGCCTCCTTGACCGTGATCGCGGCGAGCGCATTAAGCCGGTTGGCGAGCGATGCCGTAAACCCTTTCGGCATATGCTGGACGACAACAACCGGGGCAGCGAAATCAGGCGGAAGCTGCGTCAGCACCGTCTCGAGCGCGCGCGGGCCGCCGGTGGAAGTGCCGATAGCGATGATCACCTGTTGCGGCCGCACCGCTGTTTTGAACGGTGGGCGCCAAGGTGGACATTGGCGGCGCGGGGCAGTCAAGGCGGCCACATTCGCTTCGCTCGCGTGCAACACTTTGTGAATCAGCTCGTCCTTCACTTTGTACAAATCAAGCGAAATCGGTCCGGACGGCTTGGCGACAAAGTCGACCGCCCCGTACTGCATAGCAGCGATCGTGTTTTCCGCCCCTTCAGTCGTCGTGCTTGACACCATCACAACCGGCACGGGATGATCCCGCATGATGCGTTGCAGCGTTTCGAGCCCGTTCATGACCGGCATCTCCACATCAAGCGTCACGACATCCGGCCGTAGGGCGGCGATTTGATCGAGCGCCTCCCGGCCGTTGCGGGCCGTTCCGATGACTTCGAGGCGCGGATGTTCGGACAAAAAATCACTGATCCATTTGCGCATAAACGCCGAGTCATCGACGACAAGCACCTTGATCGTCTTCATGTTCCGCCTCTACCTTTCTAGCAAAAGTTGACGCAGCTTCGCAAAAAAGCGGGAAGCCTGCTCCGGTTTTTTTTCTCCCCCTGCCGCATAGCGGCATGCCATCTGGTGCACTGCCCGGCTCGCCTTTGCCGCCGGATCCAAGAGAACAAACGGCGTTTGCCGAACAACACAGCGTGCGACAGTCCGGTCTTCGGGAACGACGCCAAGCAAGGCGATGTCTTTATAGAAAAATCGGCTGGCGGCATGTTGCAGGCGCGAAAAGACGCCATATCCTTCCCGCTCGCTGCCAGCGCGGTTGACGATGACGGAAAACGGCGCCTCGCTGCCGGCGGTGTGCATATATTTCATCATGGCGTACGCATCCGTCATCGCGGTCGGCTCCGGCGTCGTGACGATAAACACATCGTCGACGGACTTTAAAAAATACAATCGTTCTTCTGAGGCACCTGCCCCCATATCGAAAATGAGATAATCATATCGCGACGCCAACATCTGCAGCTCGGCCAACAAATAATCGATAGCGGATCGATCGACACTCAACCATTGCGCGGCGCCCGTCCCTCCAGCAATGTATGATAAGTGCTCCGGACCGCTTTTTACCAGCTCTGCGAGCGGCAACCGCGCGGAAAACCAATCCGCCAACGTCAATGGCGACGACTGGCCGAGCAAAATGTCGATGTTACCCATGCCGATGTCCATATCAAGCAACAAGACGCGAAACCCGAGCTTCGAGAGCGAAAGCGAAAAATTGAGCGAAAGGTTTGACTTGCCGACTCCGCCTTTTCCGCTCGTTACCGCGATGGTCCGCGGCCCCGCCGCCGGCTGGCGCCGGCGGCCCAGCTCATAGCGCAGCCGTTCCGCTTGATCACTCACCATCGCTCCGCCCCAAACAGCAGATGAACGAGCCGGTCAGCGGACGCTTCCACCATGTCGTCCGGCACATTTTGCCCGTTTGTGAAATAGGCGGCGGCAAGCCGGCTGTCAAGCAACACATTGACGATCGTTCCAAACGAGTCCGTCTCATCGAGCTTCGTCACGATCAGCCGATCAATCGGCAGGCGGGAAAAGTGGTGGTAAATGGTTTTCATATCGTCATACTTTCCGGTGGCGGCGAACACAAGAAACGTTTCCGTTTCGCTGTCAAACTCGAGCGTTTTCTGCAGTTCATCCACGTATTGCGGGTTGCGGAAGTTGCGGCCAGCTGTATCCACGAACACGAGATCGCAGCCGGCCAACTTCCGCTTCGCCGTCCGAAAATCGTCAGCATTGTAGCATACTTCCAACGGCGCGTGCAAAATGTCGGCATAGGTCTTCAGTTGGTCGATGGCGGCGATCCGGTACGTGTCAGCCGTGATGAACCCGATTTTTTTCCCTTGCTCGAGGACGGCGCGCCCCGCCATTTTGGCGAGCGTCGTCGTTTTTCCAACCCCGGTCGGACCAAGCAAAATCATATACTTTTTTTGCTCCGCCGTTTTGACAAACGGAAGCGTCGACAATAGATCGCGCACCGCCTCTTTCGTCCAGGCGGAGACCGCAGCGGGCGACCGGCCGTCTTTGTCGGCATACCACCGTTCAAGCAGGCGATCCATCACTTGGCGGACGTACACATCCGCCATCCCTTGCCGAACGAGGCGCTGTTCCGCTTCCGCAAGCGGCGGAGGATATAGCAGCGAAGACGAGCGGGCGTTGAACTGACGGATGAGCGCCTTGACTTCCTCGATCTCACGGGCAAGCGAGTCGTCTTCCTCCCGCTCGGCCACCGGCAAAGGGGCAAAGGACGCAGCAGCACTCGGCTGTCGCGTCAACGACGCGGCGGCACTCGGCTGTCGCGTCAACGACGCGGCGGCACTCGGCTGTCGCGGCGGCAGTGGATCCGGATCGACTCCGGCCAACACTTCGATCTTTTTTTTCGCAAACAGACCGAAAAATCCGCCAGTCTGCACGACTTTCGAGTGCAAAATGACGGCGTCGCGGCCAAGCTCGGCGCGAACCATTTTCATCGCTTCATTCATGGACGGGGCGACAAATTTTTTTACTTTCATTCGATTTCCACCATCCCCACGCTTTGAACTTCGACATCCGCTTCAAGCTCGTTGTACGACAACACCGGAACAGTCGGAAAATGGCGCTCGGTCAGCTGGCGGACGTACATGCGCACCGCCGGAGAGCAGAGCAAAATCGGCGTCTGGCCGGCGAACGGATGGCGTTCCAGCGCCGCGGCGATCGCTTCCACAAACGCCTGCGCCCGCGCCGGCTCGAGCGCCAAATAGCGGCCGTGCTCTGTTTGCTGCACGGCGTCGGCGATCATTTTTTCCGCCCTGCCCGACAGCGTAATGACGCGTAGCGGCTCGCCCGGCACGGCGTACTGCGAGGTGATTTGCCGCGCCAACGCTTGACGGACGTATTCCGTCAGCAAGTCGGTGTCGCTGGTCAGGCGGGCAAAATCGGCGAGCGCCTCAAAAATGAGCGGCAAGTTGCGGATCGACACTTTCTCTTTCAACAACTTGGCAAGCACTTTTTGCACGTCGCCGACAGACAGCGGATTCGGCGTCACCTCGTCGACAAGCACCGGATACGACTCTTTCAAATGATCGATCAGCTGCTTCGTTTCCTGACGCCCCAGCAGTTCATGGGCATGGGCCTTCAGCACCTCCGTCAAGTGTGTTGAGACGACGGATGGCGGGTCAACGACCGTATAGCCGAGCATTTCCGCCCGGTCTTTTACGGTCTCGGAAATCCATTTCGCCGGCAGCCCGAACGCCGGCTCGACCGTTTCAATGCCATCGATTGAACCGTCATCCACACCAGGGCTCATCGCCAAATAATGGTCAAGCAACAACTCCCCGCGCGCGACCTCTGCACCTTTTACTTTGATCCGGTACTCATTCGGCTGCAGCTGAATGTTGTCGCGAATGCGCACAACCGGGATGACGATGCCGAGCTCAAGCGCGAGCTGGCGGCGGATCATGACGATCCGGTCAAGCAAATCGCCGCCCTGATTAGCGTCAGCGAGCGGAATGAGCGCATAGCCGAACTCAAATTCGATCGGGTCAACGTGCAGCAGCTGAATAACGCTTTCCGGACTTTTCAATTCGTCGGCGGCGGCCGCCTCCTCTTCCGGAGCGGCCAATGCCGCTTCCTCTTGCTTTTGCCGCTCGATAAATCGGTAGCCGCCTAACGCCAACAGCCCGGCCACCGACATGGTCAATACATCGTTGATAGGCGTAAACAAACCGAGCAGAAAAATCGTTCCCGCCGTCACATACAGCATTTTCGGAAAGGCGAACAGCTGGCGCATAATATCGCCGCTTAAATTGCTGTCCGACGCCGCCCGGGTGACAATGATGCCGGTGGCGGTCGAAATGAGCAGCGCAGGAATTTGACTCACAATTCCGTCACCCACTGTCAAAAGCGTGTAACGCTTCGCCGCCTCGGCCATCTCCATCCCTTGCTCGACAACGCCAATCACCATGCCAAACAGCATGTTAATGACGACGATAATGATGCTGGCGATGGCATCCCCTTTGACAAATTTGCTTGCTCCGTCCATCGCCCCGTAAAAATCGGCCTCGCGCGCGACTTTTTCCCGCCGCCTGCGCGCCTCTTGCTCCGAGATCATGCCGGCGTTTAAGTCAGCGTCAATGCTCATCTGCTTGCCCGGCAAGGCATCGAGCGTGAAGCGGGCCGCCACTTCAGAGACGCGCTCCGCCCCTTTCGTGATGACGATAAACTGAATAATGACCAAAATTAAAAACACGACAAACCCAACAACCACGTCGCCGCCGACGACAAACGTCCCGAACGTCTCGACGACGCCGCCCGCCTTCCCTGTGCTTAAAATCGAACGCGTCGTCGACACGTTCAGCCCTAACCGAAACAACGTCAACACGAGCAGCAAGGACGGGAAGACGGAAAACTCCAACGGCTCTTTCGTGTTCATGGCCGTCAGCAGCACAAGCAAGGCAAGAGAAATATTGATGATGATCAGTACGCTCAACAGCCACGTCGGCAGCGGGATGACGAGCATGGCGACGATGAGCACGACAAGAAATAACACCGACAAGTCTTTGATTTGCGCTTGCATTCCCTTCTCTCCCTGATGCTACATTCGCTTCAGCCGATAGACGTATGCCAAAATTTCCGCCACTGCCTGAAAAAACGCCTCCGGAATCATGTCGCCGACTTCCGTCTGGCGGTAGAGCGCCTGCGCCAGCGGACGATTCTCCACGGTCACCACGCCGTGGGCTTTCGCCACTTCCTTGATTTTCAGCGCCATGTAGTCCGCTCCTTTTGCCACGACGACCGGCGCCTCCATCTTGCCGTCTTCATACTGGAGGGCAACGGCGTAATGCGTCGGGTTGGTGATGACGACATCCGCTTTTGGCACTTCCTGCATCATCCGCCTCATGGCCATCTCGCGCTGTTTTTGCTTGATGCGCGATTTGATGAGCGGGTCGCCTTCCGTCTTTTTATACTCATCTTTGATGTCTTGCTTGGACATGCGAATGTTTTTTTCAAACTCAAATCGTTGGTACAAGTAATCAAACAATGACAAAAACAAGAGCGCCGCCGCAGCGTACAGCCCCATTTTCACCGTCAAGCCGCCGATGACCACCAAGGCGGCGCCCGGCGTCTTGGAAACGAGCGCCGCCAACTCGTTCCGTTCGGCCAGCAGCGCCGCGAACACGACCGCACCGATGATTCCAGCTTTTAATACGGATTTCAACAGCTCGACCAAAGCGCGCAACGAAAACAGCCGTTTCATCCCTTGCACCGGGTTGAGGCGATTCCAATCGATTTTTAACGGCTCGACGGTGAACATGGCGCCGATTTGCAAAAAGTTGGCCAACCCAGCCGCCAGCACTGCAGCGGCGAACAGCGGCGCCAAAAGCAAGGCCGCATGGGAAAGCCAGTCAAGAAACAGCCGGTGAAGCGAATCAACGGTCAACGAAGCGGATGCAGAATCGGCCAAGGCGCGGGCGAACAATCGCAACAGGCCGTCCCGCTCGTACGCCCCAGCCAAGGACAAAGAAAGAAACGAAGCAAGCAAAACGGAAGCCGAGACAACATCACCGCTTTTGGCCACCTGCCCTTTTTCCCGCACTTCCTGCCGTTTGCGCGGCGTCGCTTTTTCCGTTTTTTCCCCAGCAAAAAACTGCAAGTCAAGCCGCCATCCGCCCATCTTACGAGCCCCCCAACAGCTGCATAAACTCGCGCAACGAGGCAAACATGAAATGAAATACGTCGCGCGCCGCAAGCAATATTCCTCCAACCGCCGCCAAAAGGAGCCCAAACGCCGCCGCCGTTTTGGCGGAAAAACCGACCGCGAAAATGTTCATTTGCGGCACCGCGCGGGCGATGATGCCAAGCGCCACGTCGACTAAAAAGAGCGATCCGACAAGCGGAGCAGCCATTTGGAAAGCAGCGGCGAACATCGCGGCAAACACCCGCACCGCGTATTCCATTGCCCGCCCGTCAGCGACGTGCGGCAAGCGGTCAAGCGGCAGCCAATGATAGCTGTAAAACATGCCGTCAAGCAACAAATGATGGCCGTCAAGCGAAAGAAGCAACAGCAGCGCCAACGAGTGAAGGTATTGGCCGAGCAGCGGGCTTTGCGCCCCTGTTTGCGGATCGATCACATTGGCGATGGCAAACCCGATTTGAAAATCGATCAGCCCGCCGGCGATTTGCACCGCCGCCATGAGGATCGCCGCCAGCAGCCCAAGCGCCAGTCCAACGAGCGCTTCTTTTACGACGAGCAATACGTACATGCCGTCAAGCGGCAGCACAGGTTTTGGCATCGCCAAAAACAACAGCCAGCTGAACAAAAACGCCAATCCGACTTTATACGAAGCCGGCACCGTCCGGTAAGAAAACAGCGGCATCGCCGCGAAAAACGAAGCGGTGCGCACAAAGACGAGCAAAAATGCTGGAAAATAAGTCCAAGCCTGTTCCATCCTTGATCAGCCTATAAACGACGCAAGATTGTTGAAAATATCGTGCGCGTACGACACCATTTTCGAGAGCATCCACGGCCCAAAGAACACAAGCCCAAGCAAGACGGCGACGATTTTCGGCACAAAAGCGAGCGTCTGCTCTTGAATTTGCGTCGCCGCCTGAAAAATGCTGACGACAAGCCCCACGGCAAGCGACAACAACAAGAGCGGCCCGCAGACGACGAGCACGATATATACGCCTTGTTCGGCAAGGCGGATGATGAAATCGGCACTCATAAACGCCACCTATCTTTTAATGAAAACTTTGCAGCAATGATTTGACGACCAAATGCCAGCCATCAACAAGGACAAACAATAAAATTTTAAACGGCAGCGAAATCATCACCGGCGGCAGCATCATCATCCCCATCGACATTAAGACGCTGGCGACGATCATGTCGATAACTAAAAATGGAAGAAAAATCATAAAGCCCATTTGAAACGCCGTTTTCAACTCACTAATGGCAAACGCCGGCACGAGCGCCGTCATCGGAATGTCGTTGACCGTTTTCGGCTGTTTGGCCCCGCTGTACGATAAAAACAGCGCCAAATCTTCCTGCCTCGTGTATTGGCTCATAAACTGCTTCAGTGGAACAGCCGCTCGTTCATACGCCTCCTCCAAATCAATTTTGTCAGCGAACAGCGGCTGCAGCGCCTGATCGTTGATGTCTTTCCAAGTTGGCGCCATAACGAAAAACGTTAAAAACAAGGCGAGCCCGACGAGCACTTGGTTCGGCGGCATTTGCTGCGTGCCGAGCGCTGTGCGCACAAACGACAACACGATGACGATGCGTGTAAAACATGTCATCATGATTAAAATGCCGGGAGCGATCGACAAAACGGTGAGCAGGAGAAGAAGCTTCACCGCTGTCGACACGTGTTCGGGAGCCATCGAATCAAACATATGGACAAATTCACTCATCGCCGGCCGTCCCTTTCTTCTTCAACCGATTAAGCCACTCGTTTCGTTTTTCGGCCATTTGCTTCATCTCCTCAGCCAACAGCGCCGAAAACGACGGCGGCAAACCGCTTTTCCGCTTTGATTTCGCTGTCCATTCACCGCGAAGGAAGGAGCCGAACCAGCCAAACTCCCCCATTCGTTCCAACCGTTCGCGATGCTGTGTCAACAGCTCATTGATTTCTTCTTTATCCTCAATTTCCCTAAGCAGCTGAATGGAATCGCCGACGCCGATGACAAGCAGCCGCCGGCCGACTTTAATCAGCTGCACGGAGCGGTTCGCTCCGACGCTCGTCCCGCCGAGATGTTCGATGATGCCTTTTTGGCCGGAAACGAACGGCTGACGGCGGGAAAGCCATTGAAACAGCGCATAAAGAAGGAAGAGAACAAAGGCGGTCGCGCCGATGAGCCGAAGCACATCGGACACGGAAACCGCATCAGCGGCTTGATTCACTGTCTGTTTTGTCTGTTGCCCGGAAGGAGCTGACGGCCCGCATGAATCGGGATGCTGCAGGCAGTCGGCAACCGTCGGGCTTGGAGCGGCCGATACCCGCGTCGCCCCCAAAGCGATCGCCGCAGCCAGCAAAGCGGCCGCCCAGCGCCACATTGCCATAGTCTCCACCTCTGATCGCTCACCCGATCGTTTTGTTGATCGCTTCAATGACACGGTCCGCTTGGAACGGCTTGACCACAAAATCTTTCGCCCCGGCTTGAATGGCGTCAATCACCATCGCCTGCTGCCCCATCGCGGAGCACATAATGATTTTGGCGTTGCTGTCGATTTTTTTAATTTCTTTGAGCGCCGTAATGCCGTCCATCTCCGGCATCGTAATGTCCATTGTCACCACGTCAGGACGCGTTTCCTTGTATTTCTCGATCGCCTGCCGCCCGTCCGCCGCTTCGGCGACGACTTCATGTCCGTTTTTCGTCAAAATGTCTTTAATCATCATGCGCATAAATGCCGCATCATCAACGACAAGCACTCTTGCCATGTCCCCAACCTCCCCAATCGCCTGTTTATTTTAGCCGTTTTAGCCGATCGCTTTGGCTGATGATGTCCGTGATGCGGACGCCGAAATTTTCATCGATGACGACAACCTCGCCTTTGGCGATCAGCTTGTTGTTGACAAACACGTCGACCGGTTCACCAGCCAGCTTATCGAGCTCGATGATCGATCCAGTCGACAGCTGCAAAATTTCCTGCACCGACCGCTTCGTCCGCCCGAGTTCCACCGTCACCTGCAACGGCACATCAAACAGGAGCTCCAAATTGCGCGCCTCCGTTGCCGCAAGCGGCGGGGCATCGAACTCGACGAAATCAGCGGCTTGAATATGCCGAGCGGTTGCACCATCCCTCTCCTTGTTCGCGCGGCCAGCCGGCGGTTCATCCGCCGAGCGGCTAACCGCTTCCGAAACAGACGCACCGACATTCGCCTGGGCGTAAGTCGGAACAGGCTGAGGCTCGCCAAACGGTCGTGCGTCCGCCGACGGCTTGAGGTTGACTTCCGCAGCCCCCGGCTCCTCAAGCGGTGAGCCGAGCAATTGAGCGACCAATTCTTTTGCGAAGTCAATCGGCAGCAGCTGCATAATGCTTGAGTCGATCAGCTCGCCAATTTTCAAGCGAAACGACACTTTAATGAAAAAATCTTCGTTCGGCAAATATTCCATCCCTTTTCCTTCCGTCAAATCAAGCAGATGGAGCGTCGGTGGAGAAATGTCGACTCGTTTGCCAAAGACGGTCGACATGGATGTCGCTGCCGAGCCCATCATTTGATTCATCGCTTCTTGAACGGCGCTCAGCTGAATCTCTCCCAGCGGGCCATCCGCCGCCGTTCCGTCACCGCCAAGCATCAAATCAGCGATGATCGCTGCGTCTTGCTGCTTAATGACAAGCAAGTTGGTTCCAAGCAACCCTTCCGTGTAGTTGACTTGGATGGCGACATATGGCTGCGGAAATTCGTCAGCGACGCTTGTGCGCTCGATAATGGACACGCTGGGCGTCGTAATTTCCACCTTTTGGTTCAATAACATCGACAGTGCAGTCGCCGAACTGCCGAAAGAGATATTGCCGATTTCCCCCAGGGCGTCTTGCTCGAGCGGAGTCAGAACATCATGGAGCGCCGGAACATGGCCGTCGCTGTCCATTCCGCGCAACAAAGCATCGATTTCATCCTGCGATAACATTCCATCATTCATCATGGTCGTCTTCGTCCCCCTCGATCATCGCTAAAATTTGCACCGCCAGCTTTTTGTTCCGCTTCCCCGGCTGGCCGATAAACTTTGGAATATGGCCGACTTTGACGACGAGCGGCTCATGAATCGACTGCTCGAGCTGAATGACATCGCCGGCCTCGAGTTGAAGAAATTCATTGACCGTGATGACCGCCGTTCCCAGTTCAGCGATAATCGGCAATTTTGCCGCGCGGATGCGCTGTTCGATCCGTTTCGCTTCCTCGGGGGAACGCTCCTTTTTTTGCGCCTGCATCCAGTAATGCACCGACAGCCGCGGCATAATCGGCTCCAAGACGACATGCGGAATGCACACATTCATCATGCCGCGCGCTTCGCCGATTTGCGTGTTGAGCGAAATGACGACGACGGTGTCGTTCGGCGCAATCATGCGCAAAAACTGCGGATTGACTTCAAAATCGACAAAGAGCGGGTCGACTTCCGCTACCGATTCCCAAGCGTCGCGCCAATGGACAAACGCCTTGTCAAACAAATTGGACATGATGCGTGTTTCAATTTCAGTCAAATGCTCCACTTTATCCATGCCGACACCGCGCCCGCCCATCACCCGGTCAAGCATGGCGTAAGCGATGTTCGGGTTGACTTCCAAAAGGACATGTCCGTCAAGCGGCGGCACCTCAAAGACATTGATGATCGTCATTTTTGGGATGGAGCGAACAAATTCTTCGTATGGAATTTGGTCGGCTGATGCAACCGAAATTTGCACATACGTGCGCAACTGAGCGGAAAAAAACGTTGTCAGCAGGCGGGCGAAATTCTCATGAATGCGCGTCAGGCTGCGGATTTGATCTTTGGAAAATCGGAGCGCCCGCCGGAAATCATACGTTTTGACGCGTCGCCCTTCCTCCTCTTTTTTCAACTCCTCCGCGCTCATCTCCCCTGCAGAAAGCGCAGCGAGCAACGCGTCAATTTCGCTTTGCGACAATACTTCCCCGGCCGTCATTTCATCTTCCCCCCTTCAGATGACAGGGCTACTGGAGGATAAACGAGGTAATGTAGACGTTCTTCACTCTCCCTTCTTGCATCAATCCGTTGATCTCGCGCTTCAGCCGCTCTTTCAGCGCCGTCAGCCCTTCCTTTCCTTTAAAGTCAGCCGCTTTCATCTGTGAGAGTTGCTCGATGATCACGTCTTTCATCTGAAAATCGCGTTTCTCCGCCTCTTCTTTTCCTTCATCGCTGTCTGTCTCAATTTTAAATGAGATTTTAATATAACGCCCGTCTGCTAAATTCGTTGTCATTTCCGGAATGTCGATCGACCGCTCTGCAAGTTCATCGGCGCTTGGCGCCCCCTGTTTCTCGGCATGTCCCATCTTCATCACCGAGACAAGCGCCGCCGTGCCAGCCAAAGCGATAATCGCCAGCACAATGATCATCGTTTTGATTGCTTTATTCCCTTTCACTGCCCCATCCTCCTGCTTCAGGTAAACGAAATACACCGAGCTGCTGGTAAAATTCACTTGCTCGTGCGGCGACTTGCTCGACGGTTTCGCGGACGACAAACTTTTTTCCGTTCGTCAGCGTCACGGTTGTGTCGGGAAACGCTTCAATTTGTTCGATGTACAGCGCATTGAGCACAAACCGTTTGCCGTTGAGCTTCGTTAGCGAAATCATCGGCCAGCGGGCGAGAGAAGACCGCTCACGCCCTCCCTCCTATTCTATTTTTTCAAGTTGACCAACTCTTGCAAAATTTCATCCGACGTCGTAATGATGCGCGTATTCGCCTGGAAGCCGCGCTGGGCGACAATCATCTCCGTAAATTCTTCCGCCAAGTCGACATTGGACATCTCAAGCGCGCCGGAGACGATCGTTCCTGCTCCGTTCGCTCCCGGCGCTCCTAGAGCCGGCGTGCCGGAGTTTGTCGTTTCGCGGAACAAATTGTTTCCGGCTTTTTCTAATCCGTCATTATTGGAAAATTTAGCCAGTTGAATCGTTCCTAGAGACTGCAAATTGCCCGAGGCATTCACAATGGTGACAACACCGTCGGTCCCAATGCTTATACTTCTCGCATCGGGCGGAACTTGCAGGCGGACATTTCCTGTACCAAGCAAATATTGGCCGTCAGTATTGACAATATACCCCTGCGAATCGAGATAAAAATTCCCGGCTCTCGTATACATGCGGTTGTTGCCGGAAGCGTCGCCGACGACGAAAAACCCGTCTCCAGAAATCGCCAAATCGAGTACGCGCCCGGTCGTTTGCAAGCTGCCTTGCGTATGGACGGTATCGATGGCGGCCAACTGAGCGCCAAGCCCCACCTGCTTCGGGTTCGTCCCGCCGCGGCCGGCACCGGCATTGGGCCCGCTTGCTCCAGAAATCGTCTGGCTCATCAAATCCTTGAAAATCGTTCGTCCTTTTTTAAACCCATACGTATTGACATTGGCAATATTGTTGCCGATGACATCCAACTTCGTTTGGAAGTTGCGCATGGCGCCGATTCCGGAATACATGGAACGAAGCATTGGTTTTCTCTCCCCTTTATCCTTTTTGTTCCACTTTCACGACCGCATCCGCGGCAATCGTTGTCCCGTTATCAAGCCCAAGAGTCACTTGACCGTCTTTTTGCATGACCGATTGAACGACGGCGCTCATCATCGCCCCGCCGTCTTGCCAGTGCACCGTTTTGCCGATCCACTCGCTGTAGCGCAAAAGCGCATCGCGGCTTGACGTTTGCATCCATTGCTGCATCAAATTGGCGATGTTCATCATTTGCTCAAGCGAAGAGAAGCTCGCCATCTGCGCGATAAAGTCTTTGTCTTCCATCGGGTTGAGCGGATCTTGGTTTTCTAGCTGAGCGAGCAAAATTTTCAGAAAGTCGTCTTTTCCTAAAATTTGATTGCCCGTTTTCCGTTCCGGCTGAACCACGTTGGCCAGCCATAAGCTGCCATCAATCGCGTTCGTTGTCATCCTCGTTCTGTTCCCCCTTATGCGTCAGCTTCGATCCCATCTAGCGCAAACGGGAAGGAAGATGGCTGTTCCCGCTTTTGTTTTTGCCGCGATTCGCCATGCTGCTGCCCTCCTTGGCGATTTCCAGAATACGGCGGCATGGCGGATCTGTCATAATCCGACCAAACGGTCCATTTTTCGACCGTGATGTAACTCGCATCAAGCTGCTGAACAAGCTGCGGCAAATGAGCGTAGAGCAACTCTTTCACCGCGTCGTTCGCCACGAGCAGCTTGGCGGCGAGCTTTCCACCTTCCTCTGTCATTTTCACCGTCACCGTTCCGAGATGTTCCGGATGCAGACGGATGACAAGCTGCATCGCACCATTTGGCAACTTCATCCACCGCGCCGACCTTAGCGCGTGGGCGACTTGATCAGCGACGCTTCCCCCAGCTGGCGCCGGCGTCTCGCCGGTCAACCCAACAGATGAAAGGGAGGGTGATAAAAGCGCAGGAGGGGGTGTGAACGAAGGAGCGGCCTCACCGTCATGCCCCCTGCCATTCCCTCCTTGTAGCGAAACGTCTTTTTCGCCAGCCAGCTGGACGGAAGAACCTCCTTTGGGCAGCACGGCAACCCGCATTGTGCCTCCTTGCTCATTGAATGGACGTTGATCGTCGTCGCTCGGGAGCGGTGGGAACATCTCTGTTTTTCCGCTGGCAAGCGAAAACGATTCTTGCTCCTTATTGCCGCTTTTCCGTCCTTGGTTTATGAACATGTGTTCAAATCCCGCTTCACCCGTTGCCCGCTGAGCGGCAGTTGCCGCTTCTTCATTCACCAAGCTGATGGATGAAAATGGTACACCATCAGCGTCTTTGCCACTTCGCTGCGCGTCCGCCGCTAAAAGCGGCGCGCCTGCAACCGTCGAAGTCGGAGCGATAGCCAACACAGCCATGATGGAAGGGGCAAGCCACCATGATTGGATGGGCTCCGGTTTCTTTTCCGCTGAAAATGGTTGTCCGGCTGCGTCCGTTTCCATTCGGCCATTTTGCCAATCCGGCTCTTTGTTTCCGTTCGGCTGCTCTTGAAACAAGCCAATCCCTGCCCCGACGGGCCATAGCTCTTGTTGCTTGTGCGCAAGCAGCGCCGCGAACACGTTGGTGTTTTCTGACTCTTTTTTCACTGCTATAGTGCCTGCGGATGGCGGCGCGCTTGCTGTAATCATCACTTTCATTCAGCCGCCTCCTTCCCCATCGCCCATTTGCTTAACGATGCCAACAGTTTCGCCGCCTGTTGGGTCGGCATTTGTTCCAAAATGGCTGCCGCTTTATCGCTGTCAACGCGACTCAATACACGAAGCGCCTCGCTCTCAGGCAGTTCCGCTAAAATAGCCGCCGCCTGTTTTTCCGACATGGCGTTATACACGCCGGCAACATCATCTTCCGTCAAGGCGGGTTCGGCGGCAGGCTCATCCTGAACATCCGTTTTCTCGCTTGGCGCCGACAGCTGGGCGATTTCCTTTTCCTTTGCCGCCAATTCGTTTTTCAACTGTTTGATTTGCTTTTGTTGCTCAGCGATCGTTCGTTTTTGCTGGTCAATCGTCTGTTGCTGAGCTTCAATCATTTTTTGCCAATCTTTCTCCTTTTGTCTCCAGTCGATCCACTCGGAGACAAGCGGCGCCTTTATTGTCCACTGCTTCGCCGCCTTGGCCACATCAACGCCAGCAACGTTTAAAATCAACAGCAGAAAGGAGACGGCAAACGCACTCGGAATGGCAATGACAAACAGCAGCCATTGCCACCAGCTCGCCTGCATTTCTTGTCCAACTTTGCTCTCCGCCATCTATACCTCTCCTTGCCTTGCAAAGCGTTGAACCGCCATTTCATCGAGCAGGCGGCGTTCCGCTTCCCTCTCAAGCTGCTCGGCCCATTGCTGCACGCGCTCGCGCATTTTTTCGTATTTTTTCACTTCGATATTCAATTCCATCAAACACTGTTGCCGGCGCTGCATCTGCTCGCGCGCCTGCATGACGACGAGCTGATAATGGGCGATCGCCCGCTCTAAATTTGCTATATATTGCAGCCTAAGGCGAATGTCTCTAACGGACAGACCGGCTTGAAGCTGTTTATCCCGAGCTGCCACGCATTCTTCTTTTTCTTTGAGCAGGCGGTAAAGCGTTTCGGCTGCCTGCTCAAACCGGCGCACCGCCTCCTCGTATTCGCCAAGCGCCTTCTCTTTTTCTTTTTCTTTCATCGCCAACACTTTTTGCAGCCGAAACATCGGCGTCACATTGGTTCACCCTTTCATCGTCTGAAAATGACGCGCGATTTCTCACCGAACCGACAACAAGCGCAACAGGGCATCAATACTTTCAGCGCGCGTCGTTTTTTCATCGATGTTTTGGCGGCAAAACGCCATCATTTGCGGATAAAGTTCGATCGCCTCATCAATTTCTTGGGACGAACCTCGTTTGTACGCCCCGATTTGAATCAAATCCTCCGAATCGATATAAGTGGAGAGGAGGCGGCGGAATCGGTTGGCCGCTTCGCCGTGCTCTGCGCTGATCATGTGGGGCATGACGCGGCTGACGCTTTTGAGCACATTAATCGCCGGGTAATGCCCTTTGTTCGCCAGCTGGCGTTCCAACACAAAATGGCCATCCAAAATGCCGCGCACCGCATCGGCGATCGGCTCATTCATATCATCGCCGTCAACAAGCACCGTATAAAACGCGGTGATTGTGCCGGAAGCGTTCGTCCCAGCCCGCTCAAGCAGCTTTGGCAGGAGGGCGAAGACCGATGGCGTATAGCCTTTCGTCGTCGGCGGCTCACCGACGGCAAGGCCAATCTCCCGCTGCGCCATCGCAACGCGGGTGACCGAGTCCATCATGAGCATGACATCCGCCCCTTGGTCGCGAAAATATTCAGCGATCGCTGTCGCCGTATAGGCGCCTTTGACGCGCATCAGCGCCGGCTGGTCGGATGTGGCGACGACGACGACCGAACGGGCCAAGCCGTCCGGGCCAAGGTCGCGCTCTAAAAACTCGCGCACTTCGCGGCCACGCTCACCGATTAAGGCGATAACGTTCACATCGGCCGACGTATGGCGGGCAATCATTCCCATGAGCGTGCTTTTGCCGACGCCCGAGCCGGCAAAAATGCCGACGCGCTGTCCCTTGCCAACGGCAAGCAAGCTGTCGATGACGCGAATGCCGACTTCAAGCGGTTCAGCAATCGGCGGCCGAACGAGTGGATTGGGTGGATCTCGTTCGACCGACACCGGCTTCAGCCCGGACGGCAACGGACTCCCATCAAGCGGTTGGCCGAGCGGATCAAGAATCATGCCGATAAGCGCATCGCCGACGTGTACTTCAAGCGGACGGCCGGTCGCTTCGACAAGGCAGCCGGGAGCGATATGAGATATGGCGGAAAACGGCATGAGCAAGACATGCTGTTCATGAAAGCCGACCACTTCGGCAGGAATTTTCCTGCGGCCGTTATGTTCATGGATGTAGCAAAGATCGCCAATCGAGCTTCTCGGCCCTTTCGATTCCATCATCAAGCCGACGACGCGCGACACTTTGCCAAACCGTTTATACAAGTCAACGGCGTCTATTTCGTCAAGAAGCGCCTGCCAGTTCAGAAAACGCTCCCTCCTTTAATCGTCGGTAAAGCGCCTCGCGCAACCGCTCAAGCTGTACATCGACGCTCGCCTCGATGCGTCCAAACGGCGTCTCCACGACACATCCATATTCAGGAAGCGCATCGTCCGGATAGATGAATAGATCAACACGATGCGGAAACACAGATTTCATCAGCTCTTTTTGCTCTGCCACTATTTCGTAGCAGTGCGGATGCACATAAACGGCCACTTCTGTTTGTCGACGCACTTCCTGCAATGCTTGATGCACGAGCGGCAAAAAAGCGTTTCGGTCGCCCTCAAGCGCGGCGCCGATAATGCGCTCAGCCGCTTTTAACGCCACATCGAGCATCGCCTCAGCTGTTGATTCGATGCGAGCGTAAAATTCGGTGTTTGCTCGCTCTGCCAAACGGCGGGCCTGTTCGATCCATGTGCGGTGCTCGCCAAGCGCCTCCTCGCGCCCAGCTGCATAGCCGTCTTCGTACCCGCGGTCGCGCGCTTCCTGCATGAGACGCTCTTTCTCGCGTTGCCATTCCTCTTTTTCGCGCGCCAACTGTTCGCGCACCGATTCGTAATATTGCTCTGCTTGATGGCGAAGCTTGACCGCTTCTTCCTTGGCGGCGACGATCGCTTCGATCTCTCGCTGCCGATCGTCGGCGGACGATGAAGGATCGGAAACATGGCGCTGCACGACGATGGTCTTTTTCCCAACGCGCGCCGCCAATTTCGGCGCTTTAATGACGTTAGACAATAATATCATCTCCTCCCCCGCGAGCGATGACGATTTCTCCGGCCTCTTCGAGACGGCGGATCACGGCGACGATGCGCGATTGCGCCTCCTCAACATCCCGCAGCCGGACTGGACCCATATACTCCATCTCTTCTTTGAACGTCTCTGCCATTCGCGTCGACATGTTGCGGAAGATGACGTTTTTCACTTCTTCGCTCGCTACTTTCAGCGCCAGCATGAGATCGTTGTTGTCCACCTCGCGGATGACGCGCTGAATGGCGCGATGATCGAGCGTCACGATATCTTCAAAGACAAACATCCGTTTTTTAATTTCCTCAGCTAGTTCCGGGTCTTGGATTTCCAAAGCATCCAAAATCGTCCGTTCCGTGCTCCGGTCAACTTGGTTCAACACCTCGACGACCGCCTCAATTCCGCCGGCTTGCGTGTAATCTTGCACAACGGTCGCGGACAGCCGCCGCTCTAAAATTTGCTCAACTTCGTTGATAATCTCCGGCGATGTGCTGTCCATCAGCGCGATGCGCCGGGCGACATCCGCCTGCATCTCCTGCGGCAACGCCGATAAAATTTGCCCTGCCTGCGCCGGCTCCAAATACGAGAGAATAAGGGCGACCGTTTGCGGATGTTCATTTTGAATGAAGTTTAACAGCTGCATCGGGTCGGCTTTGCGGGCGAAATCAAACGGCCGCACCATCAGCGCCGATGTCAGGCGGTTGATGATCTGCATCGCCTTATCCGGGCCAAGCGCTTTTTCAAGCACTTCTTTCGCATAGGCGATGCCGCCTTGGGCGATGTAATCTTGCGCTAAGGCGAGCTGTCGAAACTCTTCAAGCACTTCCTCTTTTTGTTCGGTCGTCACTTGACGGACGTTGGAAATTTCTAGTGTCAGCTTTTCGATCTCTTCCTCGGATAAATGTTTATAGACAGAGGCCGACACATCCGGGCCGAGGGAAATAAGCAGGATCGCTGCTTTTTGCCTGCCCGACAGCCCGCCTTTTCGTTCGCGCTTTGCCATACGCCGTTCCCCCTACTCTTCCGATAGCCACGTTTTTAATAGTTTTGCAAACTCATCCGGCTTTTCTTTCGCCAGCCGCTCAAGCTGTCGGCGGCGCAACGCTGCCTCCGTCTCCGGCGGCTCCGGCAAATCCAGGTCCATCGAAGGCGGTGAAGTGAACAAGTGTTCTTCTTCCTCTTCCTCGTCTTCACGGCGACGCCGCAGCCAGAGGAACAACAACAAGGCAATGAGCAACAGCGCTCCTGCACCAGCCGCATACCACCACCATGTCGGCCGATCCGGAGTTGATTCGGTGAATGTCGGCTTGCCGTTAAACTTCTGCACCGAAACAACGATGCGGTTGTTGATGTCTTGATCAGTGAGCGTTTGCGCCTCGCTTTTGTCGATTGACGTTCGGACGATCGTTCCTAGCAGTTTTTGAATATCATTGACCGTCTCGGGCGGCAGCGAGTTCGGATCATTAGGGTCAGGCGGCTCGACCATCACTTGAATGCCTAGATCACGGATTTTATATGGACTTTCGACGATTTGCTTTTTGATTTTGTTTACCTCGTTGTTGATCGTCTCCTCGGTTCGTTCATAGTTGCCGTTTGTTGCGCCGTTGGCGCCTTGGTAGCCCGGCACTTCGTTCGCGCCCGTTCCAGCGGTGCCGCCGGGCGGCGCGCCGCTCCCGGAGTACGTCTCTTTGATGCGCTGGACGCTGACGGCAATTCCCTGTTTCGTTTTTTCATCGACCGGGGCGATCAAATTTTCCTCCCGCTTTTCTTGCGTAAAGTCAATGTCCGCCGTCACGGAAACGACGACTTTATCCTGCCCCATCATCGTGCCGAGCAGTTGCTGCACCTGGCGCTGAATGTCGCGCTCAATTTGCTTTTTGATTTGTTGCTGCGAGGTGAATGTGGCCCCTGTCGAATTTTCTCCATCGTTTTTCAAATCGAAATACTCAAAAAACTGATTCATAATGACGATATTATCTGTAGAAAGGTTGGGAACACTTTTGGCGACGAGATGATACAATGCCCGAATTTGCTCGTCGCTGAATTGGTAGCCCGGCTTCGTCTTCAGCACGATCGAAGCCGAGGCTTCTCCTTTCTCATCAGAAACGAATACGCTCGGTTGCGGAAGATTGATCATGACTTTGGCGTCCTCGACACCGTCGATCGTCTTGATCAAATTGGCGAGCTCCGTTTGCATCGCCTTCAGCTTCACCATATTGAACTCGTTATCTGTCATGCCGAAGCTCGCGTTTTGGCCGAAAAATGAATAGTCAATGACCCCACTGTTCGGGATGCCTTCAGCAGCGAGCTCGACTTTCAGCGCGTCCACTTGCTCTTTCGGCACTTTGATCGTCGTTCCGCCGTCCGCCACTTCAGCCGGAACGCCGCGCTGGTCAAGCGTGGCTTTAATTTGACCCGCTTCTTGCGGCGACAAATTGCTGTAGAGCGGCACCATTTCCGTCCTTGTGGCGAAAAAGACGCCGACGCCAACGGCCAAAAGCACGGCCGCCGCCGCAGCAAGCACGAGCCATTTCTGCTTTTTTGTCCGTTCCTGCCAAAACGCGCGAGCCCGGCTCCACCACTCTTTCCATTTCCTTCTCATACGATTCCCCCGATGATCCAGTGCCTGCCGCCATAGCGCAACAACAATGGCGGCGGCTTCCGTATGTATTGCGATTCATTGCTGCTACAATGGCATGCGCATCATTTCCTGATACGCCTCGATCGCTTTGTTGCGGATCTCCAGTGTCAGTTGCAGCGTGATGCTCGCTTTTTGTGCGGCAATCATCACATCATGCAGCTGAACGTTCTCCCCGCGGACGAGCTTTTCCGTCAGCGCATCGGCTTGAATTTGCGCCTCGTTGACGCGATTGAGCGCCTCTTTGAAAAACGAGGCGAACTGCTTTTGCGCCTCAGCCGGCTTCGCCGGGGGCAAAACGGTGGAAGACATCGTCAGCCCAATGCGGCTTGCTCCATCAATCATCGTTTATCCCCCTCGCATGCTATTTCCCGATCTCGAGCGCCTTCATGAGCATTCCTTTTGAAGCATTCAACACTGTGACGTTCGCCTCATACGAACGCGTCGCCCCGATCAAGTCCACCATTTCTTTCAGCGGATCGACGTTGGGCAGACGAACATAGCCATCGGCGCTCGCATCCGGATGATCCGGGTCGTAGACGAGTTTAAACGGCGCCGGATCATCGACAATTTCGCGCACCCGCACTCCGCCATCCCCCCCGTCGGCCCGGCCGAGCGCCGCCTGCAAATAGCCTGAAAACGATCCGCTGCGCGGTTCGATGATGACCATTTTGCGGCGGTACGGCTCCCATTGGCCGTTGACAAGGCGGGCGCGCGTCGTATCGGCGTTGGCGATGTTGGAGGCAATTACGTCCATGCGCAGCCGTTGGGCGGTCAACGCCGAAGCCGAAATGTTTAGACTTTGAAACAAAGACACCCGTTATTTTCCTCCTTTAATCACGGTTTTCAATGTTGTAAATTTGCCGTTGAGCCGCTCGATTAAAGCATTGTAATAAATTTGGTTTTCTGCTAGTTTTGACATTTCTTGATCGATATCGACACTATTTCCATTATGATTGTAACTCACCGTCGTGTCCGTCGTCACGATGATTTTTCCATTTTGTTCGTTTGGAAACGAAAAATGCTTCGGATTCGTCCGTTTGGCCTCAAGCCGAAACGCCCGTTCCAATTCAGTCTGAAAGCGTACATCTTTCGCCTTATAGCCCGGCGTATCAGCGTTGGCGATGTTGTCGGCGATCGCCTGTTGGCGAAGCGCAGCGTAGCGGAGCCCTTGTTCAAGCCAACCGATCGTCGCTGAAAAGAGCGCCAATGGAATCCCCTCTTTTCTCCTATTTTTCGACAATTTCTGCTAGTTTTCATTTTACGGGAAAGAAAACCCAATGTATAGACGGAACTTGGTACTATTTTTCGACGATGCCATAACAGAAAAACGATGCCAAAGATGTTTGCCGAAACAAAAAACCCGCCGGGCCAAAATACCCAGCGGGCTTAGGCAGCTACGCCGTTCAGCTCGATTTCAATTTTTCAAGCTCGCTTAAAAACTTGTCGTTCAATACTTTAATGTACGTCCCTTTCATGCCGAGCGAGCGCGATTCGATCACGCCGGCGCTTTCAAGTTTGCGCAGAGCATTGACAATGACTGAACGAGTGATGCCGACGCGGTCGGCAATTTTGCTCGCGACAAGCAGCCCTTCCGTTCCGTCAAGCTCCTCAAAAATGTGTTCAATCGCCTCAAGCTCGCTGTAAGAAAGAGAGCTGATGGCCATTTGCACGACCGCCTTGCTGCGCGCTTCCTCTTCAATTTCTTCCGCCTTCTCACGCAAAATTTCCATGCCGACGACCGTCGCACCGTATTCAGCCAAAATGAGATCGTCATTGTCAAACTCGCGGTCAAGGCGCGACAAAATGAGCGTGCCAAGCCGCTCGCCTCCACCGTTGATCGGAACAATCGTCGTCAAGCCGGTTTTGAACAAGTCACGATTTTCCACTGGAAACGCCGTATATTCACTATTAATATCGATATTAGGAGACGTTTCCGTAATGTTGAACAAGTTTTTCGTGTATTCTTCCGGAAACTGACGCTCCTCAAGCATCCGCTTCATTCGCTCGTTTTCAATCGATTGTTTAATGGCGAATCCCAGCAGTTTGCCGCGGCGGCTGAGAATAAACACATTGGATTCAATCACATCGCAAAGCGTTTCTGCCATTTCTTTAAAATTGACCGGCCGACCGGCCGACTTTTGCAACATGGCGTTGATTTTCCGTGTTTTCTCTAGCAAGTTCATGGATTTCATCTCCTCCTCATAAAATAAACTCGCTTAAATCTTTGTTTTTGACGATGCTTCCGAGTTTTTGCTCGACATATTGCGGCGTGATGACAACTTTGTCGATTCCGATGTCCGGCGCCTCAAACAGCAAGTCCTCAAGCAATTTTTCCAAAATCGTGTGCAACCGGCGCGCGCCGATGTTGTCGGTCGTCTGGTTGACTTCAAACGCCACCTCGGCAATCTTACGAATAGCATCGTCAGAAAATTCAAGACTTATACCTTCCGTTGCCAAAAGAGCTTGATATTGTTTAATGAGCGCGTTATTCGGCTCGACTAATATTCTTACGAAATCATCAACCGAAAGTTTCGCCAGTTCGACGCGGATCGGGAAACGACCTTGCAGCTCAGGGATCAAATCCGACGGCTTCGCCATATGGAACGCCCCGGCCGCGATGAATAAGATGTGGTCTGTTTTGACCGGCCCGTATTTCGTCATGACGGTCGACCCTTCAACAATGGGCAAAATGTCGCGTTGCACCCCTTCACGCGAGACATCGGCTGAACCGGACACCGCTCCGCTGCGGGCGATTTTGTCGATTTCATCGATAAAAATGATGCCGGACTGCTCGGCGAGGCGGACGGCCTCTTGCGCCACTTCATCCATGTCGATCAGCTTTTGCGCTTCCTCGTTGATGAGCACTTTGCGCGCTTCACTCACTTTGAGACGCCGCTTTTTGCGCCGTTTCGGCATGAGGCTGCTCAACGCATCCTGCATGTTCATTCCCATCTGCTCAATGCCTGCCCCTTGCAAAAAGTCAAACCATAACGGCGTCTGTTCCTCGATTTCAATCGTCACCATCTCGTTTTCCAACTGCCCGTTTGCCAGCTGCCAAGCAACGTGGCGCCGCTTTTGCTCCACCTGTTCATCTTCATGGCTGTAGCTGTTGTCCGCTTGGGCGCCTTGACCGCCAAACAACAGCTCAAGCGGATTTTTGATGGTCTGCTTTGGCTTGCCCGGAACGAGCAGTTCAACAAGCCGCTTGTTCGCTTGTTGCTCAGCTCGGTCTTTCACTTCGTTCATTTTTCGTTCTTTCACGAGCCTAACTGACGTTTCCACCAAATCGCGCACCATCGATTCGACATCGCGCCCGACATAACCGACTTCGGTGAATTTCGTTGCTTCGACTTTGACAAACGGCGCACCGACGAGTTTGGCGAGCCGGCGGGCGATCTCCGTCTTCCCGACCCCGGTCGGGCCGATCATTAAAATGTTTTTCGGCATCACTTCATCGCGCAATTTTTCATCGAGCAAGCTGCGGCGGTACCGGTTGCGAAGCGCGATCGCCACCGCTTTTTTTGCCTCTTTTTGCCCGACGATGAACTGATCGAGCTTTTCGACAATCTGCCTTGGGGTCAACGTTTCCGCCATCATCGGCCTCCTCCTTTTTACAGCTCTTCGACAATAATATGGCCGTTCGTATAAACGCAAATGTCAGCAGCGATCTCAAGCGCCGCCTGGGCAATTTCTTTCGCGGTCATCGAGCCGCCGGCGTACTTCTTCAATGCACGTCCGGCAGCCAACGCATACTGACCGCCTGAGCCGATGGCGAGCATGCCATCATCCGGCTCAATCACTTCGCCTGTGCCAGAGACAAGCAACAAGTGCTGTTTGTCCATGACAATGAGCATCGCCTCGAGGCGGCGCAACACTTTATCGCTCCGCCACTCTTTCGCTAGTTCAACCGCCGCGCGCGGCAAGTTGCCATTCAATTGTTCGAGCTTGCCTTCAAACATTTCAAACAGCGTAAACGCGTCAGCCACCGAGCCGGCAAAACCGGCGAGCACCTTTCCTTGAAACAGCCGCCGCACTTTTTTCGCTGTATGCTTCATGACAACCGCATTGCCGAACGTCACTTGACCGTCGCCAGCCATGGCGGATGCGCCGTTATGGCGAATGGCAAAAATCGTCGTCGCATGAAAAGCTCCCATCATTTCCCCTCCTTGCCCACGGGTTACGCCCGCGGATGCGCCTGCAAATAGATATGCCGCAACCGGTCTTTCGTTACATGTGTATACACTTGCGTCGATGACAAATGCGTGTGGCCGAGCAGTTCCTGCACCGAACGGAGATCGGCTCCTTCGTTGAGCAAATGAGTCGCAAACGTATGCCGAAGCACGTGCGGGCTGATGTTTTGCGTCAGCGCAGCGGCTTGGACAATCCGATCCAAAATATGGCGCACTCCCCGAGGCGTGAGCGGATTGCCGCGGGTGTTGACAAATAAATAGCGGTGGTCCACCGGCAGCTTTCTTGTCAGTTCGCGTCGACCCCTATAGATATACCGTTCAAGCGCTTCGCGGGCCGGACGGCCGAATGGAACGTAGCGCTGCTTGTTTCCTTTGCCATGAATGAGCACGGTTTCCGCAACAAAATCGACATCAGACAGCTGAATGTGACAACATTCACTAACCCGGGCGCCAGTCGCGTACAACAACTCAAGCAGCGCCGCATTGCGCTGGCCTAGGGCCGTATTTTCATCATTGACAAGAAACAACGCTTCCAATTCTTTCGGGTATAAAAAATTAGGAATTTTTTGCTCTTTTTTCGGCAGCGTCGCGAGCGCAAACGGATTTTCGGCCGCCCGCCCTTCGCGCAGCAAAAATTTGTAAAAGCTGCGCAAACTCGAAATTTTGCGGGCGACCGAACGGCTGGCCAACTGTTGTTCGTATAGTTTCGTCAAATATAAGCGGACGTCGCTGTAGGACACTTCATCGAGCGCGCCGATTCCTTCCTCATCCATAAACCGGAAAAACTGCTCAATGTCACGCCGGTAACACACAATAGTATATTGTGAATAATTTTTCTCGATTTGTAAATATTCCATGAACAATTGTAACGCAAGTTTCGAATTCTCCATCGCCTCACCCCGCAACGGCTACTACATCGTACCATATTCTTCTGTATGAACGCAACTATTTTTTATAAAATTCTGAATTGTATCCGATGCCTGTTCAAGCTTCTAGCCGCTCTTCATAATCGCACGCTGTGCATTGTACTTGCACACCTTTTTTCAGCTCTTTCTCCACAAGCAAACCCGCGCATTTCGGGCATGGGCGGGCGAGCGGTTTATCCCACGAGACGAAGTCGCAATCCGGAAAACGGTCGCAGCCGTAAAACACCCGCTTTCTTTTCGTCCTGCGCTCGACGATGTTGCCCTCGCGACATTTTGGGCACTTGACGCCGATTTCTTTGATAATCGGCTTTGTATGGCGGCATTCCGGGAATTTCGAGCAGGCGATAAACTTGCCGAAACGGCCCATTTTGTACACCATCGGACTGCCGCATACCTCGCAGTCCATGCCGGCCGGCTCATCCTTAATCTCAACTTCGCGCATTTCTTTTTCCGCCACTTTCAACCGTTTTTCAAATTCGCGGTAAAACTCGTCGACGACTTTGATCCATGCCACTTTCCCTTCTTCAATTTCGTCCAATTCTTTTTCCATTTTCGCCGTAAACTCGACATCGATAATTTCCGGGAAAAATTCAAGCATCAGCTCTACAACGATCTCGCCAAGCTCAGTCGGAACGAACCGCTTATTCTCAAGGACGACATAGTTGCGTTTTTGGATCGTATCAAGCGTCGGAGCATACGTCGATGGGCGGCCGATGCCGAGTTCTTCCAACGTTTTGACGAGGCGGGCTTCCGTATAGCGCGGCGGCGGTTGGGTGAAGTGCTGCTTCGATTCGATCGCTTCGCTCTCAACGGTTTCTTCTTCTTCCAAATCGGGAAGGATGTGGTCCGGCTCTTCTGTTTGATCGTCCGTTCCCTCAATATACACCTTCATAAACCCTGGAAATTTCACCTTCGAGCCGCTGGCGCGGAACACGACGCCGTTGTTTTCCAACTCGACGCTCATAGTATCAAGCACAGCCGGCGCCATTTGACTGGCGATGAACCGTTCCCAAATGAGTTTATACAACCGGAATTGGTCGCGCGTCAAATACGGTTTTACTTTGTCCGGGTCGCGAAATGCCGATGTCGGGCGGATCGCTTCGTGGGCGTCTTGGGCGTTCGTGCTTTTCTTCTCTTTCCGCTTTTCTTGGCTGACATACATAGCGCCGAACGTCGCCTCGATATACGCCGCCGCCTCTTGCTGCGCCGTCTCGGCGACGCGTGTTGAATCGGTGCGCATATACGTGATCAAACCGACTGTTCCTTCGCTGCCAAGATCGATTCCTTCGTACAGCTGTTGGGCGATCATCATCGTCTTTTTCGTGCGGAAATTCAGTTTGCGCGCCGCTTCCTGCTGAAGCGACGACGTCGTAAACGGCGGTACAGGGCTGCGCTTGCGCTCTCGTTTTGTCACCGTTTTTACGACAAATGCCGTTCTGTTTAAGCGGTCCAGCACGGCTTTCACATCCGCCTCTGTCTTTAAATCGCGTTTTTGTCCATCAATACTGTAAAAAGAGGCGGCAAACGTCTCTCCATCTTTTTGAAACGTCGCTTGAATCGTCCAATATTCTTCCGGCTGAAATTCGCGGATTTCTCTTTCCCGATCGATGATGAGACGCAACGCCACCGATTGGACGCGGCCGGCGCTTAACCCTTTTTTCACTTTTTTCCATAAGAGCGGGCTGATGTTATAGCCGACGAGCCGGTCGAGCACACGCCGCGCCTGCTGGGCGTCAACAAGATTCATATTGATCGCGCGCGGCTGCTGAAACGACTGCTGAATAGCATCCTTCGTGATTTCATGGAAGACGACGCGGCAATCAGAGTGAATGTCCAGATCGAGCATGTGGGCCAAATGCCAGGCGATCGCCTCTCCTTCACGATCAGGGTCGGCGGCAAGAAACACCTTTTTCGCTTTTTTCGCCGCCGTTTTCAACTCTTTGATCACCTGGCCTTTGCCACGGATCGTAATGTATTTCGGCTCGTAGCCGCGGTCTATATCAACGCCCATTTGGCTTTTTGGCAAATCGCGGACGTGGCCCATCGACGCTTTGACCGTATATTTTTTTCCCAAGTATCGTTCGATCGTCTTCGCTTTCGTTGGCGATTCGACGATAACTAAGTAGTCTGACATCCATCTTCCACCCCTAGGAGGTAAATTGAAATCTTCATTATTATTAATGATTATTGCTGCATTTGTCAAACATGTGCATTACACGTACGGGAATTCAGCCAAAATGTCCGCCGCTTCTTGCACTAGTTTTGCCCCTTGTTGAATGAGCGTATTCGGTCCAGCGGATTCCACCAAACCGATCGGACCGGGGACGGCGAACACTTCCCTCCCTTGCTCAAGCGCATAAGCGGCGGTAATGAGCGAACCGCTTTTTCGTTTCGCCTGCACGACAAGCGTGCCGAGCGACAGCCCGCTGATGATGCGATTGCGCGCGAGAAACTGCCATGCCTGCGGACGCGTTGCCGGCGGATGTTCAGCGATAACCAACTGTTCGGTCATCAGCTGCTTGGCGAACGACCGGTGCTCTCTCGGATAAATATGGTCAAGCCCTCCGGCAATGACGGCGATCGTCGCCCCGCCATGCTGGACAGCGAGTTGGTGGGCGCACACGTCAATCCCAAACGCGAGCCCGCTGACAATCGTAAAACCGGCAGCAACAAGCGGCGGGACCAGTTTGTTCAACGCTTCGATTCCTTCCTTCGTCGGGCGCCTCGTGCCGACGATGCTGATCAGCTTCCACTCCTGAAGCAAAGTGGAGTCCCCCTTGGCATACAGCACCCACGGCGGAGCATAAATATGCCGAAGCAACGGCGGATAGTCATGATCAAACACGGTGACCACATGAATGCACCGGTCCATATATGTTTTTATCACATGTTGCACATCGATGGAATGCAAATCATGGAAAAAAGCGGTCCATTGAGCGTCAGGAAGTGGAACGAGCGGGCGGAGATCAGCGGGGGGCAGAGAAAATGGAGCGGTGAGCGTCGGATCAGCCTTAAGCAAGGAGTGAATGGTCTTCCATCCCGCCCCGCGGCAATGATGGAGATGGATGAGCCGTTCGCGGACCGTATCGTACATCCTATTCCCCCTTCTTCTCTAAAAAATGAAACGATAAACAGCACCCCGCACGCGATCGTGCGGGGCCAAACCTATTAATGCGTTTTGCATTTTTCGTACAAGCCGCGCTCTTTCAGGACGGAAATGAGCGTTTCGCCGATGACGGCCGGCGTTTCTGCCACTTTGATGCCGCATTCGGTCATTTTTTTGATTTTTTCCGCGGCTGTGCCTTTGCCGCCGGAAATGATCGCGCCGGCATGACCCATCCGTTTGCCTGGAGGGGCCGTCTGCCCGCCGATGAAGCCGACGACCGGTTTCGTCATGTTCGCTTTCACCCATTCGGCCGCTTCTTCTTCCGCCGTGCCGCCGATTTCGCCGATCATAATGACCGCGTACGTTTCTTCGTCTTCATTAAATGCCTTCAGCACATCGATGAAGTTCGTGCCGTTGACCGGGTCGCCGCCGATGCCGACCGCCGTCGACTGTCCGATGCCGGCTTGCGTCAGTTGGTGAACGGCTTCGTACGTCAGCGTGCCGGAACGAGAAACGATGCCGACATGCCCTTTTTTATGAATGTAGCCCGGCATAATGCCGATTTTGCATTCCTCCGGCGTAATGACGCCCGGGCAGTTCGGACCGATGAGACGCGTCTTTTTGCCCTCCATGTACCGTTTCACTTTCACCATATCAAGCACCGGAATGCCTTCGGTGATGCAGACAACGAGGTCGAGTCCGGCGTCGACCGCCTCCATGATCGCATCTGCGGCGAAGGCCGGCGGAACGTAAATGACCGAAGCGTTCGCCCCCGTTTTTTCAACTGCTTCCGAAACAGTGTCAAACACCGGCACGCCTTCGACTTCCGTGCCGCCTTTGCCCGGCGTGACGCCGCCGACAATCTTTGTCCCGTATTCGATCATCTGCTTTGTATGGAACAGCCCTTGCGAACCGGTAATCCCTTGCACAATCACTTTCGTGTCTTTATTGACAAAAACGCTCACGTGTCTCCCTCGCTTTCTTAACGTACTAGCTCAACGATTTTTTGTGCTCCGTCCGCCATCGATTCCGCCGCAATAATGTTTAAGCCTGACTCTTCTAAAATCTTTTTCCCGAGCTCAACGTTCGTTCCTTCCAGCCGAACGACAAGCGGAAGCGTCAAGCCGACTTGCTTCGTCGCCGCGACAATGCCGCTCGCGATGACGTCGCATTTCATAATGCCGCCGAAAATGTTGACGAAAATGCCCTTGACATTCGGGTCGGACAAAATGATTTTGAACGCTTCCCTTACTTTTTCCTCGCTGGCGCCGCCGCCGACATCGAGGAAGTTAGCCGGCTCGCCGCCGTAATATTTGATGATGTCCATCGTCGCCATCGCCAAGCCGGCGCCGTTGACCATGCAGCCGATGTTGCCGTCAAGAGCGATGTAGTTCAAGTCGTATTTCGACGCTTCGATTTCTTTCGGGTCTTCTTCATCCAAGTCGCGGTATTCAAGGATGTCCGGATGGCGGTATAAGGCGTTCGAATCAAAATTCAGCTTCGCATCAAGCGCCATCACTTTGCCGTCGCCGGTGACGACAAGCGGGTTGATTTCGGCGATCGAGCAGTCTTTATCGACAAACACTTGGTACAAGCCCATCATAAATTTGACGGCTTGGTTGACGAGATGCTTCGGAATGTTGATGTTGAAAGCCAATCGGCGCGCTTGAAACGCTTGCAGCCCAACGGCTGGATCGATGTATTCTTTAAAAATTTTCTCCGGCGTTTTGGCCGCCACTTCTTCAATTTCCGTTCCGCCTTCTTCCGAGCCCATCAAGACGACGCGCGAGGTGGCGCGGTCGACGACAAGGCCGATGTAATATTCTTTTTGAATGTCGCATCCTTCTTCAATCAGAAGCCGCTTGACTTCTTTTCCTTCCGGGCCGGTTTGATGGGTGACGAGCACTTTGCCGAGCAATTCGCTGGCGTATGTACGGACTTCCTCGAGGCTTTTTGCCACTTTCACTCCGCCCGCTTTGCCGCGCCCGCCAGCATGAATTTGCGCTTTGACGACACATACCGGCGTACCGAGCTCTTTCGCCGCTTCGACCGCTTCATCCACCGTGAACGCAACACGGCCGTTCGGCACGCTTACCCCATAGCTTCGCAAAATTTCTTTTGCCTGGTATTCATGAATGTTCATGCGCCAACCTCCTATGTATAAAGTCAAAAAAGTCTTAGCGCTTTCATTTTATACCTAACATTTCACGCTTGTCCACCGTTTCGCCACAAAATGAAGAAAGCGGAGAATAGGAAAATTACCCCTTCTCCGCTCTTTCTTCTTTCGCTTCCTGATCAAGCTGATACAAAAAAGCGAACAATTCAGCGACGAGGACGTACAGCTCCTCCGGGATCATCTCGTTGATCTCCACCTTGCCAAGAAGCTCAACAAGCGTCGGATCTTGGCGAATCGGCACGCCATGCTGCCGGGCGGCGGCGATAATCGCTTCGGCGACCTCGCCAATCCCTTTCGCCTTGACGATCGGAGCCGCATCAAGAGCCGCATCGTAAGACAAAGCGACTGCTTTTTTCCGTTCTTCGTTCATGCTTGGCAATCCACCTCGCTGCAACCGTCGGCAAACAGAAAAACGGGAGGCGGAGGGGGAGCAGAGTACTTTGCCTTTACATCAATGCCTGAGAGCGCATAGCCGTGCGCCTGAAACCGCTCTTTGACAAGCGGGGCCAGCCGAGCGGCCGCAACCGCCAACCGCGGATCATCGTGAAACATGGAGATGTGGACGATCCGTCGTTGCACACGCATATCGACGATCACCTCTCCCAGCTCTTCAAGCGTCAGGCAACAAACCATGCGGTTATAATCGGCATCAAGCGGTCCGCCTTGTTTCCTTCTTCCTTGCCAGCATACAGCCAAATCGCTGCTGCGGCCGCCAACCGGCAATGGAAGCGAAAGCCATATGTGCTCAATGAGCCCATCACCGCCAGCAGCGATAGCCATGCCATCGAGCTGGTCGAGAAGCGCTTCGGACGCCCGCTTGGCCCCTTCGCTCTCCGATTCATAAAGAAAGCGAAGAAGCAGCCGTTTCAACGACGGAGCGGAAGAAGGCAAAGCCGCTGTTTTCCCAACACGGACGAGCGCCGCCTCGTCCTCAAGCCCAAGCCGCCCGGCTGCTCGCCTCAGCCAGCAAAACAGCGACAGCGCCGGATCTCTCGTCGCTCGAACGGCCACCCACAACTGCGCTTCCGCGGCGGGCAGTCTCCCGCTTTGGTAGGCAGCATCAAGAGCAGCCCATCGTTCCAAAAACGCCTCCTCGTCCATCAAGCCGAGCTGGCGAATGATATCGGCAAACCGGCGATGTTGCACCGCCTCCCGAAGCGCCAAGCGACGATCTTCCGGCAGTGGGGCGAGTCCAAGGCGGGCAAGAAGCGCGCGGGCCGTTTCAGCCTCTTCCTCCTCCGACAGCAACAAACGCACCGCCGCCTCGTAAGCAGACAGCGGCGGGGAAAGAAACTTCTCCATCGCCCGGCTGAGCTCAAGCGCCGCCGGCTCGGCGGAAAGGGCGGCCATGATCTCCTTCAGCTTCCCTAATTGCTCCGCAAGCGGCGCGCCCGTTTTGGCCGCCCATAGCAAGCGAAACACGGCTGAAGAGAGCGGCAACCGGCGGCGAAACAAATGGGCGAGCACGTCTTCGGCTGCGTCTGGCTGGCCGGTCTCTTTCACCGCTTCAACCAGTGCAGCGATTTCCTCTTTCGTTGCAGCCGCGCCAGCTTTCAGCACTTGGCGGATCACCGGCAGCGCCGCATCCGGCAGTTTCCACGCTTTTTGCCACCGGCGCACCGCCTCTTCACCTAACGGAGCAGACGCCCGTTCGGACAGGGGAACGGCTTTCCAATAAATCGTTCCTTGTCGTTCATGAATTTCAAACAAGTACAAACGCCCGACGGCAAGCGGCGCCTCCAAACGGGCGCGCACAAGCTGTCCACCAGCACGGACGAGCGCCGCCCGCTCTCCAGTTTCCATCTCCTCGACCCGCTCCACTCGGCCGACGACCGCCTGCCCCGGTTGAAACCGCCGGCTGGATGTTGCGTCGCGGACAGCCGTCGTTGGCATCGTCCGCTCCATGCGCTCGACCATTTCGTCCCACCCTTTCTTCTAGAGCTGCTTCGCCTTCAGCACCTCCCTCACCGGTGTGAACGAACGACGGTGCTCAGGCGTAATGCCATAGCGGCGGATCGCCTCGACATGTTCCGGCGTTCCGTAGCCCATATGGCGCGCGAATCCATATTGCGGATAGCGGCGATCCAATTCTTTCATCCATCGGTCGCGCGTCACTTTGGCGATGACCGACGCAGCGGCGATCGAAGCGCTGTTGGCGTCGCCCTTGATGAGGCGCTGTTGCGGCAACGGGCACGGCACCACCATCGCATCAACAAGCAAATGTTCAGGCGGCGGGGAAAGAGCGCTCACCGCTTTCGCCATCGCTTGCCTTGTCGCTTCGTAAATATTCCTTTCATCGATCTCCGCCGCGCTGACGATGCCAATGCCGATCGCGACGGCACACGCTTCAATTTGCGCAAACAATGCCTCGCGCTTTTCCGGCGTTAGCTTCTTCGAGTCGTCAAGCCCCGGCAAATAGGCGTCTTTCGGCAAGATGACCGCGGCGGCGACGACAGGGCCGGCCAGCGGACCGCGCCCGGCCTCGTCAATGCCGGCGATCCGTCTAACGCCAGCGGCGTATAGTTCCCGCTCATAACGCATCAGTTCTTCCCACCGTTGTTGCTCAGCTTGCCGCTTTGCCTGTTGCCGTTCAAAACGGGCAAGAAGCGCTTGCACGCTTTTTCGCTCATCCTGCCGCAACATCTCCCAACGCGGGTCGTCTGCACTAAGCTCCGAAAGCAGCGCTTGAATGTCTTTCACCGTATACCGCTTCATGCTCCTCTCCCTCTTCTACTTATACTATCGGCTCTGTTCGGCCGACCGTAAAGCACCGCCGGCAAAAAACGCCCGCCGGACGCGCTACGTCCGTGAAGCGGGCGTTTCAAAGCTTAAGCGGCCTAGTTTTTCCGTGCGAATGTCATACAAAACGATGTCAGCTACTTTATCGTAGTCGACCGCGCCGCCTGACGTCAAGCAGCCGCGCCGCCTTCCGATGGCGTCAAATAAAGCGACGATGTCCTCAGGAATATCATCAAGGCCATAGCGCTCCGTTAGCCGGTCGGGATAGTGGGCCGCCAAAAAACGGAGAGCATAAACAGCCACGTCTTGCAAATTTAAAATTTCATCCTTAATGGCGCCGGTCACCGCCAGTTTGTAACCAACGTCTTCATCCTCAAACTTCGGCCATAAAATGCCAGGCGTATCAAGGAGTTCCATTTCCTTTCCGACTTTGATCCATTGCTGCGCTTTTGTCACCCCTGGCTTGTCGCCAGTCTTCGCGATATGGCGGCCAGCGAGCCGGTTGATCAGCGTCGACTTGCCGACGTTCGGGATGCCGACGATGAGCGCCCGCACCGGGCGCGGGTTTTTAATCCCTTTCGCCCGCATTTTCGCGAATTTGTCTTTCACCATCTCTTTCGCTGCCGCCGCAATTTGCCGAACTCCTGTTCCGCTTTGAGCATCGATGGGCAAAGCCAGCCGCCCTTGATGGTGGAAATAGCGGATCCACTGTTCGGTCACTGTCTCGTCGGCCATATCAGCCTTATTGAGCAAAATGAGGCGCGGCTTTTGTCCGAGAATCTCGTCGATCATCGGGTTGCGCGAAGACATCGGCACGCGGGCGTCAAGCAGCTCAAACGCCACGTCGATCAACTTTAATTTTTCTTGCACTTCCCGCTTGGCCTTCGCCATATGGCCGGGAAACCATTGAATCACTGTCATTGGCATCACCTGCCTCGTTTATTTCACAATCCGGGCATCGGCAAGCGGCCAATACACAAGGCTCGCCTTGCCGACGACTTTTGACATCGGAATGAAACCGATATGGCGGCTGTCTTTGCTGAAGCGGCGATTGTCGCCCATGACAAACAAATGCCCCGGCGGCACCGTGCTCCGTCCGGTCAGCTCCTCCAAGGTGAACGATTCCGTCAGTGGCCCGCCGTCGGACAATTGCTTTTTATACTCGTCCAAATACGGCTCTTTATACGGTTTGCCATTGATATAGAGCGTATCGTTTTTGTATTCAATTCGGTCGCCCGGCAGGCCGATGACCCGCTTAATATAGTCTCTCCCTTCTTCGGCGTGAAAAACAATGATATCAAAACGGTGCGGCATGCCGATTTTATACGCCAATTTATTGACGATCATCCGCTCATGGTTATGTAATGTCGGCATCATCGAATAGCCATCAACAATGATCGGCGCAAAAATAAAGTAGCGGATGCCTCCGGCGAGCAAGACGGCAACGACGATCGCTTTCATCCATTCACGCCATTCGCTTCTTTTTTGTTCCATTGTCCACCCACCCAAATCAAAGAGTTTGCAGTAGTATATAGATGCCATTGGAAGCTTTCCCATTTGCAGCTTTTACCGAGGATTGGATCGACTGTCGGAAGACCGAACCACGCCGCTTCCAGGCCCATCGATGGGTCTGTGAAGCAGGCGGTGGTTCGGTCTTCCGTCACGCCAAGGCGTGACGGAGGCAAGCCACAGGCTTGCCTTCGACAATCGAAAATGGACAACCCGCTTTTCCGTCAAGGATCTGTTCCACTTCTTCGTTGCATCTTATATAGATCGCTACCGTACATCATCATTGACGGTAGTGAAAAAAGGAGCTTGAAAGCAAGCTCCTTTTCCATTACGATCCACCGTTGTCCATTATTGCGCTGCGTTCGTATTTTCCTTGATGCGCGCTGCTTTGCCACGAAGTTCACGCAGGTAGTACAATTTCGCGCGACGGACTTTCCCGCGGCGGATGACTTCCAGCTTGGCGATTTTCGGCGTATGCACCGGGAATGTGCGCTCAACGCCGACGCCGTAGGACACTTTGCGGACGGTGAACGTTTCGCTGATGCCCGCTCCGCGCCGCTTAATGACGATACCTTCAAACACTTGGATGCGTTCGCGGTTTCCTTCGACAACTTTCACATGAACGCGCACCGTGTCGCCCGGGCGAAAATCCGGCAAATCCGTCCGCAATTGTTCTTTCGTGATTTCTTGGATTAAATGATGCATCATGATCCACTCCTTCCACAGATGTTCATGCCAATGATCTCTCCATTGCAGCGGAACATCGTTTTCCGTCCTCAAGCCAACCGCTCAAGGTCACACAAAAGATATGATAGCATAAACGGTTGACCGAGGCAATAACTATTCGCGCTCCTTTTCCCACTCTTTCAGCCATTGCTTTTGCTTGTCTGTAAGCGGATATTCATCGAGCAAGTCCGGACGGCGCAAAAACGTGCGCCGAAGCGACTCTTTCTCGCGCCACTCGGCGATGAGCTGATGGTTGCCAGAAAGCAGAATATCCGGCACTTTCATGCCGCGGAAATCGGCCGGTCTTGTGTATTGTGGGTACTCAAGCAACCCCGAGCTGAACGAGTCATCGACCGGCGACGCCTCATTGCCGAGCACGCCGGGAAGAAGACGGACGACGCTGTCGACAATGACCATGGCGCCGAGCTCCCCGCCTGTTAGAATGTAATCCCCAATTGAAATTTCATCAGTCGCCAAATATTGGCGAATGCGTTCGTCATACCCTTCGTAATGACCGCAAATGAGCACCAAATGCCTTTCTTTCGCCAGCTCTTCCGCCTTTTTTTGCGTGTAGCGCTCGCCTTGCGGGCAAAGCAAAATGATGCGGGCGCCAGGCGATCCAGCGGTGACGTGCTCGACTGCATCAAAAATCGGCTGCGGCTTGAGCACCATGCCGGCGCCGCCGCCGTACGGATAATCGTCGACCGTTTTATGCTTGTTGTCGGCAAACTCGCGGAAATCGACAAGATGGATGTCAACCGCCCCTTTTTCTTGCGCCTTCTTTAAAATCGACTCGTTCAACACGCCGGAAAACATGCCGGGGAACAACGTTAAAATATCGATCCGCATCATTCAAGCAATCCTTCCATCGGGCGGATGATGATCGTTTTCCGCTCCGGATCGACGTGCAAAACGACCTCGTCAATGTATGGAATGAGCGCATCGGTGCCGTCTTTGCGCCGGACAACCCAGACATCGTTCGCTCCTGGAGTCAAAATTTCCTTTACCGCGCCGATGGTCTCTCCGCCTTCTGTCACCACGGTGCAACCGATGATCTCGTGGAAATAATATTCCCCTTCCGCGAGTTCGCCGAGTTGGCTTTCCGGCACTTTCAGCATCGCTCCCTTAAATCGCTCCACATCGTTGATGCTGTCATAGCCTTCAAACGACAACAAGTCAAACGATTTATGGACGCGGTGGCTTTTCACCGTGACTTCAATCGGTTCCGCGTCCCGCTCGCGGAAAATGTACAGCTTGTTCCCTTTTTTATACCGTTCTTCAGGAAAATCGGTGCGCGAAATGACGCGCACTTCACCGCGAATGCCGTGCGTATTGACGATTTTTCCAACATTAAACCATCGTTCCATCGCTTTCATCCCTTCTCTTAGCGAATCTCTTTGACGACGCCATCTTCAACGATGATGACGCGCGTTTTTGTCACCTCTTCCCAACGGTCGCCGACGTTCACCTCAACGAGCGCCTCGACTTCCCGCTCTTTCAATTCGCTCCCTAACGGTAGCATATGTAATTGTTCGAGCTGAAACTCAAGCAGTTTCATTTTCTCCATCCGCTCGTCAATCTCTTTGGCAAAATATTGTTTCACTAAAGCGGGTGGATAGTTTCCGCTTTTCTCCATTCGTTTCTGTTCAAAACGAAGCTGGTCGCATTCGCGCTCAAGCTGCTGTTTGCGCGCCAAAAACGCGGCGGCAAGCTCTTGTTTGCTCCGTTCGGTGACGACTTGCCGCACCTCAACCGTTTGAATGAGCTTCATCCTCTTCCCCCTTTTGACAAGGAATGAACAGCGGGCGGTCCATTTCGCGCCTTTGGCATCATATCAAAAAAGGGAGAGGAACATCCTCACCCTTTTTCTTTCACTTGCACGATCACCCGCTTTGGCGATCCGGCCGCGGCGGCGGCCACGACCGTGCGAATCGCCTGGATCGTCCGCCCTTGTTTGCCAATCACTTTGCCCGTGTCGTCTTCATGCACGGACAGCTCGTAGATGACGGCCGTCTCTTCTTCGCGGCGCTCCACCGCCACCGCTTCCGGGTGATCGACAAGCGCCTTGACGATCGTTTCAATGAGCGGTTTCATGTGCATCTTTTATTTGCCGTATTTCAAGTTATGAAATTTCTCTAAAATGCCTTGCTTCGACAGCAGGCTGCGCACCGTGTCCGACGGTTTGGCGCCGTTTTGCAGCCATTTGAGCGCCAGTTCTTCATCGATTTTCACTTGCGCCGGCTCAGCGACCGGATCGTACGTGCCGATCGTTTCGATAAAACGACCGTCGCGAGGCGAACGCGAATCGGCTACCACGATGCGGTAGAACGGTTTTTTCTTTGTCCCCATGCGTTTTAAACGAATTTTTACTGCCATAGTCAGTACGCACCTCCGTATAGAGTTCACACAAGATAGTATATTAACAATTCTTTTTTCGTTTGTAAAGGTTTTTCGCTTAACAGATCTTCTTTTACATAAATGGAAAACGGAATCCTTTCTTTTTCCCTTTTGGCATATTCGTCATCATTTTCATCATTTTTTTCATCTCGTCAAACTGCTTCAAAAGCCGATTCACTTCTTGCACCGTCGTGCCGCTTCCTTTGGCGATCCGCCGTTTTCGGCTGCTGTTGATGATTTCCGGATGCGTTTTCTCTTCTTTCGTCATCGAGCGGATGATCGCCTCAACACGGGCGATTTGCTTTTCATCGACTTGAATATTGGCGAGCCCTTTGATTTTGTTGGCACCCGGCAACATTTTAATCAGTTCGTCAAGTGGTCCGAGCTTGCGCACTTGACCGAGCTGCTCCAAAAAATCGTCAAGTGTGAAGGTAGCCGTGCGCATTTTTTGCTCGAGCTCCTTCGCCTTCTCCTCGTCAACGGCTGCCTGCGCCTTTTCGATGAGCGTCAACACATCGCCCATTCCTAGAATGCGCGACGCCATTCGCTCCGGATGGAACGGCTCCAACGCGTCAAGCTTTTCGCCCATCCCAGCAAACTTGATCGGCGCTCCGGTGACGGCGCGGATCGACAGCGCCGCCCCACCCCGCGTATCGCCATCGAGCTTCGTCAAAATCACCCCGGTGATGCCGAGCTGTTCATGGAAGCTTTGCGCGACATTGACAGCATCTTGCCCAGTCATGGCGTCGACGACGAGGAAAATTTCATCCGGCTTGACCGCTTCTTTCATTTGCTTCAGCTCATCCATGAGCGCTTCATCAATGTGGAGGCGGCCGGCTGTGTCAATGAGCACGTAATCATAATGCTCCTCTTTCGCCCGCTCGAGCGCCTGTTTGGCAATCTCCACCGGATTGGCGCGCTCGCCTAACGAAAAGACAGGCACGTCGAGCTGCTTGCCAAGCGTCTCAAGCTGCTTGATCGCCGCCGGTCGATAGACGTCGGCGGCCACCAGGAGCGGCTTCCGATTATGCCGCTTGCGCAACAGGTTGGCCAGCTTCCCGGTCGTCGTCGTCTTCCCGGCCCCTTGCAGCCCGACCATCATCACCACGGTCGGCGGTTTCTTCGCGACGGCGATTGGGCTTTGCTCGCCGCCCATTAACGCCGTCAACTCTTCTTTGACAACTTTAATCACCTGCTGGCCCGGCGTCAAGCTTTTCATCACTTCCTGCCCGACGGCCCGCTCGCTCACCCGATTGATGAAATCTTTGACGACTTTAAAGTTGACGTCGGCTTCCAAAAGCGCAAGGCGCACTTCGCGCATCATCTCTTTGACATCCGCTTCGGTGACTTTCCCTTTGCCGCGGATGCGGTTCATCACCTGCTGCAAACGTTCAGACAATCCTTCAAACGCCACGGCGGTCTCCCTCCCTAGTCAAGTTCATCAAGCTCATTGACGAGCGCCGCCAATTCGGCGTCAGCGCCGTAGTGCCGGCTGATGTAGTCTTTCAGCCGCTCGATGATCTGCCGCCGCCGTTCATATTTCCGCAGCAGCCCGAGCTTCTCTTCATACTGTTCCAGCATCGCTTCCGTACGCCGGATGTTATCGTACACCGCCTGGCGGCTCACCTCATATTGTTCGGCAATTTCCCCGAGGGAGTAGTCGTCCAAGTAGTACAGCGCCATGTAATTGCGCTGCTTCGGTGTCAACAGCGCTTGGTAAAAATCGTATAAATAGTTCATGCGCATCGTTTTTTCCAGCACCGGACTCCTCCTCCCTCATTGTTAAGTAAAATACCTTTACAACCATGTAGTGTACCGTCTTTTCGGCAAGGTGTCAAGGGATGGAACAGACAAAGGGCTTATCGGTTTTCCCGGTGGACGTAACAACAAAGGGCGCTCCATTGGTTGGGGAGCACCCTCTGTTTGCTTGTTTATTGTTCAAACAAATCGGCAAACAATCCGTAGACGTACTGTTCTGGATCGAACACTTGCAAATCGTCCATCTTTTCGCCGAGGCCGACGAGTTTCACCGGGATGGCCATCTCGTTGCGAATGGCGAGCACGATGCCGCCTTTTGCCGTGCCGTCCAGCTTCGTCAACACGATGCCGGTCACATCGGTCGCCTCTTTAAACAGTTTAGCCTGACTCATCGCGTTTTGCCCCGTCGTCGCATCGAGCACAAGCAGCACTTCATGCGGGGCGCCCGGAATTTCGCGGCTGATGACGCGCTTCACTTTTTCAAGCTCTTTCATTAAGTTCACTTTGTTTTGCAGCCGCCCGGCCGTGTCGCACAACAATACATCGATTCCGCGCGCTTTCGCCGCTTGAATCGCATCATACATGACTGCTGCCGGGTCGGAGCCGGCGGCTTGCTTAATGACGTCGACTCCGACGCGCTCGCCCCATACTTCGAGCTGCTCGATCGCCCCGGCGCGGAACGTGTCGCCCGCAGCCAAGAGCACCGATTTTCCTTCCGATTTCAGTTTATAGGCAAGCTTGCCGATCGTCGTTGTCTTGCCGACGCCGTTGACGCCGACGAACAACATGACCGTCAGCCCGCCTTCTTGTATATTCAAAGCGGAAAGTTCTTTGTCATCCGCGCCGGCGCGGTAAATGTCAATGAGTTTTTCAGCGATGACATCGCGCATTTGCGCCGGGTCTTGAATGTTGCGGCGCTTCACTTCCATCTTGAGCTCGTCGACCAACTCCATAACGGTCGCGACGCCCACATCGGCAGCGATTAAAATTTCCTCAAGCTCTTCAAAAAACTCTTCATCCACTTTCCGATAGCGGGCGATGAGGTCGTTTACTTTTCCGGCGAGCGAATGTCGCGTTTTGGACAGCCCTTCCTTAAATTTTTCCGTGACGGCATCCGCTTGCTTTGTCCATTTTTCTTTCAATTTTTGAAAAAAGCCCATCCAAAGCGCCTCCTTTCCAATTATGACCGCACAAGCTCCTTTGAATCTTCCAGACGGACGGAAACAAGCTTGGAGACGCCCGATTCCTGCATCGTGACGCCATACAGCACGTCCGCCTCTTCCATCGTCCCTTTTCGATGGGTGATGACAATAAACTGCGTGTCGCGGCTGAACCGTTTCAAATATTGGGCATACCGTTGCACGTTCGCTTCATCAAGCGCCGCCTCGACTTCATCAAGGACGCAAAACGGCACCGGGCGCACTTTCAAAATCGAAAACAAGAGGGCGATCGCCGTCAGCGCCCGCTCCCCGCCCGAAAGCAAGCTTAAATGCTGCAGCTTTTTCCCCGGCGGCTGGGCGACGATGTCGACACCCGTTTCAAGCAAGTCGTTCGGGTCGGTCAGCCGCAAATCAGCGCGTCCGCCGCCGAACAGCTCGCGGAACACCTCGCCGAAATGGGTGCGGATTTGTTCAAACGTCGTAAGAAATCGTTTTTTCATTTCTTCATCCATTTCATCGATCACTTGATGGAGCGTCGCCTTCGCTTCTTCCAAATCGGCTTTTTGCTCGCTTAAGAAGCGGTGCCGTTCGGAAACGCGTTCATATTCATCGATCGCCCCCAAGTTGACGGTGCCGAGCTCCTCCATGGCCCGCTTGATCAGCTTCACCCGCTTGCGCGCCTCATCGGCGCCGATCTCAAGCGGATAGGCGGAGCGGGCCGCTTCAAACGACAGTCCATACTCTTCACGCAGCCGGACAAGCAAATTCTCAAGCTCCACATCAAGCCGGTTCAACTTCACTTCTTCGTCTTTCACAACATCGGTGAGCTGTTTATGCTGCCGCTTTGCCTCTTTCCATTCCTGTTCCAAATGTTCAAGACGGCGTTGGAAATCGAGCCGCTGTTCACGGCGGCTCGCGATCAGTTCCACCGTTTTTTGCTTGTCTTCGAGCTTTTGCTTTCGCAGCTGCTCAATCTCTTTTTCGTTCCATTCCGGGGCCTCCATTTCCGCATCCAAGGCGGCCCGTTCGCGCTCCGCTTCTTTGAACCCGCGGATCGTTTCGGCAAGCTCCGCTTCCCATTCTTCCACTTTCCGACGCGCATGTTTCACGCGCTCTTTCGTTTCCGCCAAGGCGATTTTTTGCTCGGTGATCGCTGCTTGGAGCGCCTCTTTCGTCGTTTGTTCCGTCTGTTTTTGCGCCTGCAGCCGGCTGATGTCGTCATCGATCGCCTGCAGTTTCTCGGCAAGCCGCGCCAGCTGTGCGTCAATGGCGTCAAGGCGGCGGTTGAGCTCTGCCATTTCACGCTCATCGTTCGCCTTTTCTTCATCATACAATGCGAGCCGCTCGTCGATCCGCTTTTTCTGCCATTCGAGCTCGCGCTGCTCGTCCTTTTGTCCTTGCAGGGCCTCCCGCAACGCTGCAACCTCCTCTTGCAGCGCGGCCGCCTGCGCTTCCTGCTCTGCCTGCTCGCGTCGTTTTGCGGCAACATCCTGCTCAAGCCGAGCGATTGTTTCATCCATTTCCTGCAGTTTGGCCGAAAGCGTCTCGAGCTCGCGGTTTCGACTTAGCAACGACGCGGTTTTTTTCGGCGCCCCGCCGCCGGTCATCGCCCCGCCGGGGCTGACGACATCACCGTCCAATGTCACGAGGCGATAGCGATAGTGAAGAAGCTTGGCCAGCTCATTCGCGCCTTTTAAATCGGCTGTCACGATGACATGGCCGAGCAAATGGGCGATCGCTGCCCTATAGGCGCGGTCGTATTCCACGAGTTCGCTTGCAATGCCGACAAACGCCGGATGGCGGTCAATCGCTGCTCTCTCTCGTTCGGAAAGCGCACGCGCTTGAATGACGTCCAGAGGCAAAAACGTCGCCCGCCCGTAGCCGTTCGTTTTCAAATAGTGAATCGCCTGCCGCGCCGCCTGTTCACTGTCAACGACGATATGTTGCATCGCGCCGCCGAGCGCTGTTTCAATCGCTGTCTCATAGCGGTCCGGCACGCGAATAAGCTCAACAACGGCGCCATGAATGCCAGGCAGCCGGTCGCGCGCCTTTAATACTTCTTTTACCCCTTGGACAAAACCGGCATAATCATGTTGCATCTCTTCCAACCATTGCTTTCGCGCTTTTGTTTGTTGCCGGTATTGGCGCGCCTGGTGCAGCAATGCTTCATGCTGCTCGAGCTCCGTTTTTTGCGCCGCAAGCGCCGCGGCGAGAGCGGCTTGCTTGTTATTCGCTTCCGCCAGCGCCTGCTCAAGCCGGGCCTGCTCCATCTGCAAGGCGACGCGTTTTTGCTCAAGCTGTTCGCGTTCGGCGAGATGGCGGCGGTTCGCTTCATCGAGCGCCGTCCGCTTGGCATGCAGCTTGCTGATGGCTTGCTCCACATGCGCCCGTTCATTTTTCAACGCCGCCTGTTCATGAACAAGGTCGATATAATCGCCTTTTCGCTGCTCGATTTCTTCTTCAAGATCCACTTCATGCAACAAAAGAGCAGCCTCTCGTTCTTTCAACTCCTGTCCGAGCGCCGCAGCAGCCGCTTCCAATCGTGCCAATTCCCCCCGCTCGGCTTGCAGTTGCTCCGTCAAACGGCGCTGTTTGGCCGCCAAGGTGAACATGATGTCATCAAGCTGCTCTTTCCGCTTTTGTGCATGCCTTTTCCGCTCTTTCAGCACTTCCTTCCGTCCTTCGAGCTTCTCAAGCTCTTCGCTCGCCAACAGGAGCACCTGCTGCAGACCGTCGACCGATTCGTCAATGGCGGTCATTTGATCACGCAGCTGCTCGATTTGGGCTTCCATTTTCTGCAGCGCCGCCGCCAGCGCCACTTCGTCCCGTTGGTGCTCATCAAGCGCTTCCTTCAACTCATTCCATTGCCCGCGCAGCTGCTCAATGTCGTGAACCATCAGCGCCACTTCAAATCGCTCGAGTTCCTCGCGTTTTTCCAAATACTCTTTGGCGAGCGACGCCTGCATGCGGAGTGGTTCAAGCTGCTGTTCGAGCTCGTGCAAAATATCGTTGACGCGGTGCAAGTTGTCCTGCGTTTCCGCTAGTTTCGTCTCTGCCTTTTTTTTCCGCAGCTTGTACTTCAACACGCCGGCCGCTTCTTCAAAAATGGTGCGCCGCTCTTCCGGCTTGCTGCTTAAAATCTCTTCGACCCGGCCTTGCCCAATGATGGAAAACGCCTCCTTGCCGAGCCCGGAATCGAGAAACAAATCGACGATGTCTTTCAAACGGCACGGCTGGCGATTGATGAAAAACTCGCTCTCTCCCGAACGATAGACGCGTCGGGTCACGCTTACTTCCTGGTACTCAAGCGGCAAAAAGCCGTCTTCATTGTCGAGCGTGATCGTCACTTCTGCGACATTGAGCGGCTTGCGCGATTCGCTGCCGGCAAAAATGACGTCTTCCATTTTCGCCCCGCGCAGCGATTTCGCCGATTGCTCGCCGAGCACCCAACGGATCGCATCGGTAATGTTGCTTTTGCCGCTCCCGTTCGGACCGACGACCGCCGTCACACCGGGAACAAACTCGATCGATACACGGTCGGCGAACGATTTAAAGCCGATCACATCCAATCGTTTAAGGAACATGGTATGACGCCTCACCATCTTTCCACTGTGATCCCCCACAAACGACCTGAAGTCCTTTTGGGAAAACGGGACGTTCGATCTGTTCATCCTATCATACGAACCATCAAAAAAACGCCTTTCTTTCCTCGCTCAAGGCGCACATGTTCACCGGAACACCCATGAGCAATGTTTGCTCTCCACCCGAGCGTGAAAACAGCAGCTCCATATTCTCGCACGTTCACAGAAAAGTTCCATGGGCAGCGCGATCTGCCCTCCACCCGGGGATGAAAATCCCGCGCCAGTCCTGCATTTTCACAGAAAAGTTCCATGGGCAGCGTGATCTGCCCTCCACCCGGGCATGAAAATCCCGCGCCAGTCCTGCATTTTCACAGAAAAGCTGACGTAACAGCGCCAGCCTTCACTGCTGATCGGCAGCCCGCAATGTTTCGAGCGCCATTTGCGCCGCATGCTGTTCGGCTTCTTTTTTCGAGCGGCCGACGCCGATGCCAAGCTCTTGGCCGTTTAACGCTACGCGGGCGACAAACTCCTTGTTGTGGGCCGGACCTTTTTCCTCCAAAATGGCATATTCAAGCGTTCCACTGCCGTCGCGCTGCACCAATTCCTGCAGCTGGCTTTTAAAATCCATCACATGAGAAAAAGCACCTTCGTCAATTTTCGGGAACATCGTTTGCTCCAAAAAACGGATGACCGCATCCATTCCTTGATCCAAATACAAAGCGCCGATGAACGCCTCAAAGACGTCCGCCAAGAGCGCCGGGCGCGTTCGCCCGCCGGTCAGCTCCTCGCCTTTGCCGAGCAAGACGAGCTCGCCGAACGACAGAGCGTTGGCAAATTTCACAAGCGACGGCTCGCAGACGATGGCTGCCCTCAGCTTCGTCAATTGACCTTCGCTCATATGCGGGAACTTTTGAAATAAATATTGAGAAACGGTCAGCTCCAGCACGGCATCGCCCAAAAACTCGAGCCGTTCATTGTCTTCGTGAAGCCGCCGCCGATGCTCATTCACATACGATGAATGGGTGAACGCTTGAATCAGTAGCTTTTCGTTTCGAAAGGTGATGCCGATTTTTTTTTGCAACTCTTGAAACTTCGCCCGCCTCTTTTCATGGATGCGTTCTCGATCTTTTGGTTTTGACATAAAAATGCCCTCCGACTTCGTTCCAGAACAAAATGGCCGTGTCTTCCTCTATTATATCCGTTCTCCGGTCCGCTACGCGAGCGAGAATCGTGCGCTTTTTCCACAGCGCCCGCCGAGCATCCCTGAAAAAGCAGAGAAAGCCCCGTTCGAAGCAACGGGACTTTGCAAAAAAGCGCATTACAGACGGCTTTTTATGTAGTTCACAGCATCTCCGACTGTGACGATTTTTTCCGCCTCTTCATCGGAAATTTCCATGTTGAATTCATCTTCAAGTTCCATGACGAGTTCGACGATGTCGAGCGAATCAGCGCCCAGGTCGTCCTTAAACGATGCCTCAAGCGTCACTTGTGATTCGTCAACCCCCAACCGGTCGACGATGATTTTCGTTACACGTTCCAATACATCTGCCATTGCGTTCACCTCCCTTCATGATTATAGTCGATTGGTTGAAAAAATACTAGCACTGTTTTCTTATGGCATCACCATGCCGCCATCGACATGAAGTGTCTGCCCGGTCATGTAGCTTGCCGCGTCCGAAGCGAGGAAAGCAACAACGCGGGCGACGTCATCCGGCTCACCGAAGCGGGCGAGCGGAATTTGCTTTAACATTTCCTCCTTCAGCTCCGGGCTGAGCGCTTCGGTCATATCGGTCGTAATGAACCCTGGAGCAACGGCATTGACGGTGATGTTGCGGCTGGCAAGCTCGCGCGCAGCCGTCTTCGTCAAACCGATGACGCCAGCTTTGGCGGCGACATAATTCGCCTGTCCGGGATTGCCGATCACACCGACGACCGAAGCGACGTTGATGATCCGCCCGTAACGCTGTTTCATCATCGGCCGCACCGCCGCCTTCGTACAAAGAAATACCCCTTTTAAGTTCGTGTTCATCACCGCATCCCATTCTTCCTCTTTCATCCGCATCAATAAATTGTCGCGCGTAATGCCGGCGTTATTGACCAAAATGTCGAGGCGGCCGAATTGGTCAAGCGTCGTTTTCACCATGCGTTCAACATCTTCAGCGCGGGCGACGTCCGCCTGTACGGCGATCGCTTCGCGGCCGAGCGAGCGGATGGCCGCGACAACCTCATTCGCTTTCGCCTCGCTGCCGGCATAGTTCACGACGACGTTCGCCCCTTGGCGGGCAAGCTCGAGGGCGACCGCCCGGCCGATGCCGCGCGAAGCCCCGGTGACGAGCGCAATTTTTCCTTCAAGCATCACTTTATTCCCCTTTCAACGCCGCAACGGTGGCCTCGAAGGAAGCGAGGTCGTTCACCGCATAAACGCGGGCGTTGCGGTCAATTTTTTTCACAAGGCCGGACAACACTTTCCCAGAGCCGATTTCGATAAAGGTGTCGACGCCAAGCGAAAGAAGCGTGCGCACCGACTGCTCCCAACGCACCGGCGAGTACAGCTGCTCGATGAGCAAACGGGCGATCTCCTCTTTTTTCGTCACCGGCTCGGCAGTCACGTTGGCGACGACCGGAATGGCAGCGTCACGGATCACCAAGCTGTCAAGGACCGTTTTCAGTTTTTCCGCCGCCGGCTTCATGAGCGACGAGTGGAACGGACCGCTCACCTCAAGCGGAATGACACGTTTGGCGCCGCGTTCTTTCGCCAGCTGCGCCGCTTTTTCCACTCCGGCTTTCGAACCGGAGATGACAATTTGGCCCGGACAGTTGAAGTTGGCCGGCTCGACCGGATCGCCTTGAGCGGCCACTTCGCTCGTCACCGCTTCAAGCGCCGCGGCGTCCATCCCAAGCACCGCCGCCATCGTTCCCTCACCGGCCGGCACCGCTTCATCCATTAGCTCGCCGCGGCGGCGCACCGCGTAAACGGCATCGGCAAACGACATGGCGCCGGCGGCGACAAGCGCCGTATATTCGCCCAAACTATGGCCGGCGACATAGTCCGCCTTCAGTCCAGCGCCGTCGACAAGTTGGAGCAAGGCGATGCTCGCGGTCAAGAGCGCCGGCTGGGCGTTGTATGTCAACGTCAGCTCTTCTTGTGGCCCGTCAAACATAAGTTTGGAAAGCGCGAATCCAATCCGCTCGTCAGCTTTCGCGATGACGGCGCGAGCGCGTTCGTCATGCACGAAGGCGTCTTTCGCCATGCCGACCGTCTGCGATCCTTGGCCTGGAAATAAAAAGGCGATTTTCCCCATTTTTTATTCCTCCTTTACCGATTGTGCCCGTTCGAGCTCTGCTTTGATCGTGCCGATGACATCATGAACCACCATCTCTCGCGCCTGGCGGATGGCGTGGAAGATGGCGTTCGCATCGGACGACCCGTGCGCTTTAATGACCGGAGCATTTAAGCCAAACAGCGCCGCGCCGCCGTACTCCGAGTAATCCATCATCTTTTTCAGCCCGGCGAGCTTCGGCTTGAGGACAGCAGCGGCCAATTTCGCAACAGCGCCGCTTGTCAGCGTCTGCTTGAGCAAGGAAAAGAGCGCCATCGCCGTCCCTTCAATCGTTTTCAACGCGACATTGCCGGCAAATCCGTCGGCGACGACAACATCAGCCACTCCTTGCAGCAGGTCGCGCGCTTCGACATTGCCGATGAAATGAAGGTTCGTTTCCTTGAGCAAGGCAAATGCCCGCTTGGCGGTTTCATTTCCTTTTTGGTCTTCCGTTCCGACGTTCAACAAGCCGATGCGCGGGTTTTCGACGCCGCGCACGTTCTTTGCGTACACATGCCCCATCAAGGCGTACTGCAGCAAATGTTCCGGCTTGGCATCGACGTTGGCGCCGACATCCAGAAAGACAAAGCCGCGTCCATCCAATGTCGGCAGCGTCGGGGCGAGCGCGGGGCGGTCGATGCCGGCTGCCCGCCCGACGACAAACAGCCCAGCCGCCATCAGCGCCCCGGTATTGCCGGCGGAAATGCACGCCTCTGCGCGCCCTTCTTTCACTTCTTCCGCCATGCGCACCATCGACGAGTTTTTTTTGCGCCGCACCGCCCGCACCGGCTCATCATCTGCTTCGATCACTTCCTCGGTGTGGATGATCGAAATGCGCTCTTCACTCGTCAAATGCGGACGAATTTTCGCTTCATCGCCAATCAGCGTAATCTCGATATCAGGGAAATAGGCAGCGGCTTTTGCCGCACCAAGCACAATTTCGCCCGGGGCACGATCTCCCCCCATCGCATCAACCGCGATATTCATGGCTGTCCCCATCCTTTTTCTCTATGTTTGAACGGTACATTTCAAACGTCCCTGAAAAGACGAGCTCCTGGCCGACGTAGCTGTTCACCTCAACAATCGTGCGCCCGTGCGCCGTTTTGCCAGTCACTTTGGCTTTCGCCACGACCCGCTCCCCTTCTTTCACTTGACGCACAAAACGGATCGTCGCTTTCGCTGTCAGCGCCAGTTCATCATGAATGACGGCCACGGCGAGCGAGTTGGCCTGAGCGAACAAATGGTGGCCGCGGGCGATGCGGGTGCGCCGAAAGACGTGCTCCTCTTTCACATCGAAGATCGAAATGGCGCTTGCATCCGGCTCGATGTCAATAATGTCACCGATCACTTCTTCAAGCGGCAGCGCCCGCACTTTATCGGCAAACGACTGGCGGGCGACATTCTTGATGCGCTCGCGCAGTTCGGGAATCGACAGCTCAAGCCGATCAAGGCGGATCGTCTGCACGCTGACCGAAAACTTTTCGGCGAGCTCTTCATCGGTGATAAACGGGTTTTCCCGAATCGTCTCCTGCAGCAACCGTTGCCGCTCGCGTTTGCTTTTTCTCATCGCTTTGTGACACCGTCCGATTTTATGACTAGGTACTAAAGGTAATATATAATATCAAAAAACGAAATGCAAGAAGAAAAAATGAAAAATCCCCCATGTTTCCCGATGCATCCGCCGTCCCCACCCAACACCATCCTCGAGGCCCACAAACAAAATAGCGGGACAGGCATCCCCTGCCTCCTCGTCCGAGGGATGAACATATGGGCGTCCACTGGCCAAAAAGTGAATCAATTCCCAAAAAAACAGCGGGGCGCGAATGCGCCGGCCGCCTCTTTCCTGTCTATTAATCTAGCTTTTCCCCGTCGAGTACGCCGGACGCTTCCAGCTCGGCGCGCAGTCCGGCATACGCCTCATCACGCCAAAACGCGGCCGAGGAAACGAGCTTGGCGGCGTCGCGGCGGGCGACTTCCAAAATGCGGTAATCATGCGCCAGATCACCGTAGCGGAATTCCGGGAGCCCGCTTTGTTTCGTGCCGAAAAAATCGCCCGGACCGCGCAGCTCCAAATCTTTTTCGGCCAGCACAAATCCATCGGCCGTTTCCGTCATGATGCGCATTCGTTCTTTGCCGACTTCCGATTTCGGGTCGGCGACCAAAATGCAGTACGACTGTGCGTCGCCGCGACCGACCCGTCCGCGCAGCTGATGAAGTTGGGCAAGGCCAAACCGTTCGGCGTCATAAATAACCATCACCGTCGCATTCGGCACGTTCACCCCGACTTCCACAACCGTTGTCGAGACGAGCACATGGATGCGGTTTTCGCTGAACGCCCGCATGACGCGTTCTTTTTCATCGGCCGACAGCCGGCCGTGCATCAAGCCGATCTCATATTTCCCGCGATAATAATGGACAAGTTGACTATGGACATCGATCGCGTTTTGCACATCCAATTTCTCCGACTCCTCAATGAGCGGACAGATGACATACGCCTGATGACCACGGCGCAATTCCTTTTCGATAAAATCGAGCACGCGGGCGAACTGATGGTGCTTCACCCAATACGTTTCGACTTTTTTTCGTCCCGCCGGCATTTCATCGAGCACCGATACGTCCATGTCGCCGAACGCTGTCATCGCGAGTGTGCGCGGAATCGGCGTGGCCGTCATCATCAATACATCTGGCGCATGCCCTTTCTCACGCAGGATGCGGCGCTGTTCGACGCCAAACCGGTGCTGCTCGTCCGTAATGACAAGACCAAGTCGGCGAAACTGCACTCCTTCTTGAATCAAGGCGTGCGTGCCTACAACGATATCGATCGTTCCTTCTTCCAGTTCGGCAAGCAACTCTTTCCGCCGTTTTCCTTTCACTGAGCTTGTCAAAAGCGCCATGGTCACATCGCTATCAGCAAACAGCTCGGCGAGCGAACGGGCGTGCTGTTCAGCCAAAATTTCCGTCGGCACCATCAACGCCCCTTGGAACCCGGACAAGGCGGCGGCGTAAAGGGCGACAGCGGCGACGACCGTCTTGCCGGAGCCGACATCGCCTTGCAAAAGCCGATTCATCTGCCGCGGCGAGCGCATATCGGCCAAAATTTCATCGATGACGCGGCGCTGGGCGTTCGTCAACGAAAACGGCAACTTGGAAAGAAAGGACGAAAGCCGCTCTTCCGAAAACGAGTGGACCACGCCGCGCCGCTCATCGCGCATCAACCGCCGGAGCGCTTGCATTTTCAGCTGGTACAACAAAAACTCCTCATAGACGAGCCGGCGTCGCGCCTGATGCAGCTCTTCACGGGAGCGCGGAAAATGAAGGGCGCGAAGCGCTTCTTGTTTGTCGACAAGGCGATAGGCGCGGCGCAAAGCGGGCGGCAACGGGTCGGGAATGTGCGCGCCAAACTGTTCAAACGCCGCCCTCATGAGCCGGCGCATCGTTTTCACCGTCAGCGGGCTGCGCACGGAGTAAACCGGCTCGATTCCGGTGGTCTCCGGAGCCGGGCCGAACCGAAGCTCGTATGCGTTGATCGTTTGTCGGTGCCGGTCCCATTTGCCGATCACGGTCACCGTTTCGTTCAAGACAATTTTTTCCTTCAAATATGGGCGATTGAAGCAGACGACGGTGATCAAATAGCGATCGGCCAGCATGCGGAAGGAAAGGCGCGATTTTTTCTTGCCGTAATACGTCAGCAGCGGGGCGCTGTATACCCTCCCCTCCACTGTCACTTTTTCGTCGTGGCGGACGGCGGCCAAATCTTTTTGTTCGTAATCATCATAACGGTACGGAGCATACGCAAGCAACTCGCCGACCGTCGCAATGCCGATGTCGGCAAGCAAGGCCGCCGTCTCTTCGCCGATGCCTTTAACCGCCGTCACTGGCTGCTGCATCGCTTCGTTCACTTCGATGCCGCAGAAGCGCCGAAAATGCGGGCCGCAATGGCGCGGCCGGTCGGCGTCGCGGCCAACCCCCCTTGCGCCGTTTCTTTGAGCGCTACCGGCATGGCCGCCCCGATGCGATACATCGCTTCAATCACTTCATCGCACGGGATGCGGCTTTTAATGCCGGCTAGCGCCATATCCGCAGCGATCATGGCGTTCGCCGCCCCCATCGCGTTCCGCTTGACGCACGGCACTTCGACCAGGCCAGCGACTGGGTCGCATACCAATCCCAACATATTTTTTAAGGCGATGGCCATCGCTTCGGCCGCTTGGCCCGGCGTCCCGCCGGCCAGCTCCACCAATGCCGCGGCCGCCATGCCAGCCGCCGACCCAACCTCGGCTTGACAGCCGCCGGCGGCGCCGGAAATCGAGGCGTTGTTGGCGACAATATAGCCAAACGCTCCGGCTGTAAACAAAAACTCAATCATTTCCATTCTTGTCGGCCGCAGTTTCTCTTTCACGGCAAACAGCGTCCCCGGGACGACGCCGGCCGCCCCAGCCGTCGGTGTGGCGCAAATGACGCCCATCGCCGCGTTCACTTCGTTCGTCGCCATGGCTTTGCTGACGGCGTCTAAAATCGTCTCCCCAGACAGAAAACGACCGCCCTCAATATAGCGCTGCATCCGCACTGCATCGCCGCCCGTCAGCCCGGAGCGGGACACAACTCCTTCGAGTCCTCTCTCCACGGCGCGCTCCATGACCGATAAATGGTGATCCATTTGCGCGATCACCTCTTCACGACTTCTTCCGCTTACCTCCACTTCTTGGCGAATCATCACTTCAGCGATTTTGATGCTGTCCTTTTCGGCCAACGCCACAAGTTCAGCCACATTGCGAAACATTTTATTCCCACCTGTCCTCTCTTCATCATGGCTTATCTTTCTTCGATGCACATTAATGATGAAACCGATTTCTTTTCAATCCGCAAGCTTCGCCACTTGAATGATGTTCGGCAGCTGCTCCAATTCTTGAATCAGATCATCGGTCAACGGTTGGTCAACTTCGATCGCCATGAGCGCTTCTTTCCCTTTCTCTTTGCGCGACACTTCCATATGGCCGATGTTGATCTTTCGTTTCGCCAACACCGAAGCCACCGCCCCGATCGTCCCGTACCGGTCGTTATGCATAATGAGCAGCGCCGGATGATGGCCAGACAGCTTCAAGGCAAATCCATTCAATTCGACGATTTCAATTTTTCCGCCGCCGATCGAAATGCCGACAAGCTCAAGCTCGCCTTCATCATCGCCAATCCGCAGGCGCGCCGTATTCGGATGATGCGGAATCGCCTCCTCGGCGGAAAACGACACATCTACACCTTCCGCTCGGGCGATCTCAAGCGCATTGGGAAGACGTTCATCGAACGTGTCAAATCCGAGCAACCCGGCGACAATGGCAACATCGGTGCCATGCCCCCGATACGTCTCGGCAAACGAGCCATAAAACGAAATGCGCGCCCACGCCGGCTTTCGGCCAAATAATTTGCGCGCGACTAAACCGATGCGCACCGCCCCGGCCGTATGTGAGCTTGACGGCCCGACCATCACCGGGCCAATAATATCAAAGACGCTTTTGTATTTCATTGGCGTGATTCCTCCATCAAACAGAAAAATAGAAGGGAAGGCTCCCTTCTATTATTCTAACATATTACTCGACGGAAATGATGAATGAATAAAGCGGCTGCTTTCCGTTATGCACTTCCACCTCAACCCGATCGTGTTCTTTTTCCAAATAAGCGACGACCGTCTCCACTTCGACTTCGGTCGCATCTTCGCCGTATAAAATGGTTACGATTTCACTTTCTTCATCAATGAGCGCATCAAGCAGCCGCTTCGTTACGTCGAGTTTGTCTTTGCCAGCGGCGATAATGCGATCATCCCATAACCCCATGTAATCGCCCTTTTCAATCTCGATGCCGTCAATCGTCGTATCGCGCACGGAAAACGTCACTTGCCCCGTTTTCACTCGCGACAGCGCCGCCGTCATCGCCCGCTCGTTCTGCTCGGTCGATTGCACTGGGTTAAACGCCAACAGCGCCGCCAATCCTTGCGGGACCGTTTTGGACGGGATGACGACAACTCGTTGTTCAGACAACTCTGCCGCCTGTTTTGCCGCCATTACAATGTTTTTGTTGTTCGGCAGCACGAACACTGTTTCCGCGTTGGCACGACGGATGGCGTCAGCGATTTCTTCCGTGCTCGGGTTCATCGTTTGCCCGCCTTCAATGATGGCGTGGGCACCGATGCTCCGAAACAGTTCGGCCACGCCAGCGCCCATGGCGACGGCGACGATGCCGTACGGCTTTTTGTCCTCTCTGGCTGCCCCGTCCCTAGGCAGTGAAACCGCCTCTTTGCCGACAATGTTGACATGTTGTTCGCGCATGTTTTCGATTTTAATGTTGATCAAGCTCCCGTAGCGTTGACCGTATGTCAGCACCTCACCCGGCGTTTCCGAATGGATATGCACTTTAACGAGCTCGTCATCCGCGACAACGAGCAAGGAGTCACCGAACTTGCTTAACTCTCGGCGGAACGTTTCTTCGGAAAACGGGTGTTCAGCCAGTTTGTCCGGTTCAAAGCGGACCATGAACTCCGTGCAGTAGCCGAATTCGATTTCATCGGTATGAATATGGCTTTGCGCGCTTTGATGGTGCACGATTTTCACCAAGTCATCCAGCGGCACCCTAGCGCGCTCTTCGCTCACCGTTTCCCCTTTCAAAGCGGCGAGAAACCCTTCGTAGACATAGACAAGCCCTTGACCGCCGCTGTCGACGACACCGACTTCCTTTAAAATCGGAAGCAATTCCGGCGTGCGTTTGAGCGCCGCTTTCGCCTCGGCGAGCGCCGCTTCCATCACGGCGATCACGTCGCGCTCTTTTTTGGCCACCTCCACCGCCTTGCGCGCCGCTTCTTTGGCAACGGTGAGAATCGTCCCCTCAACCGGCTTCATCACCGCCTTATAGGCCGTGTCCACCCCCGCCTGCAAAGCGGCGGCGAACTCGAAGCTGTTCACCGCTTGTTTGCCTTCGACTGCCTTGGCAAATCCACGGAACAGCTGCGACAAAATGACGCCGGAATTGCCGCGCGCCCCCATCAATAGCCCTTTTGCCAGCGCCGCGGCGACGTTGCCGATATGGTCGGAGGCATTCGCCTGCACTTCTTTCGCCCCGGACGTCATCGACAAGTTCATGTTCGTTCCTGTATCGCCATCTGGAACCGGAAAGACGTTCAACGCATCGACCGCCTTGGCGTTGTTCGCCAAATGAGCGGCCCCTTGCTGCACCATATCGGCAAACCGTCTTCCGTCAAGCGTCCTCATTGTCACCAGCTAACTCCTCCTTACTACGGGTTCAACACTCGAACCCCTTGAACGTAAATATTGATCGACTGAACCGCCAGCCCGAGCGTCTGATCAAGCGTATACTTCACTTTCGACTGCACGTTATGGGCAACTTCGGAAATTTTCGTTCCATAGCTGACGATGATGTACATATCGATATGTACTTCACCGTTTTCTTCTCGGACGATAACCCCTTTGGAAAAATTCTCCCGGCGCAAAATTTCCGACAACCCATCGCGAATTTGGTTTTTCGACGCCATTCCGACAATGCCGTAACAATCGACGGCTGCTCCCCCCGCGATCATCGCAATCACTTCATTGGCCACTTCGATGCGCCCGTATTTCGTCTGCCATTCAATCGACATGCTCGTTCCCCCTTTGCGTATCTCGCACAGTTACCCCTATTGTACTATAACGCTTTCCGTTTTCAAAGCGCTTCCCGTCCGCCCACTAGTATTATTTAGCCGAAAACTGAAAGATATGTCAAGGACAGTTTCTTGAAAGAAAACTGCACGTCTATTGCAATCCCTACGGTTGTATGGTAAATTATAATAGTGTTTTTAGCAGGGATGTGAAAGCAAGGAGGGAAAGACGATGGCGAAATGCTTTGTGACCGGCAAGAAGAAATCGTTCGGCAACTCGCGTTCGCACGCCATGAACGCCAGCCGCCGTACATGGAAAGCCAACTTGCAAAAAGTGCGCATTTTAGTTGACGGCAAACCGAAACGCGTCTGGGTTTCGGCGCGCGCGCTGAAATCTGGAAAAGTGAAACGCGTCTAACAGCTTGACGAAAAGAAGCCGCCCCAAAAGGCGTTCCTCCTTTTGTTCGGCGGCTCCACAAAAAAAGCACCAAAAATGGTGCTTTTTTCTTATCCTTTTTTAAATGCGTTCAACACCGCCCGCACGATTCCGCCTAAAAATCTCGGCAGCTTGATCGTATAAAACTTCATCCCGATTCCCTCCTCACACCGATCATGACAAGCTTCCCGCCGTTTCGTTATTCAGTATATTCCTTACCGGGCTAAGCGCGACTACGGGCAGCCGGCAAAATCGCTGCTCCTTATCATCATTAATATGCCTTCTGAAAACGAAAAAGTACCAGAAGATTGGATAAGTTCGTTACTAATACATAATGTCGAACCTCGGGAAATATGACAGTTTGTTAGCGGATATTTAAATCCGGTAAGCGTAAGCTCTGCCACTGTTTCAGAAATCGGGATGTACGATACATAGCGGTATCGCTCGTCGCGCATAACCGTATGCATGCCGGGCAGATGGACGGTGAGCACGTTTTGCTGGTCGATGAGTTCAATGGGCCGCCCGGCGTACTTTAACAGCAGCTCGACGTTGCCAAACAAATGGTCGAGCCGCCCGCCGGTCCCCCCAAACAGGCGGATGGCCCCGTCTGTCTGCTCAACGGCCCAGTCAAGAGCGATCTCCATATCCGTTTTGTCTTTTTCCGCCGGCCAAATGTCAATCTCCGGCAGCATCTCCCTTAGCCGCTTGACCTCCTCAGCCGGCAGCGAATCAAAATCGCCAAACGCCCGCACTGGGCGGAGCCCGAAATCCATCAGCGCTTTCGTGCCGCGGTCGACGCCGACCCACTGCACATCTTTCCCGTCATAAAGGCGCAAATCCGGGAGAAGCTCGCGCGGGCCGCCGCCGACAATATGGATGATCATTCCTTCTTCCCCCTTCGCCGCAACCGCTACTTCGTGCATGCTTCGCGAAGCGCACGAATGGCGGCGGCTCGATCCGGTTCATTGTAGATGGCCGAACCGGCGACGAGCACGTTCGCCCCGGCCTCCGCGCAAAGCGGCGCCGTTTCCGCGTTGATGCCGCCGTCAACTTCAATATCGATCACCTTGTTTTGCTCGCTGGCCATCCGGGCAACCTCGCGGATTTTTGGCACGACCGCCGGAATAAACGCCTGTCCGCCGAACCCTGGATTGACCGTCATCAACAAGACGAGATCGACATCCGCGATTACATGGCGGATCATCTCGACCGGTGTATGGGGATTGAGCACCACCCCGGCTTTGACGCCTTGTTCCTTGATGAAATGAATCGTCCGATGCAAATGCACGCATGCCTCAACATGGACGGAAATCACATCCGCGCCCGCTTTCGCAAACGCCGGGATGTATCGGTCCGGGTCGGCGATCATCAAATGAACGTCAAGCGGCAGCTTCGTCACCGGTCGAATGGCGGCCACGACCGGTGGACCGAACGTCAAATTCGGCACGAAATGACCGTCCATAATATCGACATGAATCCAATCCGCCCCGCCTTCCTCGACCGAACGAATTTCCTCGGCCAAGCGGGCGAAATCGGCTGATAAAATCGATGGCGCAATTCGAATCATGTTCAATACCTCGGCTTTCGTTCTTTCATTTCAGCAACAAAACTGACGTAGTGGTCATAGCGGTACGATGGAATCTCACCAGCCTCGACCGCCTCGCGCACGGCGCATTTCGGCTCGGCGATATGAAGACAGCCGCGGAATTTGCATCCTTCCCCATGCGTCCGAAATTCAGGAAAATAATGCGGCAATTCGTCAAGCTCGATATGGTCGAACTCGAGCGCACTAAACCCTGGAGTGTCGGCGACAAGCCCACCGGCAACCTCAAGCAGTTCGACATGGCGGGTCGTATGCTTGCCGCGCCCTAAATGGGTGGAAATGTCGCCGGTTTTCAACCGCAAATCGGGACGGAGCGCGTTTAGCAGCGACGATTTGCCGACGCCGGACTGCCCGGCGATGACGGAGACGCGGCCGCGAAGGCGGGCCGCCAGCTCATCGAGCCCCCCTTTTGTCACCGCCGACGTCTCGATAACGTCGTAGCCGATGCGCCGGTAATCATGCACGTAGCGGGCAATCTCTTCTTTCGATTCGTCATCCAACAAATCGATTTTGCTGATGACAATGATTGGCGTGATTCGTTTTGATTCAACCAAGACAAGAAAACGGTCAAGTAGCTTGGCGTTGAAGTCCGGGCTTACAGCCGAAAAAACTAAAATCGCCTGCTCGACGTTGGCGATCGGCGGCCGCACAAGCTCATTTTGCCGCTCGCCAATCTCCAAAATATAGCCTTCCGTTTCACTCGTCGCCTGAAAAACGACGCGGTCGCCGACGAGCGGCGTCACTTTTTTCTTGCGGAACACACCGCGCCCACGGCATTGAAACACACGGCCTTCGGACAGGACGTAATAAAATCCGCTTAACGCTTTAATGATTTGTCCTTCCGCCATAGCCTCACCCCTTTTTTCCATCATTTCCTGGGTATGGGATCGCTCCTTCCTCTTTGACGACATTATTGACAATGACGCGGTAATAAGCGGTCTCCCCGTATGGAATTTCAAACTCGACCATCTCAGTCGCTGGCGCCGTCAGCCGGTATGTTTTGTATGGCGTTGTCATATTGTGAGTGGCATCTTGGATGTAAAGCTGGGCTTCAACGATTTGCCCCGGCATCGCCGGTTCATATGGGATCATAATCTCTTTCACTACCGTTTTGGACGGCTTCGGCTCCGGCCCGCGGGAAATGACAACAGTGATGGTTTCCCCTTTTTTTACCTGCTCGTTCGCCGCTGGGGTTTGCGAAATGACAAGCCCTTCTGGCACCTCGTTCGAATACTCGTACTTCACATCAATGCGCAGTCCTTGATCCGCTCCGTAGTCGCGCACGCTTTTTTCCGTATAGCCGGTCAAATCTTTAACAGTGACCTTCTCCGGCCCGAGGCTGACAGTGAACATCACTTCTGTTTCATCAGGCACGACTTCATCGCCCGCGTACGGGTATTGATCCAAAATCGTCCCTTCCGGCTTGTCGCTGTAGCGGCCGCTGCGTGTGATGCGGGCAAACCCTTCGGCGCGCAGCTCTTCCTCCGCTGCAGCAATATCATCGCCAATGAAGCTCGGAAATTCGATTTTCTTTTTTCCAATGCTCTTATAAATAATGACGCCGGCCCCTTTCTTCACCGTCATGCCGGCTTCCGGATCGGTGCGCACGACTTTTCCTTCTTCTATGTGGTCATCTTCCACATCGATCGTATCTTTGATTTCCAAACCGAGCGACGACAACTGTTCAACAGCGTCGTCATAGTTTTTATTGACCACGTTCGGCATGGTCACTTCTTTTGGAAAAATGAGGTCCGGAATCCATGTGACGGCGCTGACGCCGGCAGCTCCAATGAACAGCAAGGCAGCCACAAGCCAAGCGATCCATGCCCGCTTCCGCTTCGGTTTTGGTTCGCCCGTCGTATGAACCGGTTCGCTCGTTTTTTCTTCGTACACAAGCGTCTCTTGCTCCAACGCCGCGCTTTCCGCATGTTTGATCATTGGAATGGCTTTCGTTGCCTCTTCATCGTCATCGGGAATGATGAATTTCGGCTCGTTTCGCCGCCTTGGATCAAGCGCCGTCCGAATGTCTTCGTTCATTTCGCGAGCAGACGCATAGCGGTAAAACGGGTCTTTCGCCGTCGCTTTCAAAATAATGTTTTCCACGCTTTGGGGAAGATCCGGATTCCACGCTTTCGGCGACGGGGTTTCCGCCTGCAAGTGCTTCAACACGATCGAAACGGCTGATTCTCCGGAAAACGGCAACCGGCCGGTGACGAGTTCAAACATGACAATGCCGAGCGAATAAATATCCGACTTTTCTGTCGCAATGCCCCCGCGCGCCTGTTCTGGCGACAAATAATGGACCGAACCGAGCACCGAGTTCGTCTGTGTAATCGTTGTCCCGCTCATCGCCACGGCAATCCCGAAGTCGGTGACTTTCACATTGCCTTGCTCATCAAGCAAAATATTTTGCGGTTTAATGTCGCGATGAATGATGCCGTTCTCATGGGCATGGGCGATCGCGGATGTCAGCTGATCCATGATGCCAAGCGCCCGTTCGACCGGAAGCGGAGCATGCTGCTGAATGTATTGCTTGAGCGTCGCGCCGCGCACATATTCCATGACGATGTAATAGACGCCTTCCTCTTCGCCGACATCATAAATGGAGACGATATGTTCATGATTTAAACTCGTTGCCGCCTGGGCTTCACGGCGAAACCGTTTAATGAATTGATCATCGTTGGTAAAGTCGAGGCGGAGCACTTTGACAGCAACATCGCGCTCCAAAATCATATCGCGGGCCAAATACACATTGGCCATGCCGCCGCCGCCGATGAGGCTGATGATTTTATAGCGGTCATTCAATCGTTTTCCAATGAGCACGCCGATCACCCACCTTCACGTTCCGTTGAAACATCGATGACCGCCAGCGAAATGTTGTCTTCCCCGCCCCGCCCGTTGGCGAGCTCAATGAGCGCCTCCGCCTTCTCTTCCAGCGTGCCGGCACCCGTCAAAATATGCACCATGTCTGCTTCCGACACTTTGTTGGACAACCCGTCCGAACATAGCAGCAACATATCCCCTTCGTCGAGCGCCACCGTTTTAACGTCGATTTTCACCGCCGGTTCCGTGCCGAGCGCCCGCAACAGCACGTTTTTGCGCGGGTGATGTTCAGCCGCTTCTTTGGAAAGTTGCCCGCTTTTGACGAGCTCATTGACCAACGAGTGGTCATCCGTCAGCTGCTGAATTCCGCTTTGGTTGAGCACGTAGCAGCGGCTGTCGCCAATATGCGCAACCGTCGCGAACGGACCGGCGCAAACGGCAGCGACAATCGTCGTCCCCATTCCTTGGCATTCCGGATGGAAACGGGCATGTTGAAACAATTGTTCGTTCGCCGCCGCAATCTGCGTCTTGAGCCATTGCTCCGCCTCAGCAGGCGAAGCAAGGCCATTCTCTTTCTCCCAGCACTCCTGCAAATACGTCACCGCCATGGAGCTGGCTACGTCGCCGGCACGATGCCCTCCCATCCCATCAGCGACGATCGCTAAATATTGACCGCGTTGATTGACAAACACGCCGCCGCTGTCTTCGTTATGTTCGCGAATTTGGCCGATGTCAGTTCGGAAAACGGCTCGCATCCGATTCACCTCGTCTCTTCTTTTCGCTCCTTCGCGCGAAGCTGTCCGCAGGCGGCATCGATGTCGTGTCCATGTTCGCGGCGAATGGTGACATTGATTCCATGTTTTTTCAACGCCCGTTCAAAAGCGAAAATTTGACTGCGCGGCGTGCGCACATAGTTGCGCTCCGGCACGTAGTTGACCGGAATCAAATTCACATGGCATTTCAGTCCTTTAATCAGCGCAGCCAGCTGCTCGGCGTGCTCAAGCTGGTCGTTCACCCCGCCGAACAATCCGTACTCAAACGTCACGCGCCGGCCGGTTTTTTCAATGTAATACCGAACTGCCTCCATCAGCTTCGGCAGCGGGTACGCTTTATTGATCGGCATGAGTTTCGTCCGCAGCTCATTTGTCGGTGCGTGCAAAGAAATGGCAAAGTTGATTTGCATTCCTTCATCCGCGAATTGGTAAATTTTAGGTATTATCCCGCTGGTAGAAACAGTGATATGACGAGCGCCAATGTTCAACCCTTTTGGGTGGTTGATGATGCGCAAAAACTTGATGAGTGCATCGTAGTTGTCAAACGGCTCGCCGATGCCCATGACAACGATGCTGCTGACGCGCTCGCCTGTTTCATCGAGCGCCTTCTGCACTTGCACGACTTGGGCGACAATCTCGCCCGCCTCTAAATGACGCTTAAGGCCGCCGAGCGTCGAGGCGCAAAACGTGCAGCCGATGCGGCAGCCGACTTGCGTTGTGACGCACACCGAATTGCCGTAGTTATGGCGCATGAGCACTGTCTCGATCGAATAGCCATCATGAAGCTCAAACAAAAATTTGATCGTTCCGTCTTTGGACGTTTGTTTGACCACCGTTTTCAACGTCGTGATCAAAAACGATGCCGCTAGCTGTTCGCGCAACCGTTTCGGCAGATTCGTCATGTCGGCAAAATCGGTCACGCGCTTCTGATACAACCATTCGTAAATTTGCGTGGCCCGAAACGGCTTTTCACCTTGAGCGGCAAGCCATTCCTTCAATTCGTCCAGCGTAAGCGAATAAATCGATGGCAACGGGGGCTGCGTTTCGCCGACAGAGCGGCGGGCAGCCGGACGAACCATTTCCATGCTTTTACACCTTCTTTCGCAGTCGGGCGATAAAAAACCCGTCAGAGTCAAAATGATGCGGCAACAACTGAAGCATGCCGCCTTTCACATACGGCCGCACCGGTTCCGGCATCCGCTCGGCCAGCTGGCCATCAAGGGAAAAGTCGCGGTGGTCGGCTAAAAAGCGGGCGATGGTTTCTTCGTTTTCCTCGCGCTCCACCGTGCATGTGCTGTAGACAAGCGTACCGCCTTTTTTCAAAAGCGGGGCGGCCGCCCGTAAAATGGCTTGCTGCACCTCAGCAAGCGCGGCGACATCATCGCTCCCTTTCGTATATTTGATCTCCGGTTTACGGCGAATGACGCCGAATCCCGTACACGGCGCATCAACTAAAATGCGGTCAAACGATTCCGGGGCGAACCGTTCACCGAGCCGGCGGCTGTCAAGGGCGATGGCCATGATGTTATCAAGTCCAAGCCTTTGCGCCTGTTGTTTGATCAGCTTTACTTTATGCTCATGAACATCGACGGCGACTACTTCGCCACGGCCGTCCATCCGCTCCGCGATATGGGTCGTTTTTCCGCCCGGTGCCGCGCAGCAGTCAAGCACCCGCTCGCCGGGGGCTGGATCGAGCGCTCGGGCGACAAGCATGGAGCTTTCATCTTGAATCGTCAGCCATCCGGCGCGAAACGCCTCGGTATGAGCCAAGTTTCCTTTTTCCGCGCGAATGGCTTCGGGCGCCATTCGGCCCAATTCGGCCTCAACTCCTTCAGCGCGCAGCCGCTCGAGCGCTTCTTCGACGGTCGCGCGCAGCCGGTTGACGCGGGCCGTTGATTGCGGCGGGCGCAAGTTCATCTCGCACATGCGCGCGGTCTCCTCGAAGCCGTATTGCGCGATCCAGCGCCGGACGAGCCACTCGGGATGGCTGGTGGCAATGGCAAGCCGCTGGCTCGCGTCATCAACCGCCTCGATCGCCGGCAACCCTTCGCGGCTGATCGTGCGCAAGACGCCGTTGACAAGTGAAGCGATGCCGCGATGGCCGCGCCGCTTAGCGATTTCAACCGCTTCAAAGACGGCGGCGCGGTCGGGGACGCGGTCCAAATACACCATTTGGTACAGCGTCAAGCGAAGAAGTATGCGCACCCACGGCTCAAGTCGGCGCGCTTTGCGCAAAAACGGCGCTAAATAGTAGTCGAGCGTGTCGCGCCGCTGCATCGTGCCGTACACGATTTCCGTCAACAGCGCCGCATCGCGGCTGTCAACATGCCCTTTGCGAATCGCGTCGTTCAGTTCGAGATGGCTGTATGCCCCTTTTTCTTCAATTGCCAACAGTGTATCCAAAGCAAGTTCACGTACGTTCATGATCCTCTCCTAGCTTCATGCCGACCGCCAGCCGGCTGCCGGCGCCGCGCAAAAATTCGCCTGCCGCCATCCGTTTTTTTCCGGCCGGCTGCAATTCGGTGATGCGAATGGCCGTCTCATTGCCCGTGGCCACGACGATGCCGTTTTCCTCGAGCGCCAAAATCGTGCCTGGCGGCGCCGAATATGGCGCTGGCACTTTTTCTCCCCACCATATTTTCCAAACATTATCTCCCGATGTCGTATACGTCACCGGCCACGGATGGAAGGCGCGAATATGGTTGTAAATGGCTTCGCCGGGCTGCGTCCAATCGATCCGCTCCTGCTCGCGACGGATGTTCGGCGCATACGTCGCTTTCTCCTCATCTTGCGGAACGGGCGTAATGTTTCCTTCCAATAAAAGCGGAAGCGTTTCTGATAATAGTTTAGCCCCGGCGGCGCTCAATTTATCATGAAGTGTGCCAACCGTATCCGTCTCGTCGATCGGCACTTCCACTTGCGCCAGCATGTCGCCGGCGTCAAGTTTTTCTACCATGTACATGATCGTAACGCCTGTTTTCGTTTTTCCCTGCCAAATGGCGTAATGGATCGGCGCGCCGCCGCGCAGTTCCGGAAGAAGCGAAGCATGGACGTTGATGCAGCCGTATTTCGGCGCCTCAAGCAGCGCCTTTGGCAAAATTTGCCCATACGCTGCCGTGACAATCAAATCGGGCGCAAACGCCAGCACTTGTTCATACTGCTCCGGCTCGCGAATTTTCGTCGGCTGCAGCACCGGGATGCCGCAGCGCTCCGCCTCGACTTTGACCGGCGGCGGAACAGGCTCGCGCTTTCGCCCTTTCGGCTTGTCCGGCTGCGTGACAACCGCTACAACCCGATGCCCGTCATCAAGCAGCTGCCGCAAAATCGGTACGGCAAAGTCAGGTGTTCCCATAAAGACAATGTTCGTCATTGGCATCTATCCTTCCAATTCTTCAAGATCGCAATAGCGAATCACTTTCGACGTAAACAACACGCCGTGCAAATGGTCGATTTCATGCTGCAGGGCGCGCGCCAAAAAACCGGTCGCAGAAAGCGTAAAGGGGCGGCCGCGCCGGTTTTGCGCCCGTACTTTCACATATTTCGCACGCGGCACTTCGCCAAACAAACCGGGAAAGCTCAAACATCCTTCCACATCCACTTCTTCGCCGCGCGTTTCGATCACGACCGGGTTGATGAGCTCAATGCGTCCGTGCTCATCTCCGACATCGACGACCGCAATCTGTTCGGCGATGCCGACTTGCGGAGCGGCGAGCCCGACTCCATCAGCAGCAAGCATCGTTTCATACATATCGTCAAGCAGCCGCCCGAGCCGACGGTCAAATATCGTTACCGGCGCGCACGGCTGTTCTAAAATCGGATTCGGATACGTGACAATGGACAAAATCGACAACGCCATTCCTCCATCTTTTACATCATCATATAGGGGTTCGTATCGACGGTAATGGTGACACCGCCATGGGCGGCGTCCGCTTGGTAGCGGTCGACCACCGCTTTAAGCGCCGCCGTGACGTTCGGCTCCCGCTTGTATTTTATCATGCATTGGTAACGATATCTATCATGAAGCCGAGCGATCGGCGAGGCGACCGGACCGAGGACGACCGCTTCCCTTGACAGCTGCTTGCGCAAATAGACGGCGATTTTCTCCGCCGCTTTGGCCGCAGCCGGCGCCTCTTCGTGAGCGACGGTAATAAGTGCCAAATAATAGTACGGTGGATAACCGTGCGCTTTGCGCAGCGCCATCTCCCTCCGATAAAAAGCGCGATAGTCGTGGCGGGCGGCCAGTTCAATGCTGTAGTGTTCGGGTGTATACGTTTGAATGATGACTTCGCCGGGCAGCTCGTGCCGTCCGGCGCGTCCGCTCACTTGCGTCAGCAGCTGGAACGTTTTCTCCGCAGCCCGGAAATCGGGCAGGTGAAGCATCGTATCGGCCGCCAGCACACCAACAAGCGTGACATCCGGAAAGTCAAGTCCTTTGGCGATCATTTGCGTGCCGAGCAAAATATCGGCTTCTTTCGCGGCAAAGCGGGACAGCAGCTCCTCATGCGCCCCTTTCCGCCCGGTCGTGTCGACGTCCATGCGGATGACACGCGCCTTCGGCAGCAACTTCGCCAGCTCTTCTTCCACTTTTTGCGTGCCGGTGCCGAAAAAGCGGATATGTTCGCTTCCGCACGACGGACAGCGGGGAACAAGCGGCTCTTCATGGCCGCAATAATGGCATTTCATCCGCTCACCGGCGCGATGGTACGTGAGCGAAATGTCGCAGTGCGGACAACGGATGACATAGCCGCAGCCGCGGCACATGACAAACGTTGAATAGCCGCGCCGGTTTAAAAATAGCACCGCCTGCTCGCCGCGGTCGAGCCGAAGGCGCAGCTCCTCGAGCAATCGCCGCGAAAACATCGAACGGTTGCCGCTGCGCAACTCCTCGCGCATATCGACCACATGGACGTCCGGCAAGCCGCGATTGCTGATGCGCTCCGGCAGTTCGAGCAGCTCGTACACCCCTTTGACGGCGCGGGCAAACGTCTCCAGTGAGGGAGTGGCGCTGCCGAGCACGACCGGACAGCTGTGGTGGCGGGCGCGGTAAATGGCGACATCGCGTGCATGATAGCGCGGCATTTCTTCTTGCTTGTAGCTCGTCTCATGCTCCTCATCGATAATGATCATTCCTAAATTTTCAAACGGGGCGAACACCGCCGACCGCGCGCCGACAACAAGCTGCACTTCTTTCCGATGGATTTTCCGCCATTCGTCATATTTTTCGCCGACCGACAGCCCGCTGTGAAGCACCGCTACTTTCGGGCCGAACCGGCTTTTGAAGCGCTCAACCATTTGCGGTGTCAGCGAAATTTCCGGCACAAGCACGATCGCTTCCTTCCCTTGACGCAGCACTTCATCGATCGCCTGCATATACACTTCCGTCTTTCCGCTGCCGGTGACGCCATACAACAAAAACGTGCGATGCTCTCCGGCGCGCACCGAAGCGACGACCTTCGCCAAGGCTGCCGCTTGCGCCTGGGTGAGCGCCGGCGGCTCGCTCGGCTGAAACGTGCGATGCGCATACGGATCGCGATACACCTCGACATCGCGAGCAACAACCAATCCTTTCTCCACAAGCGCCTTCAGCGGGGCAGAGGAAATGCCGAGTGTTGCTTGCAGTTCGGCAATGGGGACAGCTTCCCCCCGCTTGAGCAAAAACGACACCACTTCTTTTTGCCGCGCCGGCAGCGAATGAAGCGCCTGTTCCGCCTGTTCGGCCGAAACGGCAAGAGCGGCGGACTTCACCGTTTTCTTGCCCGCTTTTTCCTTCACCTTATAGACCGCCTCAAGCACGCCTTGCTGCACCGCTTTTTGCGCCGCACGCCATAAACCGGCCGCCTCAACCTCTTTCCACGCCGCCTCCGTCCGTCCGGCAAACAGCGGCTGCAGTTCATCGGGAAGCTCGCCCCGCCTTTCCTCTTCCGTCAGGCGGAGCGTCTTTTCATATTTCGCCCGCATCGCCGCCGGCAGCATCGCCTGGTACGCGGAAATGGCAAAACAAAGCGTCGTTTCCGTCAAATAGCGGCCAAGATCAAGCAGCTCGCCGTTTAACACCGGCACGACATCAAGCACCTCTTCAATCGCCTTCAATGACTCGATCTCAGAATGATCTTTTACGTCCACAACAAACCCTTGCAAGCGCCGCGCCCCAAACGGCACCGTCACCCGCATGCCCGGCTGGATGACGCCTCGCCAGCGCTCCGGAATCCAATAATCGAATGGACGGTCCGTCTGCCGGGACGGGACATCGACAATCACAGATGCGACTTTCATCGAATCGCCTCGATATACGCATGAATTTCCTTTAAAATTTCCCTAGCGGCCTCCTGTTTCGTCATGAGCGGCAACGGCCGGACGACGCCATCGCGGCGGAAGATGGTGACGATGTTCGTATCGCCGGCAAACCCTGCCCCCTCTTCGGTGACATTGTTGGCAACGACCATATCCAACCGCTTTTCTTCGAGTTTTTTTAACGCATACGGCTCGAGGTTGTCCGTCTCAGCAGCAAATCCGACCAAAATCTGCCTTGTTTTTCGCTCACCAAGCGCTTTCAAGATGTCCACTGTCCGCTCCATCTCTACCACATAGTCACCTGGCTGCTTTTTTATTTTGGACGCCGCCACATATTTTGGCCGATAATCGGCGACCGCCGCCGCCTTGATGACGATGTCCGTTTCCGCAAACCGAGCCATCACTGCTTCGTACATTTCAGCGGCCGACTCAACCGACACCGTCTCGACGTCATCCGGCGAAGAAAGCGCGGTCGGTCCAGCAACAAGCGTCACCGAAGCGCCAAAGCGGGCCGCTGCTTCGGCGATGGCATAGCCCATTTTGCCGCTCGAATAATTGGAAAAATAGCGGACCGGATCAAGCCGCTCCCTTGTCGGCCCAGCGGTGACAAGGATGCGCCGACCGCGAAACAGCGGCGGATCATCAGCGAAAAAGCGCTCGATATGGGCGATGATTTTCTCCGGCTCCTCCAGCCGCCCTTTGCCGATATAGCCGCACGCCAAATAGCCTTCCGACGGCTCGATAAACCGGTAGCCGAATTGGTAGAGCCGCTCGATGTTGGCTTGGACGGCCGGATGCTCGTACATATGGACGTTCATCGCCGGAGCGATCCAGACGGGCGCTTTCGTCGCCAAAATCGTTGTCGTCACCATATTGTCAGCGATGCCGGCGGCCAGCTTCGCGATCGTATTGGCCGTCGCCGGTGCGACGAGAACAAGATCGGCCCAGTCCGCTAAGTCAATATGGGCGATGACAGCCGGGTTGTTTTCGGCAAACGTATCGACATACACTTCCTGGCGCGACAATGCTTGGAACGTGAGCGGCGTAATGAACTGGCACGCCCCTTCCGTCATGATCACTTTCACTTCGGCGCCGCGCTGGGTGAGCTGGCTGGTGAGCACCGCCGCCTTGTACGCCGCCACCCCCCCGGTCACGCAAAGCAAAATATGTTTTCCGTTGATCATGTTGGCCACCCCCGACATTGAAAAAAATAACAACCTAAAGCTAGGTTGTTATTTGTCTTCTTCCACTAATTCGACCTTGTCACCAGCGATTTCCTCGAGCGCCTGGCCGACAAATTTTTTCGACACCGGCTTTTTCACCATCAGCTCCGCACCGTCCTGAAGCTCGCGCGCCCGTTTGGCCACCACCGTGACGAGCTTATATTTCGAATCGACTTTTTGCATCAGCAGATCGATGGAAGGATACAGCATCGTTATTCCACCCCCAACATCCGTTTATATCGCTTGGCGACGCGCTCACGCCGGCAATGTTCAGCGATGACGATCGCCTTGATCCGCTCGCAGGCGAGCTCTACTTCGTCATTTTCCACGACATAGTCGTACTCATCCATCATCTCAAGCTCCTCTTTCGCCGCCCGCAACCGGTTTTCAATCAGCTCTTTCGACTCCGTGCCCCGCCCCATGATCCGCTTCTCAAGCTCCTTGAGGCTTGGCGGGGCCAAGAAAATGAAGAGCGCCTCCGGAAACGCCCGCCGTACTTTCATCGCCCCTTGCACTTCGATCTCTAAAAACACATCTTTCCCTTCGGCAAGCGTCTTCTCCACATAGTCGATCGGCGTGCCATAGTAGTTGCCGACGTATTCCGCCCACTCGAGCAGCTTGTTTTCACGGATCATTTGTTCAAACTGCTCGCGCGTGCGGAAGAAGTAGTCGACGCCTTCCACTTCGCCTTCGCGCGGCTTACGCGTCGTGACCGACACCGAATAATGAAGATTGATGTCTGGCTGCGAAAACAGCGCCTTGCGCACCGTCCCTTTGCCAACCCCAGACGGACCCGACATGACGATCAACAACCCACGTTCGTTCTTCAACGTCCCAACCCCTGCCCTTCCTCGGAGAAATCGTCGCTTCCATATAAGCGGTTCGCCACCGTTTCCGGTTGCACGGACGACAAAATGACATGATCGCTGTCCATGATGATGACAGCGCGCGTCCTCCGCCCGTGCGTTGCGTCAACGAGCTTGCCGCTTTCGCGCGCATCTTGAATGATTCGTTTGATCGGCGCCGAATCGGGGCTGACAATCGTAATGATGCGGGCGGCTGACACCATATTTCCGTACCCGATGTTGATGAATTTCACCATGACACGCCCACCTGCCATATTCGATATTGTTGCCGCCGGCAAGCCGTTTTAAACCGTTATTCGACTATTCGACGTTTTGCACCTGTTCTTTCATCTTCTCGATCGCGCTTTTCATCTCCACGACTTGCGCGGCAATCAGGCTGTCGTTTGCCTTGGCGCCGATCGTGTTGACTTCCCGGTTCAACTCTTGCACCAAGAAGTCGAGCTTCCGCCCAACCGGTTCGTCCATTTCTAAGGCGTCCGCCATTTGCGCCAAATGGCTGCGAATGCGTTTCAACTCCTCGTGAATGTCCGCCTTTTCGGCAAACACCGCCACTTCCGTCAGCAAGCGCGCTTCATCGATCGGAGCGGGCGCCCATTCGCGCAGGCGGCGCTCAAGCCGCTCACGGTATTGTTCCATGACAAGCGGTGCCCGCTGTTCAATGGCTTCCACCCCGGCTTCGACTTCATGAAGCCGGGCGCGCAAATCCGCGGCAAGCGCCTCTCCTTCGCGTCGACGCATGGCAACAAGCGCCTTTGCCGCCTCGTCGATGGCATCTAAAAGCAGCGGCTCTACTTCTTCATTCGCGCCTTCTTCTTCGACGACCTCGACCGCCCCATCAAGTCGAAGCAGTTCGGCGGCCGTCACGCCGCCGTCAATGGCAAATCGCTTTGCGGCTTCCTGCACTCCGGCCCAATACTGGCCAAGCAAATCCCAATCAATATGTACGCTCCGTTTCACAAGACCGTCGCCGGCGATCGTGACGAACACTTCCACTTTTCCGCGCCGCACGTACGATGAAATTGCTTTTTTTATTTTATCCTCAAACACAAGCCATTGTCTAGGGAGGCGGATGGAAATTTCGCAAAACCGATGGTTGACGGATTTCATTTCCACCGCCACCATCAAGCGATCCGTTTTTTTCACACTCGCGCCGAAGCCGGTCATGCTGTAAACCATATCATCACATCCGTTGCTGTCATGATGAAAAAGAAAAGGTCATAGAGCTTGCCTCTATCACCTTTTTCATTATACCATAACCACGTTTTATTTTCTCGCCCGAAACGAGCCAGCAAACAAAAATGTCGGCAAGGCAGACAGACCTACGATGAGCAGCCAATCGACCGCGGCGAGCGGCTTCGTATGGAACACCGCAGCCAGCGGCGGATAGTAGATGACAACCAACAGCAATACAAGCGACACGGCCACCGCCGCGACAAGATACATGTTCCCGAATGGACTGCGGTCAAAAATCGAACGATCGCAGCGGCAGTCAAACACATGGATGAGCTGCGCCAACACCAACGTCGCAAACGCCGCCGTCTGGGCGTAAACGAGATCCTCGCCGCTCCGTTCATAGGCCGTCAAAAACGCGGCCAACGTCACCACGCCGATCAAAACGCCGCGGCTTATGATTTTCCAGCCGAGCCCACGCGCGAACACCCCTTCATCGGGGCGGCGCGGCGGCCGCTTCATCACGTTTTCTTCCGGCCGGTCGAGCCCGAGCGCCATCGCTGGCAAACCGTCGGTGACAAGATTGACCCATAAAATTTGAATCGGCACGAGCGGCAGCGGCAACGCCAGCAGCATCGCAAACAACATGACAAGAATTTCCCCGACGTTCGAGGCGAGCAAGTAGCGGATAAACTTGCGAATGTTTTCGTAAATGTTGCGGCCTTCTTCAATCGCAGCCTCAATCGTCGCAAAGTTGTCATCCACCAAAACGAGCGACGCCGCCTCTTTCGCCACTTCTGTCCCCGATCGGCCCATGGCGACGCCAATATCGGCTGCTTTCAGAGCAGGTGCATCGTTCACCCCGTCCCCTGTCATCGCGACGATATGGCCGCGCCGTTTGAGAGCGTTGACGATTTTCAGCTTATGCTCCGGAGCAACGCGGGCGAACACGTAAATCTCATCGACGGCGCGTTCCAACTCATCGACCGACAGCTTCGAAAGCGTCGCCCCGTCCATCACTTTGCCGCCGGGCGGGAGCACGCCAAGCTGTTTGGCGATGGCGGTGGCTGTCAACACGTGGTCGCCGGTGATCATCACCGTTTTCATGCCCGCTTCTTTGCAGCGCGCCACCGCTTGCTTCACCTCAGGCCGCGGCGGATCGATCATGCCGGCGACGCCGAGGAACCGCAGCTTTGTCTCCGCCTCCTTCTCCGACCCGATCCGTTCTGTCTCCGCAAGCGGCCGGTACGCGACGGCAATCGTGCGCAAGGCGGAAGACGCCATCTGCCGAATCGCCTTCTCAATCGTCTCTTTCCAAGCCGGCGTCAGCACCTGTTCGCGGCCGTTCCATTCAAGGTGGTCCGCCCGCTCAAGCAGCACATCGGGCGCCCCTTTTGTCACGACCAACCGGCGGCCGTTTCGGTCGCGAACGATCACCGTCATCATTTTTCGCTCCGAATCAAACGGAAACTCCTGCTCGACCGTATACTCGCGCCAAACCATCCCTTTCGCCAATCCCGCTTTCGCCGCCGCGACGAGCAGCGCCCCTTCGGTCGGATCGCCGTCGACATAGCGCCGCCCGTTTTCCTCTTTCAACTCCGAACGATTGCAAAGCACCGCCATCGTCAATAGACGGGCGAGCTCGGGAACACGGTTTGGATCCACCGCCCGGCCCCGTTCGGAAAACTCGCCGGCCATGTCAAAGCCAACGCCGCTGACCGCAAATGTCCGTCCGCCTGCCCATACTTGCGTGACGGTCATCATGTTTTCCGTCATCGTCCCCGTTTTGTCGGAACAAATGACCGAAGCGCAGCCGAGCGTTTCCACCGCCGGAAGCTTGCGGACGATGGCGTTTCGTTTGATCATCCGCTGCACGCCAAGCGCCAAGACGACCGTCACAATGGCCGGCAACCCTTCCGGAATAGCGGCAACAGCGAGCGATACGCCGGCCAAAAACATTTCATACACGTCGTGTCCTTGAACGACCCCGACGGCCACCACCATGGCCGTCAGCGCCAAGGCGACGACAAGCAAAATTTTCCCAAGCTGCTCGAGCCGGCGCTGAAGCGGGGTTGCTCCCGCATCCGCCTCTTCAAGCATCGTCGCGATTTGCCCCATCGCCGTTTTCATCCCCGTGGCGATGACAATGCCGATCCCATTCCCTCTTGTCACCAGCGTCCCCATAAACGCCATATTGTGCAAATCCCCCAACGACGCCTGTGCGGTGCGAAGAGGGGCAGCCGATTTGGCCACCGGCACCGATTCGCCCGTCAGCGCCGACTCCTCGATTTCCAAGCCGGCTGCCTCAATCAAGCGGACGTCGGCCCCGACCCGGTCGCCGCTTGCCAGCCGCACCACATCGCCGACAACAAGCTCGCGCGCCGGGACTTTCACCCACTCCCCGCCGCGCAGCACCACCGCTTGCGGCGCGGACAACCGTTTTAAAGCAGCGAGCGACTTTTCCGCCCGCCGCTCTTGGATAAACCCGAGGATGGCGTTCATGATCACAATGACAACAATCGCCACCGCATCGACGTACTCGCCCAAAAACGCGGAAATCACCGTTGCCAACAGCAGCACCAACACCATAAAATCTTGAAACTGGCGAAAAAAGACGACGATGGCCGACTCCTTCTTCCCTTCCGCCAGCTCATTGTACCCGAACTGCCGCAGCCGCTTTTCCGCCTCGGCTGCGGTAAGCCCGGTCTTGACGTTCGTCTTCGTTTCGTGCGCGACATCGCTGGCCGCGAGCGTATGCCACTGCATTGGTCTCCCCCTCCGTCCTCTCCGTCTTTTCAGCGCACTGTTTCCGCTTTTCTATGCTTATTCACTCCTGTCCGAAAAAATGATCGATTGGGCGGCATAAACAAACGACCGAAATCGCTTTGCCGCGCATTTCCTTTTTATATAACCGTTTGGATGAACATCGCCCTTCATCCCCCGAAATGTTCGCAAAAATGTTCAACACAGCGGATCTATGGTAAGATCGAAGTAGTAACGAAACAAATTAGAAAGGTGTTTTCCATGTCGTTTGACGGAGTGTTTACATACGCCATTGTCGGGGAACTCGAAGAGGCGCTTGCGGGCGGGCGGATCACAAAAATTCACCAGCCGTCGGCGCATGAGATCGTCATGCTCGTGCGCGCCCGCGGCCGTAACCATAAAGTGATGCTGTCGGCGCATCCGACGTACGCGCGCGTCCATTTGACAAACGAAACGTACGACAACCCGCTCGAGCCGCCGATGTTTTGCATGCGGCTGCGCAAACAGTTGGAAGGAAGCGTCATCGAAGCGGTTCGCCAAGTCGATTTTGACCGCATCATCGTCATCGATGCAAAAGGGCGCGACGAACTCGGCGACGTGCAAACAAAGCGGCTCATCATCGAAGTGATGGGCCGACATAGCAACATCATCCTCGTTGATGCGTCGACCAACACGATCATCGACAGCTTGAAACATTTGCCGCCGTCCGTCAACCGCTACCGGACGGTGCTCCCGGGGCACCCGTACGTCGCCCCGCCGACGCACGGCAAGCTGAACCCGCTTGAGGCAACGGAAGAAACGGTGCTGAAAAAACTTGATTTTCACGCCGGCAAGCTCGCCCATCAGCTCGTTTCCGCCTTCAGCGGCCTTTCACCGCTGTTCGCCAACGAGGTCGTCTTCCGCGCCGGGCTCGCCAACCGGGCGACGCTGCCGAAAAGCTTCCTCGCGCTCATCGATGACGTCCGGCACCGCCGCTTTGCCCCGATGATGTACACGAACGGGGAAAAAGAATGGTTTTACGTGTTGCCGCTTACGCACATAAAAACCGAAGGCCAACCGTTTGCGAGCGCAAGCGAGCTGCTCGACCGCTTTTATTTCGGCAAAGCCGAGCGCGACCGCGTCAAGCAGCAAGCGCATGACATCGAGCGGCTCATGGCGAACGAAAAAGCGAAAAACGAGAAAAAGCTCCTCAAGCTTGAACAGACGCTCGAAGAAGCCAAAAAAGCCGACGTTTACCGACTGTACGGGGAGCTGCTCACCGCCCATTTGTACGCCATCAAGCGCGGCATGACGGAAATCGAAGTCACCAACTACTATGATGAAAACGGCGGTACGGTCACGATTCCGCTCGACCCGCAAAAATCGCCGTCGGAGAACGCGCAACAGTACTTCCAAAAATACCAAAAAGCGAAAAACTCGCTCGCCGTCGTGCAAGAACAAATCGAGCGGACGAAAGAAGACATCGCCTATTGCGACACGATTTTAAGCCAGCTCGAAACCGCCTCGCCGAAAGATGTCGCGGAAATCCGCGACGAGCTCATTGAACAAGGCTACTTGCGCCCGCGCGCGGCGAAAGGAGCGAAAAAGCGAAAACCAACCACGCCTGAGCTGGACCGCTACGTCGCCAGCGACGGCACGGAAATAGTGGTCGGCAAAAACAATAAACAAAACGACTATCTCACGACCAAACTCGCCCATAAGGACGAGGTTTGGCTGCATGTGAAAAACATTCCCGGCTCGCACGTCGTCATCCGGAGCAAGCAGCCGTCTGACGGGACGCTCTTGGAAGCGGCGAACTTGGCCGCCTACTTCAGCAAAGCCCGCCACTCCGGCTCCGTGCCGGTCGATTACACGCGCGTCCGCTACGTGAAAAAACCGAGCGGCGCCAAGCCAGGGTTTGTCATTTACGAAAACGAACAAACGCTCTACGTCACACCGGACGAAGAGCTCGTCCGCGCCATGAAACAGCGGCAAAAAGAACACGAGGCGAAACAGCCTTGACACTCCACACACCTAAAGACGTGGGATTCTTGGGTCGTTCGCGCCCTCATCCATTTCTGGTTCGGACAACGCCCAAGTTCAGGGGTGTGTCATCACCCCGTCCCATCGGGTTACGATGTACCCCAATGGGCTGCGTACCTGTGACCAGTACGCTAGGTTAAGCGGCAAAGCCTGAAATCGCCTTGGCAATGTTGATCGCGCCATTCAAGTCGGCATGGAGGGTGTAGCCGCACGTTTGGCATCGGAAGCGGATGCCGTTTCGGTTTGCTTTCTCCCGATGCCCACATCGGCATGTTTGGCTTGTATAGGTCGGCTTCACCCACTCCACCCGAATACCTGCCATGTCGGCTTTATAGGCAATCATTGTTTGCAGTTGGTGAAACGCCCAAGAATGAAGGCTTCGTCCTGCTTCTTTGGCTGATGTTGCCCGCTTTCGAATGCCGCTCAAATCCTCCATGCGAATGACGCCAACACCGTTGGCGAGGGCAAAGTTGACGATTTGACGGCTGATTTTGTGGTTCTGATCTTTCATCCAACGCGACTCTTTGTTTCCGATTTTTCGAATCATATGGGGCTTCTTGTTTTTGCCGAGTTTTCGCCGCAACGCCGCATATCGCCGGCGTACAAAGGCGCATCGGTTGCCTTTGAAAAACAACGATTTCGTTCCCACGCTGGCAACGGCGATATAGCGAAGTCCAAGGTCAACCCCCATCACCTTGGTTTCGTGTCGCGGCTTGACTTCAAACGTGATCGCCATCGCCAAGTACCATTTCTTTCTTTTTTTGTAGAGTTTGGCCGCCCCTTGTTTGGCAGTTCCATTGATCAGCCGATTCAGCCACGCCTCTTGATAGGGACGAGTTACAACAGGCACACCTATTTTTTTCTCTAGCGTGGGAAAAGCAACCGTGTAGAAATCTCCTTTCTTTTCTACTTTTACGTTTTGATTATTGAAGCAACACCAGAGTTTTTTAAACCTTTTTACCTTCTGATTTTTCTTTTGAGACTTCGCTTCACGAATAGTCTGATTAACGATGGCGGAAGGAAACTTTTGTGACGAAAAGTCTTTAAATATCTTGCTTGTTGCTTTGTTTAATTCAGGATGATTCAATAGCCAATTCGCAAACGCGGTATTCATTTCTGTCATCCGTTCATACATGTCTTGTTTGACTTTCGTTGGGTTGTGCAGCTCCAGCTTTAGTGTGATGGTCGGCATGGATTCACCCCCCTTTTCTTTTGAGATTCCACATAGCGTTTGATTGTTTCACTTGATACATTCCCTGCTGTGCTCACGAAGAAAGAGCGTGTCCAAAGACTTGGCAGATGAGACAAGTGTTTAAATTCCTGTCTTAATCGTCTGGAAGTCACTCCTTTCACTCTTGCCATCATATCTGATGGAGAATCAGAAGGGAGGCAATTCAAGAACAAATGGCCATGATCAGGCATCACTTCCATCGCCAGGATGACCCAATCATTCTCTTGGCCAATTTCTTCTACTAACTGCTTGAATCGCTCTTCCACTCTGCCTACTAACACCTTTCTTCGATAACGCGGACAGAAACCAAAATGATCGTTCATCAACGATACCGTTGTTTTCGTTCTTCGATATTCTTGTTCCATATGATAGACTGTATCGGTTTAATGGTTTATACTGCAACACCTAAGAGGCGGGTGATTTAATCGTGGATACGGCTTTACAATGTTATTTCTCAATTAGAAAAACCCTGTTGCATCGGTCCTGCTTTTCGCTCATTCTCCCATTGATTAACGGAATCAGCCGTTTTTCACCGGCCTTCTAAAGAGAAAAATGGTGGCTCTAAGGATGGTGTTGCAAAACTAGAGTAAAGACTCGAAGTTATGCATAATGATGCAACATAACACGTACATATCAATGACTACATTTTTGGGGGAGTTATAAAATTGAAGAAAATTATTGTGATCCTGTTGTTATTGTCAATCACTTTGGTTTTTGTCAGCTGCAATTCAAGCAATTTGAGCAATGCAAACAATCCTAACTTACCTATCATTCAAGCTGCTTATGATTCATTATCAGTTTCGGAAAAGAAGGAAATTAATGGAGATTGGAGAGACGCTAATGTAGACGAAAGGGTGGTAACGAAACGAAATGGTTCATTAACTGATCCAAATTATGATGGAAAAGAAGTCTATGTGGTCACTTTTAGTTCTAAAAGAAGCAATGTGTTAGGAGACATTAGTGTTTATGTGTCTAAAGATAAAAAGAAAGTAATCGGTAAGGGATATCGTGAATAAAAACGAAGGAATAAAGCAAAACGATGCTTTATTCCTTCGTTTTTTTTATTGATTATTGTTCGGTTAGCTGGTTCTCCATGTCGGATAGTGATATATCTAAATTATCCTTTTCTCCTTTCTCATGGTGGCGCTTAACTTTATTTTGTTTTTCATCAACCTGTAGATGAGCATTTTTTATTACAACAATTTCCATTCTCTAAGAGACAAACAGGGTACCTCCCATAGTCATCAAGTCTTCGCTAGTTCGAATGACTTTGGCCGTTCTATCGCCATTTCCGTCATCATCGGAAGCGACGGAAGTCCCGTTCGCCAATAACACATGACAAAAGCGCGAACCATCCTTTGGTCCGCGCTTCTTTCTTCTCGTCTATTTCCCCCACTTTTCCGGATTTTCCCGCCATTGCCGCAATGCCGCCAGGTCGTGTTCGCTGACGGCGCCAAGGCGGACGGCCGTTTCGATGAGTGTGTCGTAGTCGGTGAGGGTGTAGGCAGGCACATTCGCTTCGGCAAACGCCTGCTTCGCTTTTTCGAGTCCGTACGTGAAGATGGCGGCGACGCCAAGCACCTCGCAGCCTGCGTCTTTCAAGGCGCGCACGGTCGTGAGCGAGCTGCCGCCGGTCGAGATTAAGTCTTCGATGACGACGACGCGTTGGCCCGGTTCGGCTTTGCCTTCGATTTGCTTCCCTTTTCCGTGCGCTTTCGCTTGGCTGCGGACGTAGCACATCGGCAAACCAAGCCGCTCGCTCACCCACGCGGCGTGCGGGATGCCGGCGGTCGCTGTGCCGGCGATGAGGTCCGCTTCGGGGAAATGGGTGCGGATGAGGTCCGCGAGACCGTCGGCGATCAGGCGGCGCACATCCGGATAAGCGAGCGTCAGGCGGTTGTCGCAATAAATCGGCGCTTGTAAGCCCGATGACCAGGTGAACGGGTCGTTCGGCCGCAAAGCGACCGCTCCTATTTCAAGCAGTTGGGCGGCAATGTCGTATTTCATCCTCTCTCTCCTCCGTTCCATTCGTGCTGCAGGCGGGCGTACGCGGCAAGCGGGTCGGCGGCGCGGGTGATGCTGCGGCCGATGACGATGTAGTCAGAACCAAGCGCACGCGCTTCCCTTGGCGTGACGACGCGCACTTGGTCGTGCGCCGCATCATCGGCAAAGCGAATTCCCGGGGTGACGGCGAGAAACGCGGCGCCGCACCGTTCCTTGATGAGCGGCGCTTCGTTCGCCGAGCAGACGACGCCGTCAAGGCCGCTTTCTTTCGCCAACGCCGTGTAATGGCTGACCGTGTCGGCAAGCGGGCGGGAAATGCAAAGCTCTTCATGAAGCATGCGCTCGTCTGTGCTTGTCAGCTGGGTGACGGCGATGCAGCGCGGTCGGGCGGCGCCGCTTGGCGTACCGGCGTCAAGCCCTTCGATCGCCGCTTCCATCATGCGCCGGCCGCCGGCGGCGTGGACGTTCACCAAATCAGCGCCGACACGGGCGAGCCCTTTCATCGCCTGTTTCACTGTATTCGGGATGTCGTGCAGTTTTAAGTCTAAAAAGACGGCGTGCCCTTGTTCTTTGAGGAACGCGACGATGGACGGCCCTTCCTGATAGTACAGCTCCATGCCGACTTTCACAAACAGCGGCGTGCCGGCAAACGGCCGTAAAAACGATTCAACGTCTTGTTTCGATGGAAAATCAAGGGCGACAATGAACGGCGTGTGCACCGGTTTTCCAGCTCCTTCCTGTACATTCGGAGATCCGATCAATCCCCAGCTCATCAAGCAGCGCCGGCAGTTCGTTGATGATCGTCGGGCAGACGAATGGATCGACGAAGTTGGCTGTTCCGACCGCGACCGCACTCGCGCCGGCGTAGAAAAATTCGAGCACATCTTCCGCCGTTTGCACGCCGCCCATGCCGATGATCGGAATCGACACCGCTTGGCTCACTTCGTAAATCATGCGGATGGCGATCGGTTTGACCGCCGGGCCGGATAAGCCGCCGGTGCCGTTGGCCAAAATCGGCCGGCCGGTTTTCACGTCGATGCGCATGCCGACGAGCGTGTTGATCATCGTCAGGCCGTCAGCGCCCGCTTGTTCAATGGCTTTCGCCATCGCGACGATGTCCGTCACGTTAGGCGACAGCTTCACATACACCGGGACAGCCGACACTTCCTTGACAAGCCGCGTCAGCTCGGCGGCCACCTCCGGCACGGTGCCGAACGTGATACCGCCTTTTTTCACGTTCGGGCAAGAAATGTTGAGCTCCAAGGCATGGACGTTCGGCGCTTTGGAAATCGCGGCGGCTACCTCGACGTATTCTTCCATCGTCGAACCGGCGATGTTGGCGATGATCGGCACGTCAAACTGTTCAAGCCACGGCAGTTCTTCCGTCAGCACCTTGTCAAGACCGGGGTTTTGCAGGCCGATGGCGTTTAACATCCCGCCCGGCGTTTCCGCCACCCTTGGCGTCGGGTTACCAAAGCGCGGCTCTTTGGTCGTCGCTTTGATCATGATGGCGCCTAACACGCTTAAATCGTAAAACCGGGCGTACTCGCGGCCAAACCCGAAACAGCCGGAAGCCGGCATGATCGGGTTTTTGAGCGAAAGCCCCGGCAGTTCGACCGCCAGACGGTTCATAACACCACCTCCCCGGCCCGAAACACCGGACCGTCGCTGCATACTTTTTTATACGCCGTTTCGCTTCCCGGCACATGGCAGACGCAGGCGAAGCACGCCCCGACGCCGCAGCCCATCCGCTCTTCCAACGACAAGTACACCGGTCGGCCGCGGAACCGTTCATCGAGCGCCTTTAGCATCGGCTTCGGGCCGCAGGCGTACAACACGTCAAACTCGAGCGCGCGCGCTTCGATCACATCGGTGACGCGGCCCGCCGCCCCGTGCGACCCGTCATCGGTGGCGATATACGTCTCGCCGAACGCGGCAAATTTTTCTTCGTAAAAGACCGCCGCTTTCGTTTGGAACCCGAGCACGCTCACGACGTTCACGCCCCGGTTCGCCAGCTGTTTCGCCAGTTCATAGAGCGGCGGAACGCCGATGCCGCCGCCGACCAACAGCGCCCGGCCGCCCGCCGGCGCGGCTTCGAGCGGAAAGCCGTTGCCGAGCGGGCCGAGCACATCGACCGTGTCGCCCGGCTGTTTTTGCGCCAACAGCGCGGTGCCCTTCCCTTCCTGGCGGTAAATGATCGTGCATTGCCCCTGCTTGTGGTCGATTTGACAAAGGCTGAGCGGGCGGCGCAAGAGCGGATCGGCGGATGCGGCCACTTTCACATGAACGAACTGGCCGGGCTGCTTCATCTCTTGCACGAGGCGGCCTGCCAGCGTCAATTCATACGTGCGCTCGGCGATCAGCCGCTGGCTTGCGACCGTCATTTGTTCGCGGCCGATCATGACCGCACCAACTCTTCCGTCATCGCCGTTGTCGAGAACGTCATCGATTCGAGCACTTGCAGCATCGCCCGTGCGGTATCGAGCGACGTCAAGCACGGAATGCCGTTTTCGACCGCTTCGCGGCGGATGCGGAAGCCGTCGCTTTCCGGCTGTTTCCCTTTCGTCAACGTGTTGATGACGACTTGCGCCTTCCCTTGACGGATGACATCCAAAATGTTCGGCGACGCCGAATGGATTTTATTGACGACCGTCACCGGGATGCCGGCCGCTTTCAGCGTTTCCGCCGTGCCGTTCGTCGCCAGCAGCTGATAGCCGATGTCCGCAAAGCGGCGGGCCAGCTCGACCGCTTCTTCTTTGTCTTTGTCCGCGACCGTCAACAGCACCGCCCCGTGCGGCTGGATGTGGATGCCCGAGGCGACAAGTCCTTTATAGAGCGCTTTTTCAAACGTCACATCCTTACCGATCACTTCACCGGTCGATTTCATTTCCGGGCCGAGCGAAATGTCGACATTGCGCAATTTCGCAAACGAGAACACCGGCACTTTCACGTACACGCCTGGACGGACCGGGCGAACGCCGGTTTCATAGCCCATCTCAGCCAGCTTCGCCCCTAAAATGGCCTTGGTGGCGAGGTTGGCCATCGGCACGCCGGTGATTTTGCTTAAAAACGGCACGGTGCGGCTTGAACGCGGGTTTACTTCCAACACGTAGACATCGCTTCCCGAGACGACGAACTGGATGTTTAAGAGCCCGACGATGCGCAGCCCGCGCGCCAGCCGGATCGTGTCATCCGCGATCTTATCGATCACTTCGACACTTAACGTTTGCGGCGGGTAGACGGCGATCGAGTCGCCGGAATGGACGCCGGCCCGTTCGATATGCTCCATAATGCCCGGGATGACGACCGTCTCGCCGTCGGAAATGGCGTCGACTTCGACTTCCTTGCCGGTGATGTAGCGGTCGACGAGCACCGGGTGCTGCGGGTTGACGCGCACGGCGTGCTCCATGTAATGGAGCAGCTCCTCACGATTGTACACAATCTCCATCGCCCGGCCGCCGAGCACGTACGACGGGCGGACGAGCACCGGATAGCCGATCTCTTCGGCGATGGCGACCGCTTCTTCGACCGAAACGGCCGTTTTGCCGGCCGGTTTGGGAATGCCGAGTTCGGAAAGCGCCTGTTCAAATTTGTCGCGGTCTTCGGCGCGGTCCAAATCCTCCAGCGTCGTCCCGAGCAAGCGGACGCCACGCGCCTCGAGTTCGGCCGCCAAATTGATCGCCGTCTGGCCGCCAAACTGAACGATGACGCCGACCGGCTTCTCAAGGTCGATGACATGCATCACGTCTTCGGCCGTCAGCGGCTCGAAGTACAGTTTGTCCGACGTGCTGAAATCGGTGGAGACTGTTTCCGGGTTGTTGTTGATGATGATCGCCTCATAGCCGGCCTGCTTAATGGCCCAGACGCAATGGACGGTTGCGTAGTCAAATTCGATCCCTTGGCCGATGCGGATCGGGCCCGAACCGAGCACGATGACGCTCGGTGTTTCCGTCACGATCGACTCGTTTTCTTCCTCATACGTGCTGTAGTAATACGGCGTTTCTGATGTGAACTCGGCCGCGCACGTATCGACCATTTTGTACACCGGCACGATGCCTTCCTGGCGGCGCAGCGCGTAAATGTCGCGCTCCGTTTTGTTCCATAATGCCGCCACTGCGGCGTCCGAGAAGCCGAGCGCTTTCGCCTTCCTCAGCGCGTCAAGGTCGCCCGGACGGTTTTTCAAGACCGTTTCCATCTCAATGATGTTTTCGATTTTATGCAAGAAAAAGCGATCGATTTGGCTCCATTCATGCAACGTGTCGACCGTCACCCCGCGGCGGAGCGCTTCAGCGATGTAAAAGAGCCGTTCATCGCCCGCCTTGCGGATCCGTTTCTCGACCACGTCGTCAGTGGCGGTGTCCGCCTCTTTTAATGCGAGATGGTGGACGCCGATCTCGAGCGAACGGACCGCTTTTAACAGCGATTCTTCAAACGTCCGGCCGATCGCCATCACTTCGCCGGTCGCCTTCATTTGCGTGCCAAGGCGGCGGTTCGCCGATTCAAATTTGTCAAACGGGAAGCGCGGAATTTTCGTCACGACATAATCAAGCGCCGGCTCAAAGCAGGCGTACGTTTTCCCAGTGACCGGGTTGATCATCTCATCCAGCGTCAGCCCGACAGCAATTTTCGCCGCCAGTTTCGCGATCGGGTATCCGGTCGCTTTGGAGGCGAGCGCCGACGAGCGGCTGACGCGCGGGTTCACTTCGATGACGTAATAGCGGAAGCTGTCCGGGTCGAGCGCCAGCTGGACGTTGCAGCCGCCTTCGATGCCAAGGGCGCGGATGATGTTCAAGGACGCGTTGCGAAGCAGTTGGTATTCGCGGTCGCTTAACGTCTGGCTCGGGGCGACGACGATCGAGTCACCGGTATGGATGCCGACCGGGTCGATGTTTTCCATGTTGCAGACGACGATGGCGTTGTCGTTGGCATCGCGCATCACTTCATACTCGATTTCTTTGTAGCCGGCGATGCTCCGCTCAAGCAAGCATTGGTGCACCGGGCTCATTTTCAAACCGGTCGAAACGATGTCGATCAGTTCTTGTTCGTTCGTGCAAATGCCGCCGCCCGTGCCGCCGAGCGTAAACGCTGGGCGGACGATGACCGGATAGCCGATCTGTTCGACAAACGCATACGCCTCTTCCAGACTGTGAATAATGGCGCTCTCCGGCACCGGTTCACCAAGCTCGTTCATGAGGGCGCGGAACTGTTCACGGTCTTCCGCCTTTTCGATCGCCTCGAGTTTCGTGCCAAGAATTTCGACGCCGCACTCTTCAAGCACGCCGGCCTTGGCCAGCTCAACCGCCAAGTTGAGGCCCGTTTGGCCGCCGAGCGTCGGCAAAATCGCATCCGGCCGCTCTTTGCGGATGATGCGGGCGACAAACTCAAGCGTCAGCGGTTCCATATACACTTTATCGGCGATTTCCGTATCGGTCATGATCGTCGCCGGGTTCGAGTTGACGAGAATGACTTTATAGCCTTCTTCTTTCAAGGCGAGACACGCTTGCGTCCCGGCGTAGTCAAACTCGGCTGCCTGACCGATGACGATCGGGCCGGAGCCGATGACCAAAATCGTTTCGATGTCGCGGCGTTTAGGCATGGATGACTTCCCCTTTCTTGTTGAACTCGCGGATGAGCGCCAAAAACTCGTCAAACAGCGGATTGGCATCTTCCGGCCCTGGCGACGCTTCCGGATGGTATTGCACCGTAAACGCCGGGAAATCGAGATGGCGCAGCCCTTCGACTGTGCCGTCATTCAAGGCGACATGCGTCACTTCCAGGCGGGTGCCGGCGAGCGACTCATGCGTCACAGCGTAGCCATGGTTTTGCGACGTAATGGCCACTTTGCCGGTGCGCAAATCTTTCACCGGATGGTTCGAGCCGCGATGGCCGAATTTCAATTTTTCCGTATTCGCCCCGCACGCCAAGGCAAACAGCTGATGGCCGAGGCAAATGCCAAAGAGCGGCACTTTGCCCAAAATCCCGCGAATCATGTCGATCGCTTCCGGCACGTCTTTCGGGTCGCCCGGGCCGTTCGAGAGCATCACCCCATCCGGATGCCAGCTTAATACTTCTTCGGCAGTCGCATTGTACGGCAAGACGATGACATCGCAATGGCGCTTGTTCAGCTCGCGCAAAATGCCGTGCTTCATTCCAAAATCGATCAAGACCACGCGCTCGCCGCGCCCCGGGCTCGGATAGGCGCTTTTCGTCGAGACGCGCCGCACTTGGTCGCGCGGCCACTCCATCGCCCGCAGGTGGGCCGCCGCTTCCGCCGGATGGACGTCCAAGCCGCAAATCATCCCTTTTAGCGTTCCGTGCTGGCGAATGAGGCGCGTCAGTTTGCGTGTATCGATGCCGGCCAGCCCCGGGATGTCTTTTTCTTTTAAATAGTCATCGAGCGTCATTTCGCCGCGCCAGTTGGACGGCTTCACGCACGCCTCTTTCACGATGAATCCGTGCACGTACGGGCGAATCGCTTCAAAGTCATCGCGGTTGATGCCGTAGTTGCCGATCAACGGATACGTCATCGTCACGATTTGTCCGCAATACGACGGATCGGTCAAAATTTCTTGGTATCCGGTCATGCCGGTGTTAAACACGACTTCCCCGGTCGTGTTTTTCAAGCTGCCAAACGCTTCGCCAACGAAAAACGAACCATCTTCTAAAATCAGCTGCCGCTTCATGTCATGCCCTTCCTTTCTCCCATGCGATTGTTCCACCGACCAACGTCATCACCGGCCAGCCTTGGCATGCCCAACCGGCAAACGGCGTATTTTTTCCTTTTGAAGCAAACGTCTCTGGATTGATCGTTTCTTCCGTTTCCAAATCAATGACCGTCAGATCGGCCGGCGCCCCGACTTCAAGCCGTCCGGCGTCAAGGCCAAAGCATTGCGCCGGCTTGATCGTCAGCCAATCGATGAGCTGTTTCAACGTAACGAGGCCCGTTTTGACCAAATGCGTATATAAGAGCGGAAATGCCGTTTCCAATCCGACGATGCCAAACGGCGCCGCCTCGATCCCTTTTGCTTTTTCCGCCGCCATATGCGGTGCGTGGTCGGTGGCGATCAAATCGATCGTCCCATCGAGCAGGCCCTCGATCAATGCCTCGCGGTCCGCGCGGCTGCGCAGCGGCGGATTCATTTTGTAATTCGCATCCAGCCCCGGAATGTCCTCATCGCACAAGAGGAGATGGTGCGGCGTCACTTCGGCGGTGACACGGATGCCGGCCCGCTTCGCATCGCGGACGACGCGCACCGATTCTTTCGTGCTGATGTGGCAGACGTGATAATGGCATCCGGCTGCTTCAGCAAGCAGCACATCGCGGGCGATGTGCACCGCCTCGCAGACGGACGGGATGCCAGCAAGCCCATATCGGCGGGCGAAATCGCCGTCATGCACCGCGCCGCCGTTTTTCAATGTATCGTCTTCGCAGTGAGCGACGATCGCCATATCGAGGGCCGCGGCCCGTTTCATCGCTTCGAACATCATCCCGGCCGACTGGACGCCGACGCCGTCATCGGTAAAGGCGAACGCCCCCGCTTCTTTTAACGCCGCAAAATCGGTCAGCTCTTCCCCTTTTTGCCCGATCGTAATCGCCGCATACGGCAGCACATGGACGTGCGCCGTCTCGCGGATGCGGCGCGAAAGCCACTCCATCTGTTCTTTCCGATCCGGCACCGGATTCGTGTTCGGCATGGCCGCCACCGTCGTAAAGCCGCCTTTGGCCGCGGCGAGCGTGCCTGTTTCAATCGTTTCTTTCGCTTCGCCGCCCGGCTCGCGCAAATGGACGTGCACGTCAATCAACCCGGGGGCGATCAGCTTTCCTTGAACGTCCACCACGTTCCCTTCCCCGTCGACCGGCAGCTCCCGGCCGATGGCGGCGATGCGTCCGCCCTCGATTTTCACATCTGTTGGCACGAGCTTCCCTTCTTTATTGAACGACATGCCATGTTTCAACCATACGGCCATGTTCGATTCTCCCTTCCATCGCCCGTTTTAAGACCGCCATCCGCACGTAGACGCCGTTTTCCATTTGTTTGAAAATGCGCGACGGTTTCGCTTCGACCAGCTCGCTCGCGATTTCGACCCCGCGGTTGACCGGCGCCGGATGCAAGATGATGGCGCCCGGCTTCATCCGCCGCGCCCGTTCGAGCGTCAGCCCGTACCGCACGTGGTACTCTTCCTTCGTCAGCCCCATGGCTTCGGCGTGGCGCTCGTGCTGAATGCGCAGCAGCATCACGACATCAGCGCGGACGATGGCCTCATCGATTTCCACGTATGTCCCGTACGGATTCGCATCATCTTTCCATTCCGGCGGGCCGGAAAACAACACGTTGGCGCCAAGTCTTGTCAATGCTTCTGCATTGGAGCGGGCGACGCGGCTATGGCGGATGTCGCCGATGATCGCCACCGTCAGCCCGGCAAACGTCCCGAACTCTTGGCGAATCGTGAGCAGATCGAGGAGCGATTGGGTCGGATGGTGCCCGCAGCCGTCGCCGGCGTTGATGATCGGGATGCCAACCGCATGACGGAGCGCTTCGAAATAGGCATCTTCGTGATGGCGGATGACAACGGCGTCAACACCGATCGCTTCCAGCGTTCTTACCGTGTCGTACAGCGTTTCCCCTTTTTGCACGCTCGAGCGTTCCGGGTCAAACGGAATGACGTGAAGCCCTAACTTTCGTTCCGCCATCTCGAAGCTGCATTTCGTGCGCGTGCTCGGTTCGAAAAACAAATTGGCGACATACATCGGCGCCGCCGGACGCCACCGGCGCCCGCGGCGGAACGATTCCGCTTCATCGAGCAAGCGGTTGATGTCTGCAAGCGGCAGTTCGCTTAACGTGAGCAGATGGGTCATCGGTTTCTCTCCCTTTTCGTTTTTGATAAAAAAAACACCTTGCCATCGAGGCAAGGTGTGATGATGGCCACCCGGTGAAGCCGAGGGCAGACTCCGGCCCGGTGCGCTTCGTTTCACACCTTTTTAAGCCTCACGGGACTTAATTAAAAGGTGCTGTTCGATTAAGCGACATGGTCGTTTTTTTCTTCTTCAAACATGTTTTCCACGGCTGACGGCCGCCCCGGCAGCACTAAATTGAGCAGGACGCCGGCAATCGCTGAGAGCGCCATTCCTGTGATTTGGAAGCTCTCGCTGATTTTGAGCACCGCGCCGCCGATGCCGATCACTAAGATGACCGAGGCGATGACTAAATTGCGCGTTTCGCCGAAATCCACGCGGCTGTCCACCAACATGCGCAAGCCGGACGAGGCGATGATGCCAAACAGCAGGATCGAGACGCCGCCCATGACCGGCGTCGGAATCGAGCTGATCAGCGCCGTGATTTTGCCGACGAAGCCGAAAGCGATCGCGATGACCGCTGCGCCAGCCAGCACATAGACGCTGTACACCCTTGTGATGGCCAGCACGCCGATGTTTTCCCCGTACGTCGTTTTCGGCGGCCCGCCAAGCAAGGCGGAAATCATCGTCGCCGTGCCGTCGCCTAAAATCGAGCGATGCAACCCGGGCTTTTGGATGAGGTCGCGGCCGACGACTTTGCTTAGCACAAGCTGATGGCCGATGTGCTCCGACAAGGTGACGATCGCCACCGGCACCATGAGCATGACGATCTGCGCCGTGACGTGCACCGGATAGTCGACAAACGGGATCAGGAAATCCGGCCATTCAAACCATTTCGCCGCCGCCACTTTCGACAAGTCAACCAGTCCGACGGCGAGGGCGTAAACATAGCCGACGACAATGCCGACAAGCACCGGAATCAGGCTCAACATGCCGCGCGCCAGCACCGAGCAAATGATCGTGGCGGCAAGCGTCACCAATGCAACGGAAAAGTGGAGCAGACTGTATTTGCCGTCCGGGCCGTTCATCGCCATCCCGACCGCTGTGCCGGCTAAGCCGAGGCCGATGACGATGATGACCGGGCCGACGACAACGGGCGGCAACAGCTTCATCACCCAGCGGTAGCCCGCTTTTTTAATGATGAGAGCGACAATGCCGTACACCAACCCGGCGAGGAAGCTGCCAATCATCGCCGCCCCCGGGCCACCGGCCGTTTTCGCTGCGATGATCGGCGCGATGTAGGCGAACGATGAACCGAGATACGCCGGCACTTGCCATTTCGTGATGAGCAAAAACGCCAATGTCCCAAGCCCGCTCGTGAGCAAGGCGATCGACGGATCCAACCCGACCAAATACGGCACCAAAATCGTCGCACCGAACATCGCGAACAAGTGCTGCAAGCTTAATGTCACCCATTGCCCGACCGTCGGGCGCTCTTGAATATCCAACACCGGTTTGTTCATGTTCTCCGCTCCTTTCGCCTGATCAGCGAATGTATGTGCACAAAAAAACCTCTTTGGCCCGCGAAGGCACAAAGAGGGTGCAGAAACAGCCGAAACCATTCCGCCCCTTTGGCAGCCTCGCGGGACTGCGCTTAAAAGGGAGCTTGCGCTATTTTTCATGAATCGATACTTGATCGACGCCATCGACTTCGGACAGTTCGACGACAATCATTTCCGCGCTCGAGGTCGGGATGTTTTTGCCGACGAAATCGGCGCGGATCGGAAGTTCCCGATGCCCGCGGTCGACCAGCACGGCGAGCTGGATGCGCGCCGGGCGGCCCAAGTCCATAATGGCATCCATTGCCGCCCGCACCGTCCGGCCGGTAAACAGCACGTCATCAACCAAAATCACTTTTTGTTCGCTGACCGGAAACGGTACGTTCGTCCCTTTGACAAGCGGCTCATGGTCATCCGTTTTCACCGTCAAATCGTCGCGGTACAGCGTAATATCGAGTTCGCCGACCGGAATGGGCGCCCCTTCAATTTGTTCGATCCGCTCAGCCAGGCGGCGTGCCAAGTAAATGCCGCGCGTTTTGATGCCGACCAGCACGCAGCCGTCAATGCCTTTGTTCCGTTCGATGATTTCATGGGCGATGCGCGTCAACGCGCGGCGAATCGCCTGTTCATCCATTACAACCGCCTTTTGCATTCCGTCCACCTCCTCCAACCGGGCCTGCCGCTCTCATGCATCGGCGCCAGCCCTCGGATTCGTCCAATGGTCGATGACGTTTTGCTCGCGTTTTCCTGTTTGCACAAAAAAATCCCCCGCCTGTGAAGCGGGGGTGCGGCCCATCATGTTTCAAAAAACGGGCATACGCTGCCTATCTCTTGTTGATCCGACCCCTTTTCAGCCTCACAGGACTGAACTTAAAGGTTCCTGTTCACCTGTTCTCATTGTAAAGGGAGCGTGTTCGTTTGTCAATCGTTTTTTCGCAGCCATTCGAGCAGCTCGGCAAACTCCGGCGGCAACGGCGCTTCAAATTCCAAATAGTCGCCGCTTCGCGGGTGATGGAAGCCAAGCACCCCGGCATGAAGCGCCTGACCGTCGATCGGGAGCGTCTTTTTCGGCCCGTATTGCGGGTCGCCGGCGAGCGGGTAGCCGATATATTTCATATGGACGCGAATCTGATGCGTCCGTCCCGTTTCCAGCTGGCATTCGACATACGTATATCGGCGAAACCGCTCGAGCACGCGGAAATGAGTGACGGCTTCTTTGCCGTTTTCTTCGGTGACCGCCATTTTTTTTCGGTCGCGTTTGTCGCGGCCGATGGGAGCGTCGATCGTGCCGTAATCATGCGGAATGACGCCATGGACGATCGCCTTGTAGCGGCGCGTCACCGTTTTGTTGACGAGCTGCTCAACAAGCGAGCGATGGGCGGCATCATTTTTCGCCACCATCAACAGCCCTGATGTATCTTTGTCAATCCGGTGGACGATGCCGGGGCGCAGCACGCCGTTGATGCCGGATAGGTCGCGGCAATGGGCGAGCAAAGCGTTCACCAGCGTGCCGCGCATATGCCCGGGCGCCGGGTGGACGACCATGCCGCGCGGTTTGTTGACGACAAGGACATCCTCGTCCTCGTAATAAATGTCGAGCGGAATCGGCTCCGGCTCCACATGAAGCGGCTCCGGCTCCGGCGGCGAGATGGCGACCGAGTCGCCCGCTTCACATTTGTAATTCGCCTTCACCGTGCGGCCGTTGACCGTCACGAGCCCGTTTTTGATCCATTGCTGCACTTGCGAACGCGACCATTCGTCATTCAGCGCCGCAATCACTTTATCAATCCGCTCGCCGTCATATTCGTCTTCGATGTGAAATGTAATCGTGTCCATCTACTCATTCCCTTTCTCTGGTGTCGCGAAAAAAAATAGATGAATAAACAGCAAGATGACGCCGACTGTCAGCGCCGAGTCGGCGATATTGAACACCGGAAAGCTGTACGTGCCGATGTACGTATGGATAAAGTCAACCACTTCTTTCCGGAATACGCGGTCGATAAAATTGCCGATCGCCCCGCCGAGCATCAGCCCAAGCCCCACGCCGGCCAGGCGCTCGGAAGGCTTCAGGCGGCGGATGTAAATCACGATCGCCGCCACGACGATCACCGTAATCAAATAAAAGAGCCAAAACTGCCCTTCCAGCATGCCCCATGCCGCTCCGCGATTGCGGTGCGACGTAATGTAGAGCACATTATCGATGATCGGGATGCTTTCCCCAAGCCGCATAGAGCGGACGACAAGCCATTTCGTCCATTGATCGAGGATGATGACCGCCGCCGCGAGCCAATAATATGCCACCGTGCCAAATCCTCCTGTCCTTCTCATTCATCCTTTTTGCATTGTAGCATAATTCGCCATGGCAAACAAATGAAGCGGCAAGGCCGCCCCTTGAGGCCGCCTTGCCGCTTTTCGCTACGCGGAATAATGTTCGTTCACAATGTGCGCACAACGCGGGCAAAGCGTTGGATGCGATGGATCGGCGCCGACTTCTTTCGTCACCGTCCAGCACCGCTCGCACGTCTCGCCTTCGGCCGGGCGGACGAGAACCGCCGCATGGGTAAGCCGTTCGGCTCCCGCCGGTGCGGCGTCGTACGGTTCATCGGCGACCGAAAAGGCAGAGACGATGAGGAGCTGGCGCAAATCAGCGTCAAGCGACGCCAACAGCTTGCGCGTCTCGTCTTTCGGATAAATCGTGACGCTTGCGGTCAGCGATTTGCCGATCACTTTTTCATTGCGGGCGTTCTCGAGCGCTTTGAAAATATCATCGCGCACATCCATAAACGCATCCCATTTCGCCAACAGCGCTTCTTCGCCATCGATGGCGATCGGCTCCGGCATGTCGGTGAGCTGGACGCTTTCGACGTTTTCTCTCCGGTTCGGGATATGCTCCCACACTTCATCGGCCGTGTGCGGCAAAATCGGGGCGATGAGCTTCGCCAACACGACAACCGTCTCGTACAGCACCGTCTGCACGGCGCGGCGGGCGCGCGAATCAGCCGCTTCAATGTACAAAATGTCTTTTGCCATATCCAAATAGAACGCGCTCAATTCCACGGTGCAAAAATGGTTCATCTCATGATAGACGGCGGCAAAATCGTAGCTGTCATACGCCTTTTTCACTTTGGCGATCAGCTTGTTCAGCTTTGCCAGCATATAGCGGTCGACTTCGCCAAGCTCCCCAACCGGAACGGCGTTTTGGTTCGGATCGAAGTCGAACAAATTGCCGAGCATAAACCGGAACGTGTTGCGGATTTTCCGGTACACTTCCGACACTTGTTTCAAAATATGATCAGAGATGCGCACGTCGGCCTGATAGTCGACCGAGGCGACCCAAAGGCGCAAAATGTCGGCGCCAAATTGTTCCATCACTTTCGCCGGCACGACGACGTTGCCGAGCGATTTGCTCATTTTCCGCCCCTCGCCGTCTAAAACGAAGCCGTGGCTCAACACCTCTTTATACGGTGCTTTGCCGGTAACGGCGACCGCCGTCGACAACGACGAGTTAAACCAGCCGCGATATTGGTCAGACCCTTCCAAGTACAAATCAGCCGGACGCTGCAAATCATCGCGCTCGACGAGCACCGCTTGATGCGACGAGCCGGAGTCAAACCAGACGTCCATAATGTCCGTTTCTTTCGTAAAGATGCCGTTCGGGCTTGACGGATGGGTGAATCCTTCCGGCAATAAGTCTTTCGCCTCGCGCTCAAACCAAACGTTCGAGCCGTATTGGCGGAACAGGTTCGACACATGCTCGATCGTCTCATCGGTGATGATCGGCTCGCCGTTTTCGCCGTAAAAGACCGGAATCGGCACACCCCACGCGCGCTGGCGGGAAATGCACCAGTCGCCGCGGTCGCGCACCATGTTATGGATGCGGATTTCGCCCCATTCTGGCACCCATTTCGTTTCCTTAATGGCGTCAAGGAGCTGGCCGCGAATTTTATCAATCGAGGCAAACCATTGCGTCGTCGCCCGGAAAATCGTCGGCTGCTTCGTCCGCCAGTCGTGCGGATACGAGTGGGTGATAAAGCCGAGCTTCAGGAGCGCTCCGACTTCCTCAAGCTTTTGCGTAATCGCCTTGTTCGCTTCTTCATAAAACAGACCCGCAAACCCGGGCGCTTCCTCGGTCATGTAGCCGCGCTCATCGACCGGGCAGAGCACCGGAAGCCCATATTTTTGCCCGACGAGAAAGTCGTCTTCCCCGTGGCCCGGCGCCGTATGGACGCAGCCGGTGCCGGCGTCGGTCGTGACGTGCTCGCCGCAGACGACCAGCGAGTCGCGCTCGTAGAACGGATGTTGGGCGACCACGTATTCAAGCTCTTTCCCTTTGACCGTTTTGACGACGGACCACGACGCCCAGCCGACTTCGTTCGTCACTGATTCGGCCAAGGAGGCGGCGACAACGTATTTCTGCCGGTTTGCGTCGATGACATGGTAGTCCAATTCCGGATGAACGGCGATCGCCAAGTTCGCCGGAATCGTCCACGGCGTCGTCGTCCAAATGACGATCCGCACGTCGCCGTCCAGCACGCCTTTGCCGTCTTTCACCGGAAACGCCACATAAATCGACGGTGAGCGTTTGTCTTTGTATTCGATTTCCGCTTCGGCGAGCGCCGATTCGCTCGACGGCGACCAATAGACCGGCTTCAGTCCTTTGTAGATGAGCCCTTTTTTCGCCATTTCACCGAACACTTTAATTTGTTGGGCTTCGTATTCCGGCTTGAGGGTGATATACGGGTTGTCCCAATCGCCGCGCACCCCGAGCCGCTTGAACTGCCGGCGCTGGTTGTCGATTTGTTCATACGCGTACTGCTCACACCGCTTGCGAAACTCGGCGACGCTCATCGATTTGCGGTCGACGCCTTGTTTCGCAAGCGCCGTTTCAATCGGCAAGCCGTGCGTATCCCAGCCCGGCACGTACGGGGCGCAATAGCCGTTCATCGATTTGTAGCGGACGATGATGTCTTTTAGAATTTTGTTTAACGCATGGCCGATATGAATGTCGCCGTTGGCGTACGGCGGGCCGTCGTGCAGGACAAACAGCGGCCGGCCTTTCGTCCGCTCCTGCACTTTCCGGTAAATGTCCATGTCCTCCCATTTTTTTTGCATTTCCGGTTCCCGCTTCGGCAAGTTGCCGCGCATCGGAAACTCGGTCTTCGGCATGAGCAGTGTTTCTTTGTAATCCATCGTTGCTCCTCCTTTGAACAATATAATTCCAAATAAAAAAACCGTTCTCTCCCGGCAAGGGACGAGAACGGTCTCGCGGTACCACCCTTCTTGGCCATGCCAAAGACGCACAGCCCTCTTTCCATTCGTAACGGGAATGACGCGCCATGTCCTACTCGTTGTTTCGGCATGGAACTCCAGGGTGATGTTCACTCTTGCGCCGATGCCAGGCTTCCACCATCCCCGGCTCGCTACGACCGGTCGTGCAAGAGCTACTGTCCCTTTCATCGTCGATGGTTATTTCGCGATCCATCCGGAAAAAAGCCAACCGCCTCCCACGGCGGCTGATGCGGCGATTTTTGCCAACTATTATAACTGAAAGGCCTTCGGTTCGTCAAGGCTGTGACAGCGGTTCTCTCGCCCCTTCTTCCAAATCCGGCGCCTCATACTCCATCAACTCGTCCCAATCGCGGCTGTTGATCATATCGAGCTGGGCCTCGACCAACATGCGGAAACGGGCGCGGAACACTTTCGACTGCCGCTTCAGCTCCTCGATCTCGAGGGCGATTTTCCGCGATTTCGCCAATGCATCGCTGATGATGCGCTCGGCGTTTTTTTCCGCCTCTTTAATGATCAGCTTCGCCTCTTTTTGCGCATTCCGCTTCACTTCTTCCGCTGCTTCCTGTGCAACAAGAATCGACTTATTGAGCGTCTCTTCAATGTTCGCAAAGTAGTTCAGCTTTTCCGTCAGTTCGGCCACTTTTTCTTCTAGCTGCTTTTTTTCACGGATGAGCATTTCATAGTCTTTAATGACTTGATCGAGAAACTCGTTCACTTCGTCTTCATCATACCCGCGAAACCCGCGGCTGAATTCCTTGTTGTGAATATCCAATGGCGTCAACGGCACAACGGCCACCTCCGTCTCCATCATTCCTTTTCTTCACTTTCATTCGACACGGTTTGCCGATTTCCTGCCGTCATTTGCTTATTTTTGTCGGCCGATCTGAACGAGCCAGCGCTCTTTTTTCGTCGGCCCTTCCACCGAAAACAGCTTACAGCGGCCAAAACCGCGCGCCGACAGGACATCGCCCGGTCCGCAGAGGAAATCCGGCTTGTCCACCACCTTCCAGTTGACTTTGACAAGCCCGCTTTCAACAAGCGCACGCGCTTTCTCGCGCGCAAGGCGAAACGCCTGAGCGAGCACAGCATCGAGCCTTAGAGAAGACACCGTGACCGTTCCTTCCTCCCACGTTTCAGCAAGCGGCATGGCAGCCGACAGCGGCAGCGGCTCCAACGCCACCCGGGCTTTGCCGATCGTTTCGACATGCAGACGAACATAGTCGGCGACTTCGGCAGCAACAAAAAACTGAATTTCTCCATTCCGAACGAGAATATCGCCAAACTTGCCGCGCCGCAAGCCAAGCGACATCAGCGCCCCCAACACGTCGCGATGTTCAAGGGAAACGAATTTCGCCGGATAACGAACCGCAAAAAGCGCGATCTCATAATCGTTTTCCTCCGGCGCAAAATATGGCGGATAGAGCAGCCCCCGCTTCCGCTCGACAGACGAAGCCCCTCCAAAAAACGAGACGCGCACGTCCCCGCCGTTGCCGATGAGGCTTTGCACGATTTGCTGCTCGCGCGGATCGAGAAAATCGGTCAACTTCGGAGCGTACTGACGGCTCACCATCTCCTTCCACTCGAGCACTTGATCAATGAACGGATGTTCTTCTTTGCGAAAATGCTGATACAGCTCCACTCAACGTCACCTTGCTTTCATAGAAGAAAGGAACCCACAACGGATTCCTGCCTGTGAGTTCCGCCCTTCCGGACAGAGAGCGGCGGCGCCATGCGCACAAAACGAAGCTAAAACTGCGACTGAAGAATGTCAAACAGGGCGTGAAGACCTCTTGTCGCAAATTCAAGGACGATAAACGCAACGATCGGGGAGACGTCAATGATGCCAAGCGGCGGAATGACGCGCCGAAACGGCTCCAAATACGGCTCGCAAATGGCGGCAAGCATCTGTCCAAACCGCGTTTCGCGCGCATTGGGAAACCACGACATTAAAATATAAATGATCAGCGCATACGAGTACACTTGAATCACTGTCGTCAAAAACGTGAGTACATAATCCAACAGCTACCACCTCTTCATCGGTCTGTCATCCTCGCCGTCGAGCGAAATCGAGCCGCTGACGTCGACGTTTTCCGGGGTGCATAAAAAAATTTTCGTGCCGACTTGCTGAATGTCGCCGCCAATGGCGTACACCGTACCGCTTAAAAAGTCGACGATCCGCTTCGCCTGCTCATGCTGGATGCGCTGCAAGTTGACAATGACGGCGCGCCGGCTCTTCAAATGGTCGGCAATCTCCTGCGCCTCGGCATACACCCGCGGCTCAGCAAGCACCACTTTCGCCGATTTTTGCACACTTTGCAGGCTGACAACGTTCGCCTTGCCTGCCGTCTTCGGCAGCGCCTCTTCTTCCGGCTGTGGCGCCTCATATTCTTCTTCATAGTCTTCGTAGTCTTCTTCTAAAAAATAATCACGGAATTTTTTCATCAATCCCATCCGGTTTCACCTCCTACAATGATCCAACAAGCGCGCTCCCGATGCGCACAAACGTCGCTCCTTCCTCAATGGCGATCGTGTAATCGTTTGACATGCCCATTGACAGTTCGGTGCATGGCGCATGGGCCATTCCCATCGCCTGAACGTGTTCCTTCAGCACTCGCAATCGGCGGAAGCAAGCGCGCAATACCGCTTCGTCGTCCGTGTACGGCGCCATCGTCATCAATCCGACGACTTCGATGCGCGAAAAGGCGCGAAGTTGTTCAATAAACGGAATCGTTTCTTCGGGGGCGAGCCCGTGTTTGGTCACTTCCCCGGACACGTTCACTTGCACAAAACATTTTACTGGCCGCACCGCCCGTTTTTCAATTTCTTTCGCGAGCGACAGACGGTCGAGCGAATGAATATAGTCGACCTTGTCGATGATATCCTTTACTTTGCGCGACTGGAGCGTCCCAATGAAATGCCACGTCGCTTGATTTCCGATCTGTGCATACTTTTCGATCAATTGGTCAGAGCGGTTTTCGCCGAGGTCGGCGATGCCGGCGTCAAGCACCTCCATCGCCCGCTCGGCATCGACATATTTAGTGACAGCCACAATGCGCACGCCGGCCGGATCACGGCCGACGCGGGCGCAGGCCGATTCGATTTCCCGGCGAATGGCCGCCAAGTTGTCGCGCACCGTCATGCCGTCTCCTCCCTTCGGCCGATAAACGCCAACATCCTTCCGGTCGTTCCGCGGTCGCGGCGATGGGAAAAAAACAACGCTTCCTCACAGCTTGTACAGCGTTCTGACACATAAATATGGCTGTTCGGAACGCCAGCCGCGATCAACTGAAGCCGATTGGCTTCCTTTAAGTCGAGCGCATATTGCCCAGGGCTTGTTTCCCGCCATGGCAACGGGCGATCCTTCGGAAGAGCCGCGCGCAAACCGGTGATCACCCGATCATCGACCGTGTAGCAGCACCGACCGATAGCGGGGCCAATGGCGACATAAATGGCGCCTGGCTCAATCCGTTCCTGCTCCCGCCAACGCTGCACCATCTTTGGTGCAATCCCACGCGCCGTTCCCCGCCAGCCGGCATGAACAAGACCGAACAGTCCAGCCGACGGCGCCGCAAAGTAAACGGGCACGCAATCAGCGAAACAAAGAGCCAACAACACTCCCGGCTCCGCTGTGTACAGCCCGTCAACGCCCGGAATGGCGGTGCCCCGATCATCGGCCCCTTTCCCGCGGTCGTGTTTGGTCACTTTCTGAATCTCGGCACCGTGCACCTGCTCGCAACACACCCAATGCTCAAGCGGAAAAACGAGCCATTCTCCGAGACGGCGACGATTGTTGACAACAGCCGTGCGATCGTCGCCGACGTGCAGCCCCATATTCAGCGAAGCGAACGGCCCTTTGCTCTCCCCGCCATGTTTCGTCGTCAATCCAGCGACGGCTCCAGCAAACGGAGGCGCACCGCAGCGGAGCCATCCGCCGGCTTCTTGTTGAAAAATGTCCGGCATTCGCGTCAACCTCACGCTGTTTTTTGTAGTTTTTTATCACTTTTTTTCCTATTTTATCATAGTTTGTTTGTCCATGATAACCTTTATTTATGATTTTGTCGAAACATTGCCGCGGAAATTGTCCAACCCCCATTGCCGCCCGAAAACCGCGCTGGCGGCATAGCCGATCTGCCCACGAAAAGCGGAAAGGTCTGCAACGTCGTCCTGCTGCGTTGCAAGCGACGGGGCCAATCGTTGCACCAGCCGTTTAATCGGAATCATGAAGGCGGACTAAAATCACATCGGCTCCGATCTTGACGATGTTCTGCCATGGAATGACGACCGCCTCTTCGCGGCCGAACAGCCCGAGCATCTTTCCAGCGCCTAAAATAATGAGCGAGCGGATTTTTCCAGTATCTAAATCAATATCAATGTCCCCAATATTGCCAAGCTTTTTCCCATTGGCTACATTGACGACATCTTTCGTCTGAAATTCAGAAATTCTCATCACGGTTTTTCTCCCCGCCTTTCCTCTCTCCCTCTTTTTCATCTATATGAAGCCAAATGTGCAGTTATGTGCCAAAGAAAAAGGCTGCACCTGCAGCCTGTCACACTTGGATGTTTTTATTCATTTGCCGGATTGCCGCTTTTTCGAGCCTGGACACTTGCGCTTGGGAAATGCCGATTTCCTCGGCTACTTCCATTTGTGTCTTTCCTTGGAAAAATCGTTTGCGGATAATCATTTTTTCCCGCTCATTCAACCGCCGAAGCCCTTCCTTCAAGGCGATTTCTTCGATCCATTGGCTGTCGCGGTTGCGTTCATCGCTCAGCTGGTCCATCACGTAAATGGGGTCGCCGCCGTCGTTATAAATCGGCTCAAACAACGAAACAGGATCCTGAATGGCATCGAGGGCAAAAACCACTTCCTCATGGGCGACGCCGAGTTCTTTGGCAATTTCCTCGGTTGACGGTTCTTTCGCCGTCTCGCTCATGAGCCGCTCTCGCACTTGCAACGCTTTATAGGCGATGTCGCGCAGCGAGCGCGAAACGCGGATCGGGTTGTTGTCGCGCAAATAGCGGCGGATTTCGCCGATGATCATCGGCACTGCGTAAGTGGAAAACTTCACGTTTTGATTGAGGTCAAAATTATCAATCGATTTCATAAGTCCGATGCAGCCGACTTGAAACAAATCATCGACAAATTCGCCTCGGTTGTTGAAGCGCTGAATGACGCTCAACACGAGGCGCAAGTTGCCGTTTACTAATTTCTCTCTCGCCTCCAAATCCCCCTCATGCATCCGTCGAAACAGTTCACGCATTTCCTCATTTTTGAGGACGGGAAGCTTCGAAGTGTCTACGCCGCAAATCTCGACTTTGTTCCTCGTCAAGTTGTTCCCTCCCATCAGGAGATGCTAAGTCGTCAGTTTTCAGTATCTCCTTGGAAGGGAAAAATATGCACAGCCTGTCCGACGCGGAAAAAACGGCGGAATTTCGCTTCCGCCACCCGCTTACATCATTTTATTGAATTCTTTGCGCAACCGTTTAATGATCCGCTTCTCCAGACGCGATATGTACGATTGCGAAATGCCGAGCAAATCAGCAACGTCTTTTTGCGTCTTTTCTTCGCCGCCGGAGAGGCCAAAGCGCAATTCCATAATTTGCTTTTCGCGGTCACTCAGCTGGCGCAAGGCGTTGAGCAGCAAGCGCCGGTCGACATCCGCTTCCAAATCTTTCGTAATCACGTCGTCTTCCGTGCCTAACACGTCGGAAAGCAACAGCTCGTTGCCATCCCAATCGATATTGAGCGGTTCATCAAACGACACTTCCGCCCGCACTTTGTTGTTGCGGCGCAAATACATTAAAATTTCGTTTTCAATGCAGCGCGACGCATATGTCGCCAGCTTGATCTTCTTCTCTGGGTTGAATGTGTTGACCGCTTTAATGAGGCCGATCGTTCCAATGCTGATCAAATCTTCAATGTGAATGCCGGTGTTTTCAAACTTGCGGGCAATATAGACGACAAGACGCAAATTGCGTTCGATCAAAAGCGATCTCGCCGTGTCATCACCGGCGGCGAGCCTGGCAATCAGCTGCTCCTCTTCTTCTTTTGTCAGCGGCGGCGGGAGCGCTTCACTGCCTCCGATATAATAAATTTCATCCGCCTTCAGGCCAAGCTTGGCCAAAAGCTTATACAGCCAGTACATGAAGCGAAGTTTCCATTTTTTCATGAAAATCCCCCTTCTAAACGGATCAAAAGTGAGTATGATATACTAACAAAACCTACGAAGCGGTCAGCTTTCTTCCCGCCTGCACCATTTTCGGATGGACGATGCAGTCGTACTCCCCATCCGTCGACAGCGGATCAGCGCTTAGCGCCACAAGCCCTTGCGCTACTTCCAACCATTCGTTTTCGTACCGAAGCATAATGCGGTCTGGCTTAACCGCCGCCATCATTTGTGGACCACTGCCGACCGCGCGGTACGGAATGAGGCGGAGGCGATGAACCCACCGCTCCGGCAGGGAAGTCAGCATCATGGGAGAGCTGAGACAACCCAATAGCTCCTCAGGAAGCACGGCCTTCGCTTTTTCCTGTTCGACTACCATCACCGGCGTTTTGGTCAACGGATCAACGAGCTGGTTGCCGCTGTCAATCAAGCCGCGCAGCGTAAGCGGCCGCCCGTCCCATATGATCTTGACCTCAATGATATATTCAAACCGCAGTTTTTTTTCGCGAATCGCCTCCACCCTTCGGCGGGAAAAAAGCCATAAAACCGGAAACCCGATGACAACAAACAGCCAACTGACCGGATCACCCGCTCCGGGATGATGCATGAGAAGCATTCCTTGGCGGACGGACAGTTGGTGCGCGAAAAAATAATGAACCGCCAGCATGCCGCCGCCGACGGCGAACGTGGCAAAGTAAAACGCCAGCATATTCTCAAGCAAATAGCGCGGGCGCTTAAACCCGAAGGCGGCCCACACGATCAACACTGAAACAGCTACTTTTACCAACGGGTGCTGGGCGATGGCGGAAAACGGGGTAAACAGCAATATAACAAGCAACGAACCGATCAACGCCCCAGCCAACAGACGCCACCAGACGATCGGCCGCTTGAGCATGAGCGCCGTCAGCCAAAGAAGCAACGCGTCAAAACAGACGTTCAACAGCCAAATCACATCGAGATAGACGACCAACCGTCAAGCCCCTCCCCCGCCCATATCGGCTTTGTCTGAAACAAGTATATAGCACCTTGCGAGGGAAAGTCTGTCAATCGGTGGCGGTGAAAAAGGAGATGTTTTGTCAAAACAGGGGGAACCACGGCGGATCAAATCGGTCGGTGTGAAAACCTAACCTGCCTTCTCTTCTTCACCCTTGCGCGGCAAGAGTGCGGATGGCCAATGCGAGAGAACATTGGGTCCTAATATGTATGAAAAGCGGGGATGTCTCCAACGGTCATCTTTCTGTAACGTCATTTTCGAAAGAAGTCTCCCACCTCAAGGAATGTGAAGGGCGATCGCTCAATGAGTAGGTGGGAGATGAATTTCGGTTGGCCATCGCCGATGAATAGGATCGTCTATGGTTAAAACGGACACCTTCGGAACGAAGGGAAGCGTAAAGGGTTCTTGCGTGTGGCTTACCGTTCAGCGAACACGCACAAGTCGCTTGAAGCCCCCACCTCTAAGCGAAGCGTAGGTGGTGGGGAGTTCACGATTTCACCAAAGTGCTTCGTGCACGTCCGTGCATGTATCGGGGCTGACCTAAAAGCCTGCTTTTTGGCGGACTTTTGGAGTCAGCCCTCTTCATTTTTTTATTTTGACGCAAAAAGTGGGGCTGACCCAAAACGCGAATGCGTTTTGGGTCAGCCCCTCGTTTCGCCATCTAGCGGCGGCGGTTGCGGTTGCGCAAGAAAGCGGGGATGTCAAGCGGATCTTCTGCTTGCCCTGAGCGAAGCGCTGCATAGTCTTGCACAGGCTCCTCACGCTTTTCCCGCTTTGGCGCCGGCGCCGCTTTCGGCACAGTGCCGATGCGCGGCGGCCGCGGCTGCGAAGCGACGTTTTCGTTGAATCCGGTCGCAATGACCGTCACGATGATCTCATCCTTTAAGTTCTCGTTAATAACGGAACCGAAGATCATGTTCACTTCTTGGTCGGCCGCCGAAGCGACGATGTCGGCAGCCTCCTGCACTTCATACAAACTTAAGTTCATGCCGCCGGTAATGTTCATCAGCACTCCTTGAGCGCCGTCAATGGATGTTTCCAACAGCGGGCTGGAAATGGCTTTTTTTGCTGCCTCAGCCGCTCGGTTTTCACCGCTGGCGATGCCAATCCCCATCAATGCCGAACCTTTATTCGACATGATCGTCTTCACATCAGCGAAGTCAAGGTTGATCAGCCCCGGCACGGCGATCAAATCGGAAATGCCTTGCACCCCTTGGCGCAATACGTTATCCGCTTCACGGAACGCCTCAAGCATCGGCGTATTTTTGTCGACAATCTCAAGCAATCGATCGTTCGGAATGACGATGAGCGTATCGACCGCCTCTTTCATGGCGGCGATGCCGCTTGCGGCCTGCGTCGCCCGCTTGCGCCCCTCAAACGTAAACGGGCGCGTAACAACGCCGACCGTCAGCGCCCCTAATTCGCGCGCAATTTGGGCGATGACCGGGGCAGCGCCAGTTCCCGTGCCGCCGCCCATTCCAGCGGTGACAAACACCATATCGGCGCCGCGAAGCGCTTCTTCAATTTGCTCTTTACTCTCCTCAGCCGCTTTTTTCCCCACTTCTGGGTTAGCCCCTGCACCCAAGCCGCGTGTCAGCTTTGCCCCAATTTGCAGCTTGATCGGCGCCTTCGACAAGTTGAGCGCCTGTGCATCCGTATTGACCGCAATAAATTCGACACCTTGCACCCCGTGCTCAATCATCCGATTGACGGCGTTGTTGCCGCCGCCCCCGACTCCAATCACTTTGATTGTTGCCAACTGATCGACTGTTGTCTCAAACTCCAACATAGCCAAATCCTCCTAAAATTTCAATCTCTATTCAAAGAAAGAACCGAAAAATTTCTTGACCTTCTTCCCAAAATGGTCTTCTTTCTTTTTCGGTTTCGGCTGCTGTTTTTGCGAGGAGCGCTCGACCGGCTCCACCGCAGCGGCAGCCGGGACCGTTTTCCCTTGCAGCTGCGCCTGCCGATAGGCGAACTTGAGCAAGCCGACGCCAATCGTATATTGCGGATCGCGCACACCGATATAATCCGGCATGGCAATGCGGACGCTCGTCCCTAGAACGACGTGGGCCAGCTCAAGCAACCCTGGCATATTGGCGACGCCGCCGGTCAGCACATAGCCGCCGGGAAGATCGCGAAACCCGAGACGACGCACTTCGTGCTGAACCATTTGCAAAATTTCTTCCAGTCTCGCCTCAATAATATCGGCGATCTCCAGCTGGCTGAACTGCTGATGTTGATCGGTGCCCATAATCGGCACGCTGAACACTTCTTCCTCCGAAGCGTAGTCATAAAACGCATGCCCATGCTTCAGTTTGATTTTTTCGGCATCGTCCGTTGTTGTCCGCAATCCGATGGCCAAGTCTTTCGTAATGTGCTCCCCGCCGACCGGCAGCGAAGAGACAGCTTGCAGCGTCCCTTGCTCAAAGACAGCGACCGTTGTCGATCCGCCTCCCAGGTCAACGAGCGCCGCCCCCAAATGCCGTTCGTCATCGGACAGCACGAGCGAACCTGCCGCCAATGGCTGAAGACAAATGTCGCTGATTTCCAAGCCTGCCCGCTCCACACAGCGAAGAAGATTATGTAATACCGTCTTCGCACCAGTCACCATAGTGCCTTCCATTTCCAAGCGGACGCCGAGCATGCCGCGTGGATCATGAATGCCGTCCAATCCGTCGACGATAAACTGGCGCGGAACAACGCCGATGATTTCCCGGTCGGGAGGAATCGAAACGACTTGCGCGGCATCGATGACGCGGGCAACATCTTCATCGCTGATTTCTCGGTTTTCGCTCGCGACGGCGACAATGCCGTGGCAGTCATGGAGCTGAATATGGCTGCCGGCCACCCCGACGATCACACGACGGATCGATAAACCGACCATTCGCTCCGCTTGCTCGACGGCCCGTCTGATTGACTGCACCGTTTTATCTATATCAACAATCGCCCCTTTTTTGAGCCCTTCCGCTTTGACATTGCCCACCCCGATAATGTTGATGGAGCTGCCTAGCATTTCCCCGATGATGACTTTCACGTTCGATGTTCCGACATCCAGGCTAACGACGATCTCATTGCTGCTCATTTTTTGGCATCTGCCTACTAAAAACGCGCCGGTGCCGGCCGGCGTTTCAGTAAGCAGCGACACCTCCTTTTTCGGCTGAAATTTCCCATCTTTATTTTCTATTGGTCTATGTCTAGTTTGCGAGTTTCGCAACAACACTATATTTTGTTTTACCCCATATAATTCAACACACGAAAAGACTTTCCCTGTCTTTTTCCTAACTTTTTTCACGATTGTGCCGCCGCTTGGCCCACTCGGCAAGCCAAAGGCGGCGGATGATGGCAATATTTTGAAACAAGCGGATGCCGAAGGCGAACACAGCCGCTAAATACAAGTCTACACCAAGATGCACCCCAAGAAAAGTTAAAGTTGCGGCCAGAATAATGTTGAAAAAAAACCCGGTTATAAACACGGTTTCGTCGTACGTCCGCTGCAGGTGGGCGCGCCATCCTCCGATTAATGTATCAAAGGCAGCCAAAATGGCAATGGACAAATAATTAGAATATTCATCGGGAACTTCCCAGCCGGCAAGAACGCCGATGGCAAACCCAAAAAGCAATCCGAGAAGCGGGAGCCACATGCTATTTCTCCTCCTTGCCGCCGTTCGCTGTCTCCATGTATTTCACATCCGGACGCTCAGATGCGGGCGGAATGACAACAAGCGGTTGGGGCTTGGATATGGACAGCTCCAAGTTTTCCAAAGCGAAATCATCGCGAATCGGCGAAACGGCGAGCCCGCTGTACAGCTTGTCTGCATCATCGGCGATTGCTCTCACTTCGGCCGGCAGCCTCACTGAGCGGCTCCCTACTTTCGTTGCACCATTGATATCGCGAATGGCCGTCCGGTTCGTCAATCGCTCACCGTCGATAGCGATTTCTTTCGCCCCGTATTTGTTCAACTCATTCACTAACCGCTGCAATAGCTCGGGCGATACGGCGGCAGCGGCCGGACCAACGTAGCCGGCCGCCGAAAGCGGCGCGATCGTCAACACAAGACCGCTGCCTTTCACTTCTGTCAGCCCGGCTTCTTCCCTCAGCTTCGCGACTGTCGCTTCAAGCTCCGTCGCGCCGCCCGCCTCGTGTTCCTGTCGATAGCGGCGCAACGTTTCCTCGTAACTCTCTAGCTCCTCAAGCAGCCGTTGTTCAAGCTTCTGCTCTTTTGTCAAATCGGCGCGCAACTCCCAAATGTCGCGCGTGTCGCGCCCTTCCGGATGCAACGTCGTCCGCAGCCCGACGGCCAGCATCACACCGAATATGGCAGCTACGCCAGCAAAATAGAATCGATTTTTCCGTTCCAATGCGCTTCACCGCCCCTTTCCGCCCGTTTTATGGCTCGGGCGCAAACACCGGATCCAACACGATAGCTCCTTGCTTTTCCACTTTCACGTCGATATGATCTTCGACAAGCTCGTCGACGATGCCGCCGGGAAGCTCTAGAGCGGACATGAGCACGTCTGGATTGCCAATGGCCGAAATGACAAATGGAGCGGCATGCTGCGTCCCATCGACCTCAATGACTGGGCCGTTGCAGACGATATATGAACGGTGGGAAATGCGCTGCCCATTAATAGCGACGGCTTCGGCGCCGGAAATGAGCAACTCGTGAACAACTTTCCATACGTGCTGTTCGTGAACGATATAATCAGTAGCGCTCGCTTCAGAGGGGATATAAGAGGAATCGGAAAGGGTGACTGCTACACCTTTCCCTTTCACCCTCGCCTTTCCGACATGCATGCGCAGCTGTTCCGCTTCTTTTGCTAGTCCGGCCTCGTTCTCCTGCTCCTGGGCCAGCTTTTTCTCCCATGCAGCCAGCTCCTCCTGCTTTTTGACAAGCTGCTGCTTGAGCGACCGGTTTTCTTTTTGCAAAGCAAGAAGCGCCGAACGATATTCGTACTCTTTTTTCCACTCGCTTTCGCTCCATTGGCGGCGGGATGCTTCGTTTTTCGCATGTTGGTACGAAAAACCGAGCATGGCGCCGAAAATCAAGCTAATCAACGTCAGCAGGAGGCGGCTACGGGCTTGTCGTTTCATCGCCATCCTCCTTTTTCGAGAGGGCGTAAGGAACAAAATAGCTGCCGACTTCCAAATGAATGACTCCTTTGACGTTTCGGTCAAGCGCGGCGGCAATCGCCGGATAATGCGACAGCTTGTCCGCAAATTGCCGAATTGTCGCGCTTACTTCATAACCGTCATTCATGTAGACGATGACGCGGTCTTCATATTCCCTCGTCGGCTTGTAGTGAATTTCCGACATAGCGCTCAGCACCGCCGCCGGCAGTTCGGCGAGCTGTCCCGTCATTTCAGCAATGGCTTCGCCGTCTTTCCAGCCGACAAGCACCGGCGCATCGCTTGGAGCGGTCTTCGTCCCTTCCTGCTTTAACAGCCGTCCGTTTTCAAGCAGCGGAAAAAACGTTTGTCGGTCATACACATAAGCGATTCGCCGCCATTCGCGAACATGGATGGCGATCGTGTTCGGCAGATGTTTTTCCACTGTTGCCTCCTTAATTTCTGGATGGCGAGTGAGTTTTTCTTCTACGTTTTGTTCATTCACTTTCCAAAAGCTTGTCCGCTTCGTAATGCCGCTTAAGCTGATGATGCGCTCCGCTGAGAGATGACGGTTGCCGCTCACTTCCACATGCCTTACCGCGCTGAGCGGCGACTGAAAGTAAAGGACGCACAAGATAAACAGAAAAAAGAAGAACAAGTACGCAATGAGCCGACGGTTCGCTTTCTGGCGGCGCCGTTCCTTCAGTTTCGGGACGCGGTCCTCCAGGACGACGACTTTTCCCTTTTCCATCGCATTCCCCGCTTTCTTCTTCAACGCCCGCGCTGAAACGATCGGTATAAAAACAAACGGCATCCGCTGCCGTTTCTTTAGTTTTTGCACTTGTTTTCATTATATCACAAATAGAATGCAAGAGAGAGCCTGTTTTTATCGCATTTGCCGGCACTGTTCGACGACGGGCCGCGTTCGAGAGACGCCAAGAAAAAACGGCGGACATACGCCGCTTGCCTAATAGCGGGCATGCCTGCTGATGTTCAGCAGCACACCGATGGCCATCAGCATCAACGTCAGCGACGATCCGCCGTAGCTTAAAAACGGAAGGGTGATGCCGGTGACGGGCATCAATCCCGTCACAACGCCGATATTGATCATCACCTGAATAGCGATCATCGAAATAATGCCAAGCGCCAAAAAGCTTCCGTACAAGTCGGGGGCGCCAAGGGCGATGCGCACCCCGCGCCAAAGAAGAAGGGCAAAGAGCAAGAGAACGAGTGACCCCCCGATGAAGCCGAGCTCTTCGGCTAAAATGGCGAAAATAAAGTCGGTTTGCGGCTCCGGCAAGTAAAAAAACTTTTGTCGGCTCTGCCCAAGCCCAAGGCCGAACAAGCCGCCCGGTCCAATGGCGTACAACGACTGGATGATTTGAAATCCGCTTCCGAGTGGATCTTCCCACGGGTTTAAAAACGACGTAATCCGCTTGATTCGATAGGGAGCCGACAGGATGAGGGCGGCAAGCCCAGCGAGCCCCAATACGCCAAGCCCGGCAAAATGGCTGAGACGGGCGCCGGCGACGAAAATCATCGTCACGCACGTACCAACCATAACGGTGCCCGTCCCTAAGTCCGGCTGCAGCATAATCATGCCGAACGCGGCAAACACAAGCGCCAACGCCGGCAGCAACCCTTGTTTAAACGACGTAATTTTCTTTTGGTTTTCAGATAAATATTTGGCCAAAAAAGCGATCATAGCCAGCTTCATAAACTCAGACGGCTGGATCGAAAACGCCCCAACTCCAATCCAGCTGCGCGATCCGTTGCGAACCATGCCGATGCCGGGAATGAGCACAAGAACGAGCAGCACAAAACAGACGCCAAGCAGCACTTTCGACCAGTCGCGCCACACCCAATAATCGATGTTCATGACAAAAAACATGGCGATAATGCCGACGCCCGCAAACAATAGTTGGCGTTTGGCGAAGAAAAACGAATCGTTGAACTTGTATTCCGCCCAAATGGCGCTCGCGCTGTACACCATAATGAGTCCGATGGCCAAGAGCGAAAACGTCAAAAGAATGAGCAAAAAATCCGGCGCAGATTTTTTCCGCGGCAATGCCCAACACCTCTATTTTTGTAAACTAGAGGGAAAGGGCTGTCCCTTTCCCTCTATTTCAACTTATGCACGGCGTTGATAAAAATGTCCCCTCTCTCCTCGAAAGTTTTGTATTGATCCCAGCTGGCGCATGCCGGAGAGAGCAAAATGACGTCGCCCGGCTTGGAAAGCTCGAAAGCAACCGGGACGGCTTTTTCCACATTATCGACATATCGGATCGTTTCTATTCCCGCTTTTTGAGCAATGCGGCCGATTTTATCCGCCGTCTGGCCGAACAGTACAACGGCCTTCACCTGTTGCAAATACGGGAGAAGATCATCAAACTCATTGCCGCGGTCAAGCCCGCCAGCGAGCAAAATGACCGGCTCGCCGGCAAACGCAGAAAGCGCCTTTTGCGTCGCCAAGATATTCGTCGCTTTCGAGTCATTGAAAAATCGCCGGCCGTCAATTTCCGCCACATACTGAAGCCGATGTTTCACGCCGGAAAATGTCGTCAGCACTTGGCAGATCGCCTTATCACCAGCGCCGGTCAGTTTGGCGGCCGCCACCGCCGCTAAAATGTTTTCCAAATTGTGCTGGCCAGGAAGAACGATGTCAGCGATTCTGACAACTGGATCACCGTTCCAATAGATGGCGCCGTCTTGAACGTACGCTCCTTCGCCGAGAGGTTTCGTCGCCGAAAACAGCACTTTTTGCGACCGAACCGATGAGGCAATGTTCATCACGAGCGGATCGTCGGCATTGACGACGGCATAATCGCGCTCCGTTTGGTTGCGGAAAATGTTGGCCTTTGCCGCTGCGTACGCCTCTTTCGTTCCGTGGTAGTCCAAATGGGCGTCAAAAATGTTGAGCAAAACGGCGATAGCCGGGCGAAATTGGTCAATACCAGCAAGCTGGAATGAGGACAGCTCCGTGACAAGCCATTGCCCTGGCTTTGCTTCCTTTGCCACCTCACAGGCGACAAGGCCGATGTTGCCAGCAAGCAGCGGATTTTGGCCGTCCGCCTTTAACATTTCGTAAATAAGCGTCGTCGTCGTCGTTTTTCCGTTGGACCCGGTGATGCCGATAAACGGCCCTTCGGAAATGTGATAAGCCAGCTCCACTTCGGTCACGACCGGAAGCCCCTTCTCCAGCGCCTTTTTCACCATCGGGTTCGTGTACGGAATGCCCGGGTTTTTTACGACAAGGTCAAACGGCTCATCAAGCAGTTCAAGCGGATGACCACCGCAAACGAGGCGGACGCCAAGCTGTTCCAGCTGCCGAGCCTCCGTATTTTCAAAAAGCGGCTTTTGGTCATTGACAACCACGTTGGCGCCCAGCTCCACAAGCAGCCGAGCCGCCGCTACTCCACTTTTGGCCAATCCAATAACAAGCACACGACGATGTTGGTAAAAACGAGTCGGTTTCAATTACATCCACACCTCGATATAAATTCCTAGCATCGCAAATAAAAGGCCAACGGCCCAAAACGTCACAACGATTCGCCATTCTGACCAGCCAACAAGTTCATAATGATGATGAAGCGGACTCATGCGAAACACGCGCCGTCCTGTCGTTTTGAACGAAGCCACTTGAATGATGACCGACAGCGTCTCGATGACAAACACACCGCCGATGATGACAAGCAACAGCTCAAGCTTCGTCAGGACAGCGACAGCGGCGATCGCCCCGCCAAGCGCGAGCGAGCCGGTGTCGCCCATAAACACTTTCGCCGGGTGGGCGTTAAACACTAAAAAGCCGAGCACGGCGCCAACAACAGCGACGCAAAATACAGCGACATCGTACTGGCCTTGATTCCAAGCCAAGACGGCATAAGCGCCGAAGGCGATCGCCGCTGTTCCGGCAAGCAACCCGTCAAGCCCGTCGGTCAAGTTGACGGCGTTCGAGCCGCCGACAAGCATGAGCAACAAGAGCACGCCGTACGCCCATCCGAGGTCGACGGACCAATCGGCGCCTGGAATATGTAACACCGTCGAAAAACCGCTTTGGCGGTAGACAGCAAAAAAGATGGCTGCGATAAGGAGCTGGCCGATCAATTTTTGCCGGCTTGTCAAGCCGAGATTTCGCTTCATGACGACTTTGATGATATCGTCAAGGAAGCCGAGCACCCCATAACCGACGGTGACCAACAGCAGCAAATACGTCCTCGTTGACAAGTCGGCGATTTTCGGCGTGATCCATAAAGTCGTCGCCACAATCGCCAACAAAATCATGATGCCGCCCATCGTCGGCGTGCCCGATTTTTTTTGATGAGACTTCGGCCCTTCCTCGCGGATGCTTTGTCCGAATTTCAACCGCCGCAAAAACGGGATGAACAGCGGCGATAAAACGACAGTGATGAGAAAGGAAGCCGCCATGGCAATCACGATCACTTGCTCTGACATGCATCGTCACATCCTTTAAACAGCCGAGCGTCCAGCCATCGCTTCTCCAATTCCGCCAGCCGGCGGCGCACAACCTCCCCAGCAAGGGGGCTGTCTTCAGGAAGAGCGAAGAAAAACTGCACACCCTCTGCACAGTCTTGCTCCAAGTATCGCTCCAGCAATGCCGCAGCCGCCTCGAGCGGAGACGGAACGAAAAAGAGCGGAAATTGGTTGGGAATGTAACGCGGCAACGGTTCGCCAAGAGGCCAAAACGAGCCGATCGCCCCGTGTTCAATCGCTGTTTTCAATGTTTCCGCCCCGCGGTCAAGCGGGACAAACAGCCCTTTTTTCACCTGCTGGGTCGGGTCAACGAACACGGCATGAAAACGAATCGTTTCATCGACAATGCCGCGCGCCTCCACCGCCATCGATTGCACCATCCTGTATGCGATCATGGTCATCCTCTCTCCTTCACTGCCGCTCGGGCAACAGCGCGATCGTCAAACTCAATCACATCGTTGCCAATGATTTGATACGTTTCATGCCCTTTGCCGGCAATCAACACAACATCTCCTTCTTCTGCCTGCCGGATGGCATAGCGGATCGCCTCTTCACGGTCGGGAATCGTCACGTGCTTTCCAATCTCAGCGCTTATTCCCGCTTCCATGTCGCGCAAAATTTGCTTCGGATCTTCCGAACGCGGATTGTCGGAAGTAAAAATGGCGACATCCGCATACCGCACCGCCACTTGCGCCATGAGCGGCCGTTTCGACCGGTCGCGATCCCCGCCGCAGCCGATGATGACGTATACGTTTCGCTTCGCAAACTGGCGAACCGTTTTTAAGGCGTTTTCTAAACTGTCCGGTGTGTGGGCGTAATCGACGATAATCGTAAAGTTTTGCCCTTCATCCACCGTTTCAAACCGCCCCGGCACCGGCTTGACATCGGCCAACGCAGCAGTGATCGCCTCAAGCGAAAGCCCAGAAGCCAGGCAAGCCGCAGCCGCGGCAAGCATGTTGTAGACGTTGAACAGTCCGACGAGCTTCGTTTCCACCGCCGCCGCCCCATATGGCGTGCAAAGCCGAAAGGCCATGCCGCTTCGGGTCATATGGATTTGTTCGGCCATTACATCGCTTTTTTCATTGATGCCATAGGTAATGACCGGCGCAGCCGTCATATGTTTATAATATTGCGAAACCGGATCGTCATGATTGAGAACGGCAAATTTCGGCCGATGTTCATCGTAGCGATTGCCGAGTTGAGCAAACAGCAGCCCTTTGGCATTCCGATACTCTTCCATCGTCCCGTGATAATCCAAGTGATCTTGCGTCAAATTCGTAAAAACGGCCACATCGTAATCGCAGCCATGCACCCGACCTTGATGCAGCGCGTGCGACGACACTTCCATCGCCGCGAACTCAACCCCTTCATCGACCATTTGTTTGAACGTACGCTGCAAAATGAGCGACTCCGGCGTCGTATTGGACGCCGGATAGGAACGGTCGCCGATCTTGATGTGAACCGTGCCAATGAGCCCTGTTTTCTTGCCGGCCTTTCTCGCGATTTGTTCAATGATCGACGTCGTCGTCGTTTTGCCGTTTGTGCCGGTCACCCCGATTAAATGAAGGCGGTGGGTCGGCTGCCCGTAAAACGCGTCCGCTAAAATCGCCATCGCCCGCCGGCTGTCCGACACGAGAACGACGGGAGCATCAACGGAAAGCGGCCGCTCGGCCACGATCGCCGCCGCTCCACGCGCCACCGCCTCATCAGCAAAATCATGTCCATCTACTGTAAATCCCTTCAGGCAAAAAAAGAGCGAACCGGGCGTAACGCAGCGCGAATCCATCTCAAGCGCCGCGATGTCCGGATTGCCTCCATAGTGCACCCAAAAACCGGGCAAGCGTGACAGCAGCGTCAGTAGTTTCATGTTCGTTCATCCCTTTCGCTTCGAAATCGTCCGCTCCGTTAGGCAGACAGCGGAAAAAGGGGCTCAACCAACCCGATGTGTCATCGCATCGGTCGCCCCCCTTGCACGTTCGTCTTACCGTTCTTCCGCCGCTTCGCGCTTCGCCAAATAAATGCGGACGGTTGAGCCTTCTTTCACTTTGACCCCTGGTTTTGGGGATTGTTCCACAACGACATCTCCCTCACCACTAACATCTAATTTTAAGTCAAAAAGCTGTTCTTGCAAATCATTTTTTGTCATTCCGATCAAGTTTGGCACTTCAATGACTTTCGGCTCGTTCCAGTCGCGCTCCTTCTCGAGCTGGTCTTTGCGGGGCTTCACGCCCATAATCCGCAAGCTGTCCTCTATAATTTTCCCAACGATCGGCGCAGCGACCGTGCCGCCGAACTGAACCGTTCCTTTCGGGTTGTCGACGGCGACGTACACGACAAGCTTCGGATCATCCGCTGGAGCGAAGCCGATGAACGAAACGATATGGTTGTTTTGCAAATAGCGGCCGCCTTGCGCCTTTTGCGCTGTTCCGGTTTTGCCGCCGACGCGGTACCCTTCGACATACGCCTTTTTCCCTGTTCCTTGGGCGACGACGCTTTCAAGCGCGTACCGGACTTGTTTCGACGTTTCCTCGGAAATGACGCGCCGTTTCGCCTTTGGTGTATTGCGGCTCACGACTTCCCCCGTTTCCGGATCCAGCCATTCTTTGGCAATGTAAGGTGTGTACAAAATGCCGCCATTGATCGCCGCTGACACGGCAGCGACTTGCTGGATCGGCGTCACCGACACCCCTTGGCCGAACGCCGTCGTTGCCAGCTCCACCGGCCCGACCCGTTTCAAATCAAATAAAATGCCTGTTCCTTCCCCTTGCAAGTCGATGCCCGTTTTCTCACCAAAACCAAATTGCTTAATGTAACGAAACAAGGTCTCCTTTCCAAGCCGCTCGCCAAGCTCGACAAACCCCGGGTTGCATGAGTTTTGCACGACTTCTAAAAACGTCTGATCGCCGTGGCCGCCTTTTTTCCAACAACGAAGCGTAGCGCCGGCTACCTTGGCGTAGCCAGGGTCAAAGAAATGGTCTTTCAGCAAATTTACCTTATGTTCCTCAAGAGCCGCGGCCAGCGTAATGATTTTAAACGTCGATCCCGGTTCGTACGTGCTCCAAATCGGCAAGTTGCGGTTGTAAATTTCCGGAGGAACGCTCCGGTAATTCGCTGGGTCAAACGTCGGTCGGCTCGCCATCGCCAAAATTTCACCCGTGTTCGGATCCATGGCGATCGCAATGATGCCATCGGGGTTGTATTTCGCCTCCGCGATGTCAAGTTCGCGTTCAATGATCGTCTGAATGCGCGAATCGATCGTCAACACCAAATTCAAGCCGTCAGTCGGCGGTGTATAGTCATCGGCTATATCGGGCATGCGCCGCCCTTTCGCATCGGAATAAAACTGCACGGAGCCGCGCTCGCCCCTCAGTTCCTTGTCATAATACAGCTCCAGCCCGGTGAGCCCTTGGTTGTCAATGCCGGTGAAGCCGAGCACGTGCGACAAATAGCTGCCAAACGGATAGTACCGCTTCGTATCTTCCGCGATATACACCCCATCCAAGTCGAGGGAGCGCACATTCGCTGCCTTTTCATCAGAAATTTTCCGCCCCTCTTTCAAGCGGACGATCGACGTTTTTTGCGTGATTTGTTTATAGATGGATTCCACTGAGCCACCGAGCACCCCGGCCAGCTTTTTCGCCGCCTCTGCCGGATTTTTGACTTGCCGTGGAATGACATACACCGTCGGCGCGCTCATGTTCGTCGCCAACGGAACGCCGTTGCGATCCAAAATTTCGCCTCGCTTCGGCTCAAACGGAATGTTCCGGCCCCATAGCCCTTTCGCCCGTTCCGCTAACAGATCGCCGAGCCAAAATTGGACGTAGCCGAGACGGAGGTCGATAATGGCAAAGATCAAAATCCCGATCAAAAACACAATCGTCAACCGCTTGCGCACGGTAACGTACGATACGCGCATATGGCGGAACCTCCTTCATGGTGGGCTCGTTCCACTATATGCTTGTACGCCCCGTTATAGAACGGCAAAAATCATTCGTGCGGCTCAGCCTCTTTCCGCTCGGCTGCTTCTTTCTCCTTCTCCCCCACCGCTTTCTCCCATTGGCTCGGCGGAGTCAATTCAACGATTAAATAATCGCCTTTGCGCACCTCCGCTCCAGGACGAATATTTTGGCTGATGACATAACCGCTCCCTTTCGTGCTCGGCCGCAAGCCGAGTATACGAGCCACTTTCATGGCGTCGCGCAGCGAGAAGCCGCGCAAATCCGGCATCGTTGCCGCCCCGTCCGTTTTCAACACAACTCGTTCCCCCAAAAGAACGTGATCGCCGCCTTGCGGAAGCTGTTGCTCAACATATTGGCCGCGGCCGATCACAACCGGCACATATCCTTTTTCCTTCAGCTGCTTGGCTGCCGAAGCCGCCGGCTGGCCGATCCATGAATCAAGCGCCTGCGGTTGGGCTGTCTTTGCTTTCATTCGTTTTTCTCCGGTCGGTTCAATATGCAAATATTGCAAGCTGCTTTTCATCACCGTCGTAAAAATTTGCGACACCGGCGCCGCTCCCGTTTCGGTCACATCCAGGTGCGGCTGTTGGACAGCGACATACATGAGAAGCTTTGGATCATCTGTCGGCGCCATGCCTAAAAACGAAAAAATGTAGTTTTCCCGTCCGGTCAAATAGCCGCCGGAAGGCGACGGAATTTGCGCCGTCCCCGTTTTGCCGGCGACGCGGTAGCCGTTGATTTGGTACGGACGGCCGGTGCCGTGCTCAGACGTGACAACCGTCTCTAAAATGTCACGCACTTTTCGCGCAGTTTCCGCCGTGATCGGTTGGCCGACCACGGTCGGCTCATGATCGATCACGACTTTGCCGCTGTCTGGGTCGACAACTTTCTCGATGACATACGGCTTCATCATTTTCCCATCGTTGGCGATCGCCGTCGCCGCTTGGATTTGCTGGATCGGCGTCACCGATGTCCCTTGGCCGAATCCGGTCGTAATTCGTTCAATCGGGTAGCGATAGCGGATTTGCCCGACCGCTTCGTTCGGCAAATCGATGCCCGTTTTCCGGTCAAAGTGGAAACGGTGCAAATATTGCAAAAACCGATCTTCGCCAAGCTTTTCTTTCACTAAAATCGAAAAGGCGACGTTTGAGGAGCGCTGCACCCCCTCGTTAAATGTGATCGTCCCCCAGCCGACATCGTTATGGTCGCGGATCGTGTTCGGCCCGACTTTGTAGGAACCAGAGCGATACGTTTCATTGCCGTTGTACACCCCTTCGTTGATGGCCGCCGCGAGCGTGAACACTTTCATCGTCGATCCCGGCTCATACGGATAGGAAATGGCGTCATTTAAAAAGTTCGTAATATCACGCTTGTTTGGGTCGAAGCTCGGACGCGTTGCCATCGCCAAAATTTCCCCTGTTTTTGGATCAGCGACGATGGCGATCATTTTTTTCGGCTTGTATTGCTTCTCGACGCTGTTCATCGCATCTTCCAAAAACGATTGAATCTTTCCGTCAATCGTCAAATAGACGTTTGCCCCATTGTTCGGCTTGACAATGCGCTCTTTCCCCCCGGGGAGGCGAAAGCCGTTTACGTCGCCAGCAAACGACACATAGCCGTCTTCTTCACGCAAATACCGGTCAAGCTCTTTTTCCACTCCCATTTTGCCGACTGTTTCGTTGGCTGCATTTTTTTGCGCATAGCCGATGACGTGCGACGCAAACATGCCGTTCGGATAAAACCGGCTCGTGTCGCGGATGAAAGCGATGCCTGGCAAATGGAGCGCTTCGATTTTTTGCTTCAGCTCAAAACTGATGTTGCGGCCGTAGGATCCAAACTCGACTTGCTTCGCTTTTTTTGTCAAAATGCGTTCCATCGCCTCGGCGTCCATGCCAAGCAACGGGGCAAGTTGTTCCGCTGTTTTTTTCGGATCGATCACATGGCGCGGATGATCCGGATCGGTTGTCATCTTCGGATCCAAAATGGCCACAACGGTATACGACGGCACATCTTCAGCCAAAATGGAACCTTTGCGATCGAAAATCGTTCCACGCTTCGCCTCGATCGTCCGCGTTTGTTGATGCTGACGCTCCGCGATCACAGCCAGTGTTTGACCGTCTGCTTTGCCGGTCCATTCAAGCTGCACAAAGCGGGCGAACAACAGGGAAAAGAGGAAGCCGAACAAGCAAAACAGAATGAACGCTCCCTGATGGGTGTTGCGATGCTTTCTTACCTCCATCGTCGATCATTCCTGCACAACTTTCACATGGTTTTCGTTGAGCGACAAACCGAGTTCTTTCGCCTTTTGCAAAATGCGCTCGTATGCGCTCAGCCGTTGCACCTCGACATATAAGTCATTGTTCTCCTTTTTCTGCTCGTCAATCGACGCCTCGAGCTTTTGCACCTCTTTGTTCAGTTCGTAAATGCGCACTTGGTTCGAGACGGTATGAACCGCCGCATAGAAGACAAACAGGAAAAACAACACAAACAGCATCTTTTCAGCCAGCGACAGGCGAAAGCGCTGCTTCCGCCGCGGCTTTGGACTTGGCGGTGCCGCCGGATGTCGTTGTTCACGCGCGACTTTGATTGCCACATCGTTCACATTTTTCCCCTCCTGTTTCTCCATGCATTCGTTTTTCGCCGCAATGGGCGGCGCCCGCATTGAAATTCATCGTATTTCCCCGCTATTTTTGTCATCTACAGCTTTTCGGCAATGCGGAGTTTGGCCGAACGGGCGCGGTGGTTTCGTTCGAGCTCTTCCTCGGAAGGAACGATCGGTTTTTTGGTAATGATTTTCAGCACGGGGCGATAATCGTCGGGGAGAACCGGGAGCCCCGGAGGCAATGGCGGACTTTCGCTCGCCTTTTTAAACGTTTCTTTGCAAATGCGGTCTTCAAGCGAATGAAACGTAATGACGCTCACCCGTCCACCGGATGTCAGCAGTTCGATCGCCTGCTCGAGCGCCTCGCGAAACGCCTCAAGTTCGTCATTGACCGCGATGCGGAGCGCTTGAAAAATGCGCTTGGCCGGGTGTCCACCGCTGCGGCGCGCCGGGGCGGGAATCGCTTCCTTGATCACATCAACGAGCTCTCCCGTCGTTTTAATCGGCCTCGTGCGGCGCACTTCCTCGATTTTGCGCGCTACTTGTTTGGAAAACTTCTCTTCGCCGTAACGGAAAAAGATGCGGACGAGCTCCTCGTATGGCCAGCGGTTGACAATCTCCGCCGCCGTCAGCCGTTGCTTGCGGTCCATCCGCATATCAAGCGGCGCATCGTGCTGATAGCTGAAGCCGCGCTCGGGTTCGTCGAGCTGCGGCGAAGAAACCCCCAAATCAAACAAGACGCCGTCGACGGACTTGACGCCAAGCGCCGAAAGCTCCTCTTGCAAAAACCGGAAGTTCCGGTGTACAAACTGCACTTGCTGGCCGTAGCGGGCGAGTCGTTCGCGCGCATGCATGATGGCGGCTTCGTCTTGGTCAAAGGCAAACAGCTTCCCACGTTCCGACAAACGGGAGAGCAAATATTCGCTATGGCCGCCGCCGCCCAACGTACAATCGACGTATATGCCGTCCGGGCGGATGTTCAACCCATCGACCGCCTCTTTCAGCAGCACTGTTGTATGTCGAAACACATGTCCACCACCTTCGTTGCTTCCAACCACACTCACATCGGCCAGTGGCCGCCTTCTTATTATATCGCAAAGATGGACAAAATTTTAGCTTTTTTTGTAAAAAAACGTCCTTTTTTGTTTCTTTTTGTCGGACAGGCCAATCACGGCCATCCTGGCGGCTTCACCCCTTTACTTTGATTTCCATTTAATAACCATTGTTTTTTTACAATTCATTTCACAAAAAAGAAAATCCTGCTCAAAGCAGGATGTTTCTTTTCGACTTTTTCTTTGAAAAAGCCTCACATATATACAATTTTATGCATTCCGTTGCTAGGACTGCGAATAGCCAAAAGTTTTTCTACAAAATCAAATCCGTAGCGGTTGATGTAATAAAACACGTTCCAAACTCGCTCCTGGAGCGCGCCGTTCGGCCGAAGCGACGTCTCGATGCGCCAAAATTTCCGCCATTCCGTCTCATGTTTGCGCAACAGCGACCGCTCAAATGCGTGCTGAAGAAACTCGATTTGCGCCTGAATGATGGCGGCATTTTTCGCCACCAATCTCTCCAATCCGCGGTCGATCGCCACCCCAAGCTCACGGAGCGGACGGTGGGCCGCGTCAATGTCCGCCTTCGCTTTGGAAAACGCCGAAGCAAGAGGCGCTTGGGTGGTCGTCTCCCGCCACTTCCGCTTGGCTTCATCAAGCCGCCCGTTCAGTACGTCAGCCACCTCAAGTCCGATATCGGATAGGTCGGTTTGCAGCGAACGGCTGACGATCGTCGCCTGCAGGCGCGGCACGACCGGCGGCATTTCTAGGCCGAAAAGCGGAAACGCCTCTTTCAATTCCGCCCAATAAGCAATCTCCCCCGGGCCGGCAATGAAAGCGAGCGTCGGCAACAAATACTCTTGCATGAGCGGGCGGGTGACGACATTGTTGCTGAAACAGGCCGGATTCGTTTCGGCAAGCTCAAGCAGCTCTTCTCTTGTCCAAACGAGAGTTCCCGCTTTATTGCGAAACAGGCCGCGCTCCTCATCATACTGCAAAAGCGAACGTTCACGGCCGTCGTAATAAAACAAGTTGGCCGCATCGGACCCGATTTCAATCAGCGGCGCATATCCGAGCGCGCGCAGCGCCTCTTGCTGAGCGAGCACCGCAGCCGTCACGTCGCGATGGCGTTCAATGAGCGCAGCGAAAAAGCGGCGCTCAAGCGGCCGCACCGCCGCATCGCCAGCGTTCAACACAACTAGGCCGTGATCAGCGAACAACCGAAGCACAATGGCGGCAAAAAAGTCGACAAACGTGCGCCCCTCATCAAGACACGATGACAAAAAGGAGAGCAGCTCATTCGTCACATCCGTTTCCCCATACGTTTTGACGACGCGCTCGATCCACTCTTTCGCAGCCATCCAATCCAGCGGTACATCGGCAGCCATCCGCTTCTCATTCGTTTTATGTGGGTACGCCGCTTTTTTTACTTCTCCTTCCTCAATGACATAGACATGATCGATTTCCGCGATGTCATGATCTTCGCCGGCGATCCAAAACAGCGGCACGACCGGCACACCCAGTTTCCGCTCCTGCTCTTTGGCAAGCTGGATGATGGTGATGATCTTATAAATCGTATACAGCGGCCCAGTCAACAGCCCGGCTTGCTGCCCGCCGACAATGACGACGCTTCGCTCATCGCGCAGCTTGTCGATATTGGCCATCGTGGCTGGACTCGCAAAAAAGCGGCGGTGGTAGGCGTGCAAGTAGTCGGCCAGCCCGCGCCGATCATACGTTCTTCTTTGCAAATGCGACAACCGCCGGCAAAACGCCTCATCATCCGTCCAGGCATAGGCAAAACCACTCTCGATGGGAAACACGCCGGCTATGTAATCAGCCGCCAGCTTCGTTGCCGCCGGCAGCGGAATCTCGCGAACGTCCATGGCGAAAACTCCCTTTCCTATGTATTCTTTCATGAGTATAGCACGTTTGGCCCCGAGAGAAAAAAGGCTTGCTCGGCCGCTCTAAAGGCTCATAGCAACGCGCATGGCCATGCCGTATACAAGCAACCCGGCGTAAAGGGAGGCAAAAATGAGAAAACTCGCCCGCCAAAAGACGCGGAACACCGTCCGCAAACGAAAGTCCGCTTTTGTCCGCCAATAGCCAAGCGCGATCGCCGCGTGCAGACCAAACAAAAAGAGAAGAAGAGGAACGAAGTACGATTTTCCAAACAACACGGCGAGCAAAAAATAGACAGCAGCAATGAAAAAGGCAGTCGCGGCGTTGACCGCGGCGTAAAACGCTGCCCGCTTCCGCCTGCTGACCAAGCGTGCTCCGAAGTAGACGAGCAAAAACAGCAGAAGCGGCGCGGTCACAAACGTCGCCAGCATCGAAGCGAGCCAATCACCCATCCGCCTCTCCCCCTTCCTTCCCTTTCACCGCGGAAAAGACAAAGCGGACGACCGGCAGCGCAACGCCGCGCGCCTCCCCTTGTTTCAACACATAGCCCAAAATGGCGTCAATCTCCGTCCGGCGCCCGTTCGCTAAGTCCATATACATCGACGAATAGTTGTCTGCTGTTTTTTGGCATATGCGGACGACGCGCTCCCACGCCCGATTAGCGTCTTTAAGCGGCAGCACGTGCTGCACCTCATCAAACAGTTGCCTCATCATATCGCGGTACGAAGCCGTCTCTAGCAACGCCCCGTTTTTCACTTGCAATAGAGCGGTGAGCGGATTGATGACGGCGTTGACGACAAGCTTGTCCACAAGAATGCGCTCCCAATCGTCCGCCCATTCAATCGGAAAGCCGCGCTCCCCTTCCCGAAGCTCCCGAGCGTCGCCAAGTGAACCATAGCGGGAAGCAAGTGTCAGCTTTCCGACGCCCGTATGCGCCACCGTCCGATCATCCAGCCTCATGGCGCCATGCTCCACGACGCCGACGAGAACATTTTTGTCAGCAAACACCGTCAACTGCTCGAGATGCCCCATGCCGTTTTGCAAAAAAACGAGCGTACGAACGCGGCGAAACGCGTCGATTTGCGCACAGACGGAAGCGAGATCGTACTGTTTGACGGTCACAAACACGAGCCGCTCGTCCAGCTCCGCCCCGGCAAACGGCTGCGCGCGCACCGCCACGACCGAGGTTTCGCCCTCTTTTTTCAGCGCCACTCCATGCTCGGCAAGCTGCCTTGCTTGGGACGGACGCCTCGTATAGACCGTCACCTCATGGCGCCGCCCAAGATAAGCGGCGAGCAGCAATCCGACTGCTCCGCCGCCGACAATCCCGATGTTCACCCCTTCTCCCCCGCTTTCTTGCAACATGGCGTTAGCCTTATTTTAGCAGAGATCTTCTTCTTCCGTTAAGAAAAAAAGCCGGCGAAAAGCCAGCCCTTACCCTCCGTCGGCGCCTTCAGCCACTGCATTCGCCGCTGGTTTCCCGCTGTCTGTCACCATTTTGCGCGCCCGCTCCATAATGGAAAGCAGCGTTTTATACTCCTCCTGGATGGCAGCCAGTTGTTTTTGCAACGCTTCTTTTTCCATTTGCAACTTCGTCACCATTTGCTGCAGCTGCTCCATATCGTTTTTGAGCGCGCGGTTTTCATCGGCCGTCCGTCGGGCGTCACGCGCCTTTTGCTCCTCAGCTTGCAAAAAGGCCAGCACTTCCGTCCATGACAAATGGCTTTTGACTGCCGTTTCCACCTTCGTCTGCCCCTCGCTTTCCTTTGCGGATGCGTTTTCTTTTTTTCGCATCTTCCGTTCTTGCTTGGCTTGCTCGATCTCCTCCTTGTACTGCTTGCGAACGCACGAATTCCAGCGAAATCCACACGCCGCGGCTGTCCGCGACAAGCGCCGCCCGACTTCAGCAAACGCCTCCAGCTGGGTGCCGCCTTCGCGAATATACTGAAGCACGACATTCGCTAACAACTCATCCTCTTCTTTCGTCCATGCGTCTTGACGCACCCCCGTCATCCCCTTCCCCCCTTATCGCCGCTTTGTCATTATATGTATGCGGCTAGTAGAAACGGTAGAAGGAAAAATTACTTCTTACGCAAAAAAAGACGCAATGCCTGTTCATGTTCGGCCGACCCCCACAGCTCGGCGCAACGGGCGATCTCGGCGAAAAACTGCTCGCGAAACCAAGCGGTTCGCCATTTTTCGCCGGCTGTGGCCTTATATGCCTGCAAGACGGAAAGCGGCCGCTCTGCATATGACGCCAGCCGTTCGCGCCATTGTTCCCGCCAATGTTCGGCTGGTAGGATAGCGTCAACCCAACCGCACGCTTCCATCGCCTCCACCGTCATGGGCTCGGCACGCAACAATAAGTCAAGCACCCGCCCGTACGGAAGTTTGGCAAACAGCATCGACGCTCCTCCCCAGCCGGTCGTAATGCCAAGTCGGCCTTGTACAAATCCGATCCGGCTTCCTTCTTTGGCAAAGCGAAAATCGCAAGCAGTCGCCAACTCGCAGCCGCCCCCCATCGCCGTTCCATTGACAAGGGCGGCCGTCGGCTTCGGAAACGTCAGCAGCCTGTACAGCAGCTCTCCCATGCGCATGAGCATCTGTCTTGCCTCCGTGCCGCGCAAATGCCCAAACTCGCTCAAATCGCCGCCGGAACAAAACGCTTCGCTGCCAGAGCCAGTAATGGCGAACACTTTCACTTGTGGATCAGTCGCCGCCTGTTCCATCGCCTCCTCAAGCGCCTCCATCACGGCAAAATTGATCGCATTCCGTTTCTCTGGACGGCAAATTGTAAACAGCGCAATGCCGTCATGATGCTCCAACCTTGCTTCCATCAGCGCGTCTCTCCTTTCTTCATCAATGAATTGGGCGCGGGCTCTTCAATTTCCTGCCTCACGACGAAAAAAACTGCCGCCTGGACGAATGGCGTTGATTTTTTTGCAGACCAAACGTGTAGATGAGCCAATAAAAACCAGTTGGGAAGGCTCTGTTTCTCAGCTTTTCTGCTGTGGTCGGCAAGCGTCCGCCTGCCGGCTGGGCATATGACGGCATGCCCTCCTCGAACAAGAACGCTTTATGGGCAAACGCCATTTTCCCGCCGGTGTTCTTGTTCGAGGAAAGAGGCAGAAACACTTGTGTTCAGCCATATGATTCTCTGTTTTTTAGTAAAATAATGGATCATCAACACTCGTGTTTGCAGACAATCAAAAAGGCTGTCCTGTTTTCGGACAGCCTGTCGTTCGATGTCGGCCATTATTTGTTGACGACATCTCTTCCTTTGTATGTTCCGCATGCTTTGCAGACGCGGTGCGCCAATTTCCATTCACCGCAGTTCGGGCATTGCACCATGCCTGGCACTTGCAGTTTAAAGTGCGTACGGCGCAGCCGTTTTCTCGTTTTCGATGTTCTTCTAAAAGGTACTGCCATCATTCCCACCTCCTTGTCGGGCGCATTGAGCATATCCATGCCGGTGGATCAATCAGCCCCGAGGCCGCCGTCCGCCGGCACACAAGGCGGCTGCCGGACGGTGCGCAATATTTGCGCCATCGGCCGGCAACGCCGACTCACGATCATTCGTCTCGTTTTTCCTCGAAAAACTTGGCCAGCCCTGCAAGGCGAGGATCTACTTTCTTTTCCCGCTCTTGCATCGCTTTCTCCCATTCTTCTTCCGACAGAACGTCCCATCCTTCGCCATGTTGCGGCGCTCCGCCGGCAACCGGTCCTTCAGCGATAAGCTGCAACGGAATTTCAAGCAAAATCAACTCGCGGATGATGGGATTCAAATCAATCGTGTCCCCCGCCACCATATGGGTGTCCTCATCGGTCTTCACAATGCCGCTGCCATCCGCAAAAAACGTCTCCGTCGTCTGAATGGAAAACGGATACGTCACATCGACAAGCGTCCGCGAACAAGGCAACACCATCGTTCCGGACAACGTCAAATGAAACGTGAATTTTGTCGATCCGACATCCGCTTTTCCTCGGACATGCACCGGCGAAATATCGCGGATCAACGTGTCAATTTGTTTTAAATCGGACACATCGACTGTCTCATCAATCGCCATTTCCTTATGTTGAAAACGGCGAAGCTGTTGGACCGTCCATTTCATATGATCACCTCAAGGCAACGAATAAAATTATACGTTTCGTTTCTAGTTTTGTCAATGTTTTTTCTTTACAACCACTCACTCCTTGGGAAAAGAACGGCATACTCCCATCATTTCCAAATGCCACTCCCAGCATGCACGGTTGGCGCGCGGACAGCGGAAAACGGTCGGCCGCTTCGTTTTTTTTGATGTCCTCCCCACATGTTGCCGTTGATCTTCACCGTCGTATACTCCATACTAAGTTCAGATAGAAATAGAGAGCCATTTCATTGCGGCCAAGCCGCGCGAATCGTCATGAAAGGAGCAAAAAAAGTGAAAGTCGTCGGCGTGATTGTGGAATACAACCCGTTTCACAACGGTCATTTCCACCATTTGAACGAAACGAGGCGAAAGACAGGAGCGGACTGTTTGATCGCCGTCATGAGCGGAAACTTCTTGCAGCGCGGTGAGCCGGCCATCGTCTCCAAATGGGCGCGGGCGAAAATGGCGCTTGCCGCCGGCGTGGATGTGATCATCGAGCTGCCGTACGTCTTCGCTGTGCAAGCGGCTGAACAGTTCGCACATGGGGCGGTGCAGCTGCTTGCAGCCATCGGCTGCCAAGAGCTTTGCTTTGGCAGCGAATCGGGGGAAATTTCCGCTTTTTTATCCGCGGTGGAAACGTGGCTTGAACAGAAGGAAACGTTCGATTCCCTCATCCGCACCGGGCTGGCGCGCGGACAAAGCTTTCCGAAAGCCGCCGCTGAAGCGTGGCAAAAGTTCGACGCCGCTCCGCTTGATTTGTCGCAGCCAAACAACGTGCTTGGTTTTGCGTATGTGAAAGCCATTTGGCAAAACAAGCTGGCGATTATGCCGCGCACGATTCCGCGGCTGGCCGCCGGCTATCATGACGAATCATTTTCCCACCCGTCGATTGCGAGCGCCACCAGCCTGCGAAAAACATTGCGACAAACCGGACAGCTTGAGTCGATCGCGGCATACGTTCCGCCCGCTGCGCTCGAACAACTCCGCCAATACCGGGAGACATACGGGCGCTTTCACGATTGGGAAGTGTATTTTCCGCTCCTAAAATATCGGCTGTTGACCGCCACAGAGGCCGACTTGCGCCGCATCGCCGGCGTGGAGGAAGGGATTGAACACCGGCTGAAGCAACACATCCCCCACGCCGAAACGTTTGCCGCCTTCATCGCCGCTGTCAAAACGAAGCGATACACCTGGACAAGGCTGCAACGCCTATGCGCACATGTGTTGACGAATTTCACAAAGGAGGAGCAGGCCAAAGCGGCCAACCCGACCTATATCCGGCTGCTCGGCATGAGTGAAACCGGCCGCCGCTACTTAAATCAGGTGAAAAAAAGCGCCGCGCTCCCACTCGTCGCTAGAGCGTCCAAACTCAACGGCGACCCTCTTTATGAGCAAGAAAAAAGAGCGGCAGCTGTGTACGCCGCCGCTTTTCCGGAGCCGCTCTACAGCGCCGTGCTGAAAGAAGAATACGCCACGGCGCCCATTTACGTTTCCGGCATCGAGCGCAAATAACGAACCGCCTCGTCAAACGTATCGACCGGGACGATTTTCATATGCGTCCCGATTTTTTTCGCCGTCCGCACCGCCTCGCGATAGTTCGACGTCGGCGCACCATGTTCGTTCGGCGCAAAAAACACCTCAGCTCCTTCGCGGTCAGCCGCCACGACTTTTTGCGAAATGCCGCCGATCGGGCCGACGTTTCCGTCAAGATCAATCGTTCCGGTGCCGGCAATTTTATGGCCTTTGGCAATATCTTCGGGAACGAGTTGATTGTAAATTTCCAAAGAAAACATGAGCCCAGCCGACGGTCCGCCGATTTGTTCGGAATCGACCTTGATGGGCGGATCGGTATGGACGTCATAATCCGTCATCGGCATGACCCCAAGGCCGACTTGATTCGGATGCTGCGGAAACGGCTTCAATGAAATCTCCGTCTCCTGTCGTTTCCCGCCGCGGATGAACGCAACGCGGACGCGGTCGCCCGCCTTTTTCCCTCGAATATAGTCGACCATTTGCTCCGATGTGCCGAGCGGCTTTCCGTCCAAGGCAACAATGCGGTCGCCGGTCTCTAGACGGCCGGCGGCCGGCATATCAGGGAGGACGCTCATGACATAAACGCCATGAGGTTCATACGACACCGGTTTTCCGGCGTGGCGATAAGCGACGATAATCGCCGCTTCCTTCGCCTGTTCCATGAGCTCAAGCTGACGCATCGTATATTCCTTGTCGCTCTCCCCTTCCTGCTTGATTTCCTCGACCGGATGCAGCTCATAAAACGGACGGATATGGGCGAGCAAATACGACACCACGTTCGCCCGCCCCATCCGCACCGTCGTAAGCATAAACGTTCCCTGATCGCGGTCGCCGTTTTCCACGTGAACGAGCGGCTTTAAACTTTGCGCGCTTCCCGGCATCGTCACGTAATACGGCAGCTTCATAAAAATGAGCAAAAAGGTGAGGGCGGCGCCAAAGAAAAACAGGGCAATATACGTCCGTTTCTTCATTCGTGTGATGGCTCCTTCCACTGTTCGATCGCTTGACGGATCGCTCCCACTTGCCTCCGCGCTTCCTCTTCCCCGCGAGCGATGATTTCCTCAATCTCCGTGAACGCCCGCGAGCTATACTGTTCGACTCGCGGCCGGATCATAACATCTGAGGCGACCTGACGGTGAGCGACCAGTTCCGCTTGCAAAATATCGAGACTCTGCCAAATGACATCGACGATCGACGCAATTTCCGCCTTGGTGTTGAGCGGAGAGACATCGACGGCAATGACAATATCCGCTCCCATCGCCCGGACGACCGACACCGGCACACGGTCGACGACCCCGCCGTCGACAAGCAGCCTACCATTCACTTCCGCCGGCACAAAAATGCCAGGAATCGAGATGCTTGCCCGCACCGCCTGGGCTGCTTCCCCTTGTCGAAACACGACTTTCTCCCCCGTCTGCAAATCAGCGGCGACAACAGCCACGGGCGGGGACATCTCCTCGATTCGTTTCCCTTTCGTCAACAAGCGAATAAACTGCGTGATGCGCTCGCCAGCGATCAGCCCCATTTTCGGCACCGTCCAGTCAAGAAAATCGTTGCGTCGAAACGATTGAGCCAACCGATAGAGACGATGGAGGCCATGGCCGCTTGCGTAAAGGACGGCGACGAGCGCACCGATGCTGCTGCCGGCCAAATAGGAAATTGGAATATGCTCCTCCTCGAGCACCTTCAATACCCCAAGATGGGCGAACCCGCGCGCTCCTCCCGACCCGAGCGCCAATCCGACTTTTGGCGGCACGCCTCCCCCTCCTTTGTCGCAGCGCTATCCGCTTTCATCTTATGGTCTAAAACGCCCCCCTATACTCGTATATTAGGGTATATGAGGTTGTACCACGCGAAGCCGCGCGGCAAAAAAGGGGGGAAAAAAGTGAAACAAAATTGGGGAGCGAAATGGAAAACCGTATTGCTCGCTTCCGCCGCCACCTTGTTTGCGTTTTCGCTCATTTGCTATCCAAAACAGTCGCTTGAAGCGTCCATTCGTGGTTTAAATATGTGGTGGGAGGTCGTCTTTCCATCGCTTTTGCCATTTTTCATCGTCTCGGAGCTGCTCATCAGCTTCGGAGTCGTCAGCTTCCTCGGCGTCTTGCTCGAGCCGTTCATGCGTCCGTTGTTTCGCGTCCCAGGCGTCGGCGGATTCGCCTGGGCCATGGGAATGGCGTCCGGCTACCCATCTGGAGCCAAGCTGACTGCCCGCCTGTATCAGGAAAAACAGCTGACGACAATTGAAGCCGAACGGCTCTCATCGTTCACCAATTCGTCCAACCCACTTTTTATTTTTGGGGCCGTGTCAGCGGGATTTTTCAACAACCCGCAACTCGGCCTTGTGCTGGCCGTTTCCCACTATTTAGGAAACATTAGCGTTGGGCTGATCATGCGCTTTCACGGCATCCGAAAAGAGCAGGAGCAATCGAAGCGGCAGCCACGCTCATTTTCACTCCCGTATGCACTGCGCACCCTGCATCGCACGCGACTGAAAAACGAACAGCCGCTTGGCAAACTTCTTGGCGACGCCGTGCGCTCTTCTGTCCAAACACTGTTAATGATCGGCGGTTTTATTATTCTCTTTTCGGTTATGAATAAACTTCTGTATATGATGCATTTGACCGAACAGCTTGCCCCATTGTTGCGCCATCTGCTCCGCCTTGCCCAGCTGCCGGAGCAGCTTGACATCCCTGTGTTTTCCGGCTTGTTTGAAATTACACTCGGCAGCCAAATGATCAGTCAGACCGATGAGGCGATGCTGATGGAAAAAGCAGTGGCCACAAGCTTCATCCTCGCTTTCGGCGGCTTTTCCGTCCAAGCGCAAGTCGCCAGCATTCTTGCCGAAGCGAACATCCGCTTTCAGCCGTTTTTCATCGCGCGCTTGCTGCACGGAGTGTTTGCCGCTTCCTTTACATACTTGCTTTGGAAACCGTTGTACATCAAAACAGCCGGCGGGGTGCCAACCAACATTCCGGCGTTTCTTCACGCCGCCCCGGGAAACGCTTGGAATGAAGGCTGGCGGCTGCTGCAACAATATGGGCCACTCCTGACGCTGCTGTTCCTTTGCCTGTATATATGGCTCGTCATCAAGGCGGCCAGTGAATCGCGCGGGCGTCCATAGGCCGTTTGAGCACCCAGCTTCTTGGCAGCCAGCGCCTATATATACGCCTATATATAGATGCAACGAAGAGGTTTACCCTATCCTTGACGAAAAAGTCGCTGATTCATTTCTCGAATGTCGAGGAACAAGCCTGTGGCTTGCCCCGTCACGCCAAAGCGTGACGGGGGATCGAACAACCGCCCGCTTCACAGACCCGTATATGGGGCGGAAAGCGGCGTTGTTCGGTCGCTCGACAATCGATCCAACGCTCAGTAAAAGCCACGAATGTGAAAGCTCCAAATGGCATCTATCCTGAAAATACCCGAATTCCAAAATGCGTAAAGTTCCAGCATTCAACATAAGGACATTTTCATCCTTCCGATGGTGACGAAAATGTTTCGTCATGGAAGTCTATATTAGCCATCGCGGGGCGATTTGCGTCTCCCCGGCCATGAACCGCCCTTGACGGCAAAACTGGGCCGGCGCCGACTGCAACACCCGCTCAAGCGGCTTCCATAAGGAAGCGTCAATCAGCCGCTGTGGACGCAAATTTCCGCTTCAGCGCCTGCTCCACAACCGGGGGCACCAGCTCAGAAATATCGCCGTTGTATTTCGCCACTTCTTTGACGATGCTCGAGCTTAAAAACGCATACTGGCTGTTCGTCATCATAAAAAACGTTTCAATGTTTTCATCGAGGACGCGGTTCATCGACGTAATTTGCATTTCGTATTCGAAATCGGACACAGCGCGCAAGCCGCGCAAAATGGCATTCGCTTTTTTGCTGCGGGCATAATCAACAAGCAGGCCGTGAAACGCTTCGACATGGACGTTCGGAAGCGTCTGCGTGACCTCACGGAGCAGCTCGATCCGCTCCTCGACAGTAAACAGCGGCTTTTTCGACGAGTTGTTCAACACCGCCACATACACTTGATCAAACACTTTCGCTCCCCGTTTAATAATATCCAAATGCCCGTACGTCACAGGGTCAAAGCTCCCCGGGCAAACCGCAATGCTCGCCATGGCTTCCATCCCCTTCCCATCTATAAATCGTCACACCAGTGATGCCGTATGTTTCCCGCTTCCATTCCGTCAGGCCGCCCACCTTTTCCGGCAGCTGCGCCTCCGCCGAGTGTTCAGCGACGACGACGCCGTGCGGCTCCAACAACTGACGCTCGGCGATCGACGACAGCAACGTCGGCCACTGTTGCTCTTTATACGGCGGATCAAGGAAAATAACTGCAAAGCGGAGGCCGCGCTTCGCTACCGCCTTCAGCGCCCGCTCAGCGTCGTTGCAGTAAATTTCCGCCCGCTTCTCAAGCCCGCAGGCCGCCACGTTTTTTCGGATCGTCTGCACTGCTTTCCTGTCATGATCGACGAAAATGACGCGCTCGATTCCACGGCTGAGCGCCTCGATGCCCAAGCCGCCGCTGCCAGCAAACAAATCAAGACCGTTGCCGCCTGAGAAATATGGCCCGATCATATTAAATATCGCCTCTTTGACTTTATCGGTCGTCGGCCGCGTCGACATCCCTGGAACCGCTTGCAGACGCCGTCCTTTGCATGTTCCGGAAATGACTCTCATCGCTTTCACCCAATTCACTGTTTCAAGGTGTCTCTGTCATCCCTTTGATTCGTTGTTTTCATGGTAATCTTACCATAAAGTTGATGATCGTCAAACTAAGGATTTTTTTCGCGATTCATGTATAGAAATCGGCAAACGGTCCATAATGAGTAATGGCAACACGCTGGATGCGTTGTTGCCAGTGACGGAGAAGACTTACGTTTCCCCATAAGTTCTTCCTCCGGTTTCTCCTCTCCCTTTTCTTTATTCTTTCCGATCCTTGTTTCGCTGTGCGCGGAGGCAAGGAACTGGAAAGGACCTTGCGGGTTCATTGCCGCAAGGTTTTTTTATTGCAATTCGTGAGGATGGCCGGTAAAGTTAAGGGTGGACGAGGCTTGGGCAATGTCAAACGTTCTTCAAAAACTCCACCCTCGTCGTCCCAGCGAACACCGCAAAGCATTCTTGCGGTCGGATTCGCTCCTGATCGATATGCCTAGAGGCATCGGGGCGATGAGGACAAAAAACAGCAAGGGGGAGCTGTTCATGATCCAACGATTCATCGAACTTGGCGAAGGATATTCCGATATATACGAGCTGATTGAATTGGCGAAGGCCAACCGCCACCGTTTATCCGGCTTCTTTGCCTTCCATACGGTGAAAAAAGGCCATGCGGTCGTCTCTTTGGTCGTTGTCCTTCATCCGACGGACCCCGGTGATTTCCAACCGCTTTACATTTGCCGTGAAGGCATTCCCGATCCGTCCGTCAAGCCGAACAAACGGTACGAACTGTTTATGGAAACGGCAAAAGAGCTGGGCATGGACGTCATTCACCTTGATGTTAAGCCATCGACGATGTTCGCCGAACTCGACTTATATTACCATCATTTGATCGGCATTATGCGGATGAATCGCTTCATCCCGCCGCTTCAGTAAACAAAGAAACAGCGGGCCGAAAAGCCGGTGCTGGCTGTTTTTCGACCCGCTGTTTTCTTTCATCCAAGCGGATAGGGGGAGTCTTTTTCCTTCTCCCCTTTCGATTCAAATTCCAGTTTTAAAAATGGGCGGTACGACGGCTCGACCCGCTTGACGAATGGAAGCGAGGCGAGCTTTTTCATTACATGGTCGACTTGCTCCATATCACAATACAGAACCGCATATTTCAGCCGTTTGGAAATGTAATGAATGTTGCCGAACTTGCGCAACTGTTTCCCATATTTCAGCGAATGAAGCCAGACGATAATCCCTTGCCGTTTTGGAAACATAGTCCCTTCCCCTTTTTTTATGTGCGGCAGCCGCAGCTTCCGCCCGCCCCGCAGCCACCGGAACAACCCGCCGACAAAAAGTATGGATTTCCGGCCGGTACTTTCACATGTTCCGATACCGCTTTGCCGATCAGCACGCTGATCTCATCAAGCAACTCTTGCATTGCCTTCTCCGCCTCCTTAAAGGCGGCGACCGTCTCATGCAAATCGAGCTCCCGCTTCGCTTCGCGCACTTCTTTCATCACGTCGCGGTAATCAGGATGGTATTTCCCGAAGCGCTGCACTTCTTCGTAGCGCTCCTTCAGTTTGACAAAGCGAGCAATGAGCTGCTGGGCGCGGGAGTCTTGCTTCAGCCGCCAAAAGGCGCGGCGGTATTCGTCCGCCACGTCCGACTCGACAATCATTTTGGCCAACGCTTCTGCTTTATCTAAAATCTCGATGCGCTCGAGAGTCGCAATCTTCACCAAATGGCACCTCCATTATCCATCATACCATGAATGAAAAGAAAATGGGAAGGAAAGAGACAGACAAAAAAGGCGATCCAGGCTGTGCTGAATCGCCCTGTTCATCTTTTCAACGATCGTCGTCATCTCTATTGGATGGCGACGTCAAATTCGTGCGTCATGCCGGTTGCTTTCCCATCATTGTAGACGAGCTCAAGACGGATAGTATGTTTCCCGCTCGGCAAACCGCGCACGATAAAGGCAGCCGTGTATACTTCCGTCATTTTTTGCCCGTTGACATAGACATTAATGTGTCCACCGCCGCTCCCTTTGCGGAAAGGAAAGTGGACGGCAACACACTCAATGAGTACGTCACTTCCTTTCACTTCATGCTTCACCTGAAGCGCACCGCCCACCGCTTCGGCATGAACGGAGGGCGACGGCGCTGTCTCAAAGAAGGCATACGCCGCAAGCAATATGACGCCCGCAAACCATGCGAACCACTTTGGCAAAGACATCACTCCCTTTCGAAACTAGTCTTTGCCATTGGCCGCCCGATTAGTCACGCATGGCTTTAAACATTTGCCACATAAGCGACGCCATTTGCAATGATTGGGATATTTTTCCTACTTTATCAGGGATCGTTAGCTCATAGTGGCGCAAGGCGGCCAATTGGAACGCCGACAGTTCATGCGGACGGCGGGCAAGGAGCCGGTACCAGCGCGGCTGTTCGCGCAAAAACGCGCGCAACATCGGTGTTCCTTGCACATATTGCCATACATCTTTCCTCATCGCCACCACCCTTTAATCTTTGCGGAACGAAAACGGATGCGCTTCTTTGTTTCTTTGTTCCTGACCAGCCCCTTGAAATTCAGAAAGAATGCTTTGGATCGCCGCGATCGCCTGCTGGACGTTCGCCAAATGTTTTTGCACATCGGATGCATCGATCTGTCCAAGCATGGCCGCGAGCTTATCGAGCCATTTGTTCGTTCCTTTTTCTTCCTCTTTTGTCGCACCGTTTGTTTCCCGATACGGCTTCCATATATCATCGTCTTCCCCGAACAAATACCAATCCTCATACACTTGTTTCCACGTCTTTTTGCCACTGCGCACCTCTTGGATGATTTTTGGATGTTTTTTCACAAACTGTTTAAACTGTTCAACGGAAGGATGCAGAGGCTTGACCATGGCGGTTCTCATCCCTTTCGTCCACTCATGCCTATCTGCCATATCATATCGCATCCAGCACGCAGAGGTGCGCCCAATTTTTAGAGCGGCGTCAAGAAGTTTTGCGTATAGTAATCAGCGTAGACGCCAACGCCCAAGCGGGTGAACTCTTCGTTCAACATAATTTTCCGATGGTTTTGGCTGTTCAGCCATCCGATGGTCGCCTCGACGCCATCGACTTGATGGGCGGCGATATTTTCCCCAGCAAGCCGGAACGGAATGTGAAGCGCGCCAAGCCGCTTCGATAAATCGCCATACTGCGGCGATTCGTGGGAGAAAAACCGGTGATCATGCATATCTCGGCTATGTTTTTCGGCAGCGGCGGCGGCCTTGTCATCCCACATGAGAGAGGAAAGCCCGTGGCGCCGGCGGATCAAATTCGTCCAGTCAAAAATTTGCTTCGCGTTGGCTGCATTCACAGCTTGTTGCTTTTCTTCCGAAAGCGGCGCGGCCGCTGGCAGGCTGCCGCGGTAAACGAGCTCGTACGGCCGCAACTTGACGAACGTTTCCGCATCCATCAAGCGGATAGCCGCCACCTCGCCAGTAAAGCGGTCAACATACAGCTGAGCGTAGACGCTGCCGACTTTGACAACCGGCCTTGACGAGTAATCTTGTTCAGACAGCTCAAATCGGTATGTCCCACTGCCTAGCTTAATCTCAATGTTCGATAGCACCGGCATCGTCTGGAAAATCGTTTGCAGCCGCTGGCCGACCGCAAATGGTTCAACGTTCACCTTCTCTCCGCCGACAAGGGCGGTGACAACGCGGCCGCGCAAGATGCCAATCTGCACGTATGACTCGGGCCGACGGCTGTACACCCACCAGTCATATCCGTAAGCTGACGGGTCGATTCGGTTTGGAGCCCCAAGCCGTTTTTTCGCCTCTTGCGCCGATTGCCCGATCAATGCCACCATGCCGACCGTCGCCTTCGGCTCTTTCAACATGTATCTATTCGTCTCTGGCTGCTCCGGGGGGCTCGGGGGTGGCGAGCTTGGCACAAAATAATACAATCCAATCAAGAAAAACAAAAAAAGGAAAAACCATTTCACACGGCAACTCTCGCTTTCTGCCCAATCTCCTTATTGCCATTATAGCTGTTTTTTAGAGACAAAAAAAAGAGGCCGCCCAAAAAGAGCGCTCCTCCTTGAAAGAAGCTGTGTCCATTGTGTTTGTCAATGGATGGCGTCTTGTTCGGAAATCTCGCTTAACGCACGACCCGCGCGTTCATCAGAATAGCGGTTCGTCGCCAAATCGCCAAGCGAAACGATGCCGACCAAACGCCCATTTTCTACAACCGGGAGACGGCGAATTTGGTGACGTGCCATCATTTCTGCTGCCTTTTGCACCGAATCGTTCGGAGAAAGCGTGACGAGATCGCGGCTCATTACTTCCGTCACGGCAGTCGAACCGGGACGTTTTTCAGCCATGCCGCGCACGACGATATCGCGGTCGGTAATCATTCCGACAAGACGACCGTCATCGACAATCGGAATCGCCCCGATGTTGAAATCACGCATTTTTACCGCCACTTCGTAGAGATTGTCAAGAGGGGTGCAATATTGCACATCTGCGGACATCACGTCCCGTACCGTTTGCATCCTTCGTCTCTCCTTTCTACCCGTATTGTGCACCGGATAACATAAAAAAATGCGGGCGAAACAGAAACAATGGCAAACAATTCGTTGAAAAGCCAATCGTTTTCGTACTATTATAAATGAGGGGATGTTTTCCTAGTTGGCGCTTTTACATACTGTGTTGTTAGGAGGAAGAAGGATGAAGTTTGAAAATACTGGACTAGAAAATCAGACGGTCGAACTGTCCCGCCTTGATGACATTATGGAGCGCCTCGGCTTTGTGCGCGCGGCACAATGGGATTATGAGCGGGTCACATACGACCGGAAATACGTCGTGAAAGAGGGCACCTACTATTTGCGCGTTCAAGGATACGCCATTGAGGGAAACGTCGATTCACGCTATGCACTCATTAAGCTGCTCACGCCGATTTTAGGGAAACATTACTATCCACACGGTGTCGAATACGGCGATGATGAACATTTTCCGTCCTCTCTTGTCAGCCAATGCCAAAACGTATTGGCGCAGGTCAAAAGCGAGCTTGAAAAAATCAAAGAATGATCAAAAAACGCATGAGAGCACGGTTCTCATGCGTTTTTTTCCAGCATGACAAGCCGCTTGACAACAATGTCAACCGCCTCGGCGACATACGGCGTCATCGCGGCGATCTCCTCGGCGATGTGCTGCTGCAGCCGGCGGCAAACCGCCATCACCGGCGCCCCATATCGAATGGACAGCTTCACTGTAACGCGGCACCGCTCGCCTTGGGCAACGGTGATGAACGCCTCACAATCGTCAAGGGCGACCTCTGCATGGTCGCGCACACACATCATGACAATGGTCAACAGCGTCGCTTCCACGGCGCTCCGTTTCCGATACCGGAACGTGTTCACTGCTTTCTCCCCCCGTTGCATACATTCATGTCCCTTTTCAATCGGGGAACATGAACGTTGGCACTCTTTTGTCCTCCGACCTTTAATCGGCTGTCAGAAAAATAGGAGGCTTGCTTTTCGGACAGCAATGCATGGGAGCTTCCCGCCGCCTTGATCTTTATATATGCTATGCAACCCTCGTCGCCCTTGTTTCTTGTTCGTCGTCTAAAAACCGAGCACCGCCTTGATGAGCGACGTCGTTTGGCCCCCTGGATAGAGGACATAAAGCAGCCAATAGACGACCACCCCAGTTGAGGCGCTGCCAAACCAAATGATGCTTGTGATCGGCCCGAGTCGACGATGGCGGGCCCGCTTGTCTTTTAATCCCGTCCAAATGGTGACAAGGCCAAATACGGCGCCAGCCGTCGCTAGAACAATATGGAAAATAAGAAACAGCGTATAGTACACTTTGACGCTCTCTGGCCCGCCAAAGCTCGTATTGCCGATAAACAACGTCCGCGACATGTAAATGGTGAAAAACAGCAACGCAAACACCGCTGCCGTCAGCATCACTTTTTTATGCGCTTCGATCCGCCTGCGGCTGATCAGATACCATCCATAAGCAACAAGCAAAGCGCTGATCACGATGCAGCTCGTGCTGATTGTCGGTAAAACAGCCATCGCTTCTCTCCCTTTCTTCTTTGTTCATCGTTTGGCGGCCAACCGCGCTTTACTTTACAGTTTGGTCGGCCGCGGCTCCATATCCATGCTTGGCTCTTTCTCCCGCTCCTTCCGATACCATTCGGTGAAAATGAAGAACAGCATCGTCCCGTACACGATTTCCTGGATGATTTTCATCAACACTCCACCGAGCTGCTGGTCGTGGAGCGGCGACATCGATAAAAACATTTGCGGTCCAGTCAAATCAAGCGAAGCCAACGTCCCTTGAGGAACGCATAGAGCAAGGGCAGCCATCCATGCTTTTGGGTCAGTATACGTCGCATAAAGCGGCGTATCGGTAAAAATGATGAGCGCGCAAGCCGGGGTCAACAGCATGCCGTCAGCGAAAATGTAACCCATTTTTTTTAAACCGGACAACGTTTGCCAATCGGGCAGCTTGTTGACAAGCGGCCACCACATGCAAAACGCAGCAACAAAAATAACGGAGGTAACCAACGCATGCAGCCACATATTCATTTTCACAGCGTCAAAAATGAACGGAACGTGATAAAGCGAAAACAAGCCGTTAAACAGCAGCAACGCCACAATGGGCTTTGTCAACAGCCGAAACACGCGGCGCACCGCTGCAATGGCAAACGCGCGCTCATAAAGCGGCGCCGGAATGCCTAAAATAAAACATTGCGGCACGATCAAATACAGCACGGCCATTTGCACCATATGGGCGGTGAACGTCAAATGGCCCATCAAATCCAACGGAGACCCTTTGCATATATAAAGAAGGGCAATCCCGGTCAAAAAATATGCTTTCTGCTTCCCCGAAACGGCATCACCGAGGCCGAAACGCCGCCGCCATGGCCCAGTTATCCCAATATACAGCCACGCAACCGCCGCCAACACAAGCAAAAAAAACGGACTCCAAAGGGCAACGGGGCCAAACATTTGCAGCGATTGAAACATAGACATCCCCTCCTGCTTTGTCCTTCCTCATTATACTACACGGCGCGGCGACAGTGTTATTGCAAAAAAAGGGGAAATCGGCAAACCCCGATCCCCCTTGCTTTTTACCACCAAATCACAGTTGTAAACGCCCAAACAAGTAAAAGCATAACCGCCACACCGCCGTAAATAAACATGGCCGGAAACTCGTGGCCTTTATGGCTCATGTGCATGAAATAATACAGCTGGAAAGCGACTTGCACGGCGGCTAAAAGCAAAATAAACGGAACGACAAACCAATGGGAAAACTCTTCGTACCCAACGGCGGCGAAAGCGATGAGCGTCAGCAAAATCATCAACACAAAAGCGATCATTTGATGACGCATCTCTTCCGCGTTTTTCCGGCGGCGGTACGCCAGATCGACGCGTTCATTTCCAGAGTTCGTTTGGTTCGCCATACGTTCACCCCACCATTCCCATCAAGTATACAACGGTAAAAATGAACACCCAGACGACATCGATGAAGTGCCAGTAAAGGCTCGCGACGTAAAACTTCGGGGCGTTGTATAAATTCAACCCACGCTTAGCGTTGCGAATCATGAGCGTCAAAATCCAAAGCAATCCGAACGCGACGTGGCTTCCGTGCGTGCCAACGAGCGTGTAGAACGCTGAAGCGAAAGCGCTGGCTGTAAATTTATGGCCTTCATGCACATATTCGTTGAACTCGTAAATTTCCAAGCCCAAAAAGCCGGCGCCAAGCAAAACGGTAATGCCAAACCAGAGCTGCATCTTTTTAAAATCAAAGTTTTTCATATGATAAATGGCATACACGCTCGTCAAACTGCTTGTTAGCAGCAACATTGTCGCCATGAACACGACCGGCATTTGGAACAGTTCTTCCGCCGAAGGGCCGCCGTTCGTTTTATCTTTGAGCGCCAAATAGGTGGCGAAGAGAGAGGCGAACAGCACCGTCTCTCCGCCTAAAAAGAGCCAGAAGCCGAGAAATTTATTTTTCCCTTCAAGGGTGGCGCGTTCCGGTGCGGCCGGAAACGTCTCGGCCGTCAGTTTTTCCTCTGCATGCATCAGGCGTTCGCCCCCTTCTTCTCAAGTTCAAGCACTTCTTCTTTATGGATGTGGAAGCCGTGGTCATCGATCACCGAGCGCAAGAACATCGAACCGAGCGTAATGAGCAGGCCGAGAATGCCAACCGGCAACCCCCATCCGGCATCGTTATGATACGTGAAGCCGAAGGCGGCGACAAACAAACCAAATGCCATGACAAACGGCAAAAACGACGAATTCGGCATATGGATGTCGCCAAGCGGTTCGGCTGGCGTCAGTTCTTTTTTGCCTTCCATTTTTTCGAGCCAGAAAGCGTCCAAGCCGCGGACAAGCGGGGTTTGCGCAAAGTTGTACACCGGCGGCGGCGAAGCGATCGCCCATTCGAGCGTACGGCCGTCGCCCCACGCATCGCCCGGCACTTTTTCCCCTTTTACCGTGGTGATCACGACGTTAATGAGCAAAATGACCGTTGCCGCGGCCATAAAGAACGCCCCGATCGTGCTGACAAAGTTTCCTGTCTCCCACCCTTGGTTTGGCAAGTACGTGAACACGCGGCGCGGCATCCCCGTCAAACCAAGGAAGTGCTGAATAAAGAACGTTAAATGGAAACCGATAAAGAACAACCAGAATGTAATTTTGCCAAGCGTTTCGTTCAACATGCGGCCAAACATTTTCGGCCACCAGTAATGTGTGCCCGCGAGCAAAGCGAACACAACCCCGCCGACGATAACATAATGGAAGTGCGCAACGACAAAATAGCTGTCATGGTATTGATAGTCCGCCGCCGCCGATGCCAGCATCACGCCGGTGACCCCGCCCATGACAAACGACGGGATGAAAGCGACCGCATAATGCATCGGCGTTGTGAACTTGATGCTTCCGCCCCACATCGTAAACAGCCAGTTGAAAATTTTGACTCCTGTCGGAACGGCGATCGTCATCGTCGCGACGGCAAAGATGGCGTTTGCAATCGGCCCCATCCCGACGGTGAACATGTGGTGCGCCCATACCATGAACCCCAAGAAAGCAATAAGCACCGTCGCAAACACCATTGACGAATAACCGAATAGGCGTTTGCGCGAGAACGTCGCGAAAATTTCCGAGAAAATGCCGAACGCCGGCAAGACAAGGATGTATACTTCCGGATGGCCGAACACCCAGAACAAGTGCTCCCAGATGATCGTATTGCCGCCGGCAGCTGGATTGTAGAAGTTACCGCCAAACAGCCGGTCCATCATCATGAAAATCAAGCCAACCGTCAACGGCGGAAACGCAAACAAGATGAGCGCCGAAGTCACAAACGTCGCCCATGTGAACATCGGCATGCGCATAAACGTCATGCCCGGAGCGCGCATGTTGATGATCGTCACCAGAAAGTTAATGGCACCCATGATCGTTCCGAAACCGGAAATTTGCAACCCGAGCGTATAAAAGTCGATGCCATGATGCGCTTTCGAGTCAAGCGATAGCGACGCATACGACGTCCAACCAGCGTCCGGCGCGCCTCCCAAAAACCATGAACAGTTCAAAAACAAACCGCCGAAGAAAAACATCCAGAATCCAAGGGCGTTCAAAAACGGAAACGCGACGTCGCGCGCGCCGATCTGCAGCGGCACAACTGCGTTCATAAAGGCGAAAATAAGCGGCATGGCAGCCAAGAAAATCATCGTCGTTCCATGCATCGTCAACACTTCGTTATACAAGCCGCCGACAAGAAAATCGTTGTTCGGCTTGGCGAGCTGAATGCGGATGAACAACGCCTCAAGTCCGCCGAGCAGGAAGAAAAACCCGCCGGAAATCAAGTACAGATGGGCGATTTTTTTATGGTCGACCGTTGTCAAATAATCCCATAAAACGGCGCCGACACCCTTTTTGCGCGCGATCGTACTCACGGTGAAACCTCCTTTTCATGCTTTATTCCACTTTTAAGCTCATCAAGTATTTCGTCAATGCATCAATTTGCTCTTCCGTCAAGTGGCCATATGTACCCGCCATTTTATTTCCAGGCTTCACGCTATTCGGGTCTCTCAACCATTTTTTCAGATTTTCTTCGTTATGCTCCAAAATACCGGCGATTCGTTCGCGATCGCCAAAGTTCGCCAAGTTCGGCGCTGTGCGCGCTTGCACCGGACGCTTGTCCACAGGCGTCACCGCATGGCAGCCAATACAGCTTTTGTTGAAAATCGCTTCCCCTTCTTTGGCGACCGGGTCGGTGACAACCGGTTTTTTCGCGTTTTGCATCTTTTTCACCCAGGCGTCAAACTGGTCGCGCGGCAATGGTCGAACTTTAAAGTCCATCAGCGCATGGGATGGACCGCAAAGCTCCGCACATTTGCCGTAAAAGACACCGCCGGCTTTATCGGTCGCTTTTTGGTCAAAAACAAGCCAAAATTGGTTTTTGTTGTCGGTGTTTGTGTCCATTTTGCCGCCGACCGCCGGAATCCAGAACGAGTGTTTGACATCCGACGCAATCAAGTTGAAATACACTTTTTCATTCGTCGGCACGACCAAGTCTTGGCTCGTGATAATGCCATAATCCGGATATTCAAACTCCCACCAGTATTGGTTGGCGCGAACATTGACGATAACTGTATCCTTATCGCGGTTTTTGTCGTTCATCGCCTTGACATCAGCCAGTTTAAACGTGGTCGATACTGTCGGCACCGCCAAAATGAGCAAGAGAATGATCGGAATGACAGTCCAAATAATTTCCAGCTTGTGGTTTCCTTCCACTTGTTTCGGAATCTTCTTCTCTTCCCCCTGGCGCCGCCGAAAGCGGATGACAACGTAAACGAAGATGATCGCCACGACAACAATGACGAGCACCATGATCGATGTGCTCAACAACATGAGCGAATACTGCATGTCCGCCACTTCACCGGCAGGCTGGAGCGTCGATAAAAACGGCTTGCCGCAGCCGGCGAGCAACAGCGCCATCATCCCAAACAGGGAAAATAAGCGCCAGTTACGCAGCCCTTTCTTCATAGCCTAATCAAACCCCTCTTTCTTTGATGGATAAATGTATATAAATTCTTTCACTAAAGAAAGAATTTTATCTTAATTCACCAAAGCGTCGCGATGACCATCGCCACGAACAAAATCGTCAAATAGTTGAGCGAATAGACGAACATCCACTTCGCCCATTTGAGGTCATCTTTCATTTTCAAGCCCACCAATCCCAACAGCAGCCACCCGACATTGAGCAACGTGGCTACCGTTAAAAACGGCACACCGAGCGAAAACAAGTAAAACGGCAACGGCAGCAAACATGCCACCCAAACAATAATTTGCCGCTTCGTCATGGCAAACCCATGGACAACCGGCAGCATCGGGATGCCGGCAGCTCGGTATTCCTCACACCGCCTCATGGCCAACGCCAAAAAGTGCGGCGGCTGCCATAAGAACATAATTAAAAATAAAATAAGCGGAACAACATGAAAATCCGGGTCGACCGCCGTCCAGCCGATGACCGGCGGCACAGCGCCGGAAATGCTGCCGACAACGGTGTTGATCGTATAATGGCGCTTCGTCCAAAGCGTGTATAAGAAGACATACGTCACCACACCGATCAATCCGACGACTGCAGCCGTAACCGTTGTCATAAGCAGGCTCATCTCACCGATCACGACAAGCGCCGCCCCAAGCCAAAGCACCCGCCGTGGATCCATTGTCCCGGTGACGGTCGGGCGCACTTTCGTCCGCTCCATATATTGGTCGATGTCGCGGTCAATATAGTTGTTGATGGCGCATGAGCCAGCAATGACAAGCGCCGCTCCAAACAGCGTGAAAAAGACAAGATGCAAGTTTTCCAAAAAGTGCTCCCCGGTAAAATAAAACGCCAGCCACATTCCGGCGAATGTCGTAATTAAATTCGAATTGACGATTCCGATTTTGATAACAGACGACAGCTCTTTCCATATCGCCTTCACGCTCGCCTGCGGACGATGCCCCGCATCGGCTGCGGCTTGATGCACCGCTTTCAAATCGGCCATGTCTCCTGTTCCTCCTCGCTGCGCCGCTCCTTGCCCGGCCGGCGCCGTGATGTTGCCTGAAATTCTTTCCAACGCCAAATAGTAAAAACGGGCTGTTTCCTCTTTATATTAAATCACATTTTTTTCTCATCATGTGAATTTTTTTTGAATAATTTGTGTCAAATTTTTGAATCCGTACACGCCGACCGGCTTATCCGCCCGTCCCATTAATATTTCTAGCAAACTTAATCGACTTATTCAATATGCAAACGCCATTTTGTGTTTCCGGCCGCCATCGTGTAAAATAGATTTGGCTTAGCAGCACGGTTGGCTGCAATAAAATCCATCACTTTACTAATATGGACAAAATCCCAATTTCTCAATACAAGAAGGTGAAGATTTTGCAACGTTCACTGAAATGGTTTGCCTCGGCAACCACGTTGGCGATGCTGTTTGTCCTGATCGGCGGGGCGCTCGTGACCAAAACCGGCTCCGGCATGGGGTGCGGCCGATCATGGCCGCTGTGCAACGGCCAATGGGTGCCTGACCACATCACACCCGAACTCGTCATTGAGTTGAGCCACCGCCTCATCTCCGGGCTTGCCGGCATCATGGTGCTCATCCTTTCGATCTGGGCGTGGAGAGCCATTGGCCATGTGCGGGAAACGAAGTTTTTGGCTGTCCTATCGTTTGTCTTTCTCGTCTTGCAAGGGCTGATCGGCGCCGCCGCGGTTGTGTGGGGGCAGTCCGATTTCGTCCTCGCCTTGCATTTCGGCATTTCGCTCATTTCGTTTGCTGCTGTGCTGCTGTTGACGCTATTGATTTTTGAAATTGACAAAACGTTTTCCGCCGCTTCGCTTTCCCTTGACGGCAAAATGCGGTTTCATATTTATGGCATCATCATTTACTCGTACATCGTCGTCTACACCGGGGCGGTGGTGCGCCATACGAACGCCAGCCTCGCTTGTCCGAGCTGGCCGCTGTGCGCGAAAACGCGCATCTTCCCGGTTCAATTTCATGAATGGGTGCAGATGGGCCATCGGTTGGCTGCTGCCGTCATCGTCATTTGGATCGCCGCCGCCGCGATCCATGCCGTGCGCCATTATCGCGAGCAGCCGGTCATCTACTACGGGTGGCTGATCGCCCTTTTTCTCGTGCTCGCGCAAATGACGACTGGAGCGCTTGTCGTGTTTACGCAGCTGAATTTATACATTGCCTTGGCACATGCCTTTTTCATTTCCTGCCTGTTCGGTGTGCTCAGCTATTTATTGCTTTTGGCGCTCCGCACCCGCCGCGCGCCGGTAAAAGCCGCCGACCATTCAGCGCGGGAAGCGGCGCCGGCCACGTTGAAATGACGTTCGTCGGTCCGCAAACCAAAAGGGATGCCCGCAAAAACGTGGGCATCCCTTTTTTGTGCGGTACAGACCGTTTCATTTGGACAGCTCGATCAGCAAATCCCCCGCTTGAATGGCGTCGCCGCTTTTGACGTAAATGTCTTTGACAATGCCGGCAAACGGCGCCTGCACCGTCGTTTCCATCTTCATCGCTTCCGTGACCATTAAATGGTCGCCTTTGTCGACTTTTTCCCCTTTCTCCACGAGCACTTTCACCACCGTGCCCGGCATGGTTGCGGCAATGTGGTTCGGATTCGTCCGATCGGCCTTGATGCGCTCAGCGACGGCCGCTTTGATGCTTTCATCGCGGATGATGACTTCGCGCGGCTGGCCGTTCAGCTCGAAGTAAACGACGCGCGTGCCGTCCGCCTGCGGCTGGCCGATCGACACCAGCTTGACAATGAGCGTTTTGCCGCGCTCGATCTCCACTTCGATCTCCTCGCCAAGGCGCATGCCATACAGGAACGTCGGCGTATCAAGCACCGAAATGTCGCCGTATTTTTCCACCGTTTCGGCATATTCCAAAAACACTTTCGGATAAAGCGCATAGGCAATGGCGTCAAAGTCGGTCACTTCGCGGCCAAGTTTGTCGTACAGCTCCCGCTTGATTTGCTCGAAATCAACCGGCTCAAGCAGCTCGCCCGGACGAACGGTGATCGGTTCGCGCCCTTTCAAAATAATGCGCTGCAACTCTTTCGGGAATCCACCGTGCGGCTGGCCTAAATAGCCTTCGAAAAACTCAACGACCGAGTCCGGGAAATTGAGCGTTTCGCCGCGTTCAAAAATGTCTTGCTCCGTCAAATTGTTTTGCACCATGTAAAGCGCCATATCGCCGACAACTTTCGATGACGGCGTCACTTTGACGATGTCGCCGAACAAGTCGTTGACGCGGCGATACATTTCTTTCACTTCATCCCACCGATCGCCGAGGCCGACCGCTTTTGCCTGCTGCTGCAGGTTGCTGTACTGGCCGCCTGGCATCTCATGCATGTATACTTCCGTATGCGGGGCGTTCATGCCGCTTTCAAACTCTTGGTAAAACTTGCGCACGTCTTCCCAATAGCGGGCCAACTGCTCCAAGCCGTAAATATCGACCTCCGGCGCCCGCTCCGTTCCTTCAAGCGCATAGTAGAGCGTATTGGCGCTCGGCTGTGACGTCAAGCCGGCCATCGAGCTGACGGCGACATCGACGATATCGACGCCGGCTTCGATCGCTTTGGCGTACGTATAAATGCCGTTGCCGCTCGTGTCATGCGTATGCAAATGGATCGGAATGTCGACCGTTTCCTTGAGCGCGGAAATGAGCACGTACGCCGCCTGCGGCTTCAGAAGGCCAGCCATATCCTTAATGCCTAAAATGTGCGCTCCGGCTTGCTCGAGCTCTTTCGCCAACGCTTTGTAATAATCCAAATTGTACTTCGGCCGGTTCGGGTCCAAAATATCGCCCGTATAGCAAATCGCCGCCTCGGCGATTTTGCCGCTTTGCCGGACGGCATCGATCGCCACCGTCATTCCTTTCACCCAGTTTAGGCTGTCGAAAATGCGGAACACATCGATGCCGGCCTGCGCTGATTTGTCGACGAACTCGCGGATGACGTTGTCGGGATAGTTTTTATACCCGACGGCGTTGGCCGAGCGGAGCAGCATCTGGAACAACACGTTCGGGATGCGCTCGCGCAGCTTGAGCAGCCGATCCCATGGATCTTCTTTCAAAAAACGATACGCCACGTCGAACGTCGCCCCGCCCCACATCTCAAGCGAGAATAAGTTGGGCAGCAAACGCGCCGTTGGCTCAGCGATCCGCAACAAGTCGATCGTGCGGACGCGCGTCGCGAGCAGCGACTGATGAGCATCGCGGAACGTCGTATCGGTGAGCAATACACGCGGCTGTTCTTGAATCCAGCGAACAAGCCCTTCAGGTCCGCGTTCATCCAAAATTTGCTTCGTTCCCGCTGGGATCGGCTCCGTTTGGCTCACCTTCGGCACGCGCGGTTTGTCAAACACCGGCTTTTTCTTTTTGCCGATGCCAGGGAAGCCGTTGACCGTCACGGTGCCGATGTACGTCAGCATTTTCGTCCCGCGGTCTTTTCGGCGCGGGAATACAAACAATTCCGGCGTCGTATCGATAAATGACGTATCGTATTCCCCGGACAAAAACTTCGGATGCTGCACGACGTTTTCCAAAAACGGAATGTTCGTTTTAATGCCGCGAATGCGGAATTCGCGCAAGTTGCGCAGCATTTTTCTCGCCGCCTGCTCAAACGTCAACGCCCATGTCGACACTTTGACGAGCAGCGAATCGTAATACGGCGTAATGACCGCCCCTTGGAAGCCATTGCCGGCGTCCAAGCGCACACCGAAGCCCCCGCCGGAACGATACGCCATAATTTTTCCCGTATCCGGCATAAAGTTGTTGAGCGGATCTTCGGTCGTCACCCGCGATTGAATGGCATAGCCGTTGATGCGGATGTCCTCCTGCTTTGGAATGCCGACTTCCGGGCTGTGGAGCGAAAAGCCGTCGGCGATTAAAATTTGCGACTGTACGATGTCAATCCCGGTGATCATTTCGGTGATCGTATGCTCAACTTGAATGCGCGGGTTGACTTCGATGAAATAAAACTCGTCGCCCGAAACGAGAAACTCGACCGTGCCGGCGTTGACGTAGCCGACGCTTTTCATCAGCTGCACCGCCGCCTCGCAAATGCGCTCGCGCAGCTCGTCCGACAACGAGACGCTCGGCGCGACCTCAACGACTTTTTGATGGCGGCGCTGCACCGAGCAGTCGCGTTCATAAAGGTGAACGATGTTTCCTTCGTGGTCGCCCAAAATTTGCACTTCAATGTGCTTCGGCTTTTCGATCAGCTTTTCAACATAAACGTCATCGCTGCCAAACGCTGCTTTCGCTTCCGACTTGGCCCGCTCAAACGCTTCCTTTACTTCCGACTTCGAGCGGACGATGCGCATGCCCCGGCCGCCGCCGCCAAGCGCCGCTTTAATGATGATCGGGTATCCGTGCGTCTCGGCAAAGCGGACAACGTCTTCAAGGCCACCGACCGGTCCATCGCTGCCTGGAATGACGGGAATGCCCGCCTTCATGGCCGCATGGCGCGCTTTCACTTTATCACCAAACATATCCAAATGATCTTCGTTCGGGCCGATGAAAATAATCCCCTCTTCGCGGCATCGTTTGGCAAATTGAATGTTTTCCGACAAAAACCCATAACCCGGATGGATGGCATCGACATCATGAGTTTTGGCGATCTCGATGATGCCTTCGATGTCCAAGTAGGCTTCGATCGGCTTTTTCCCTTCGCCGACCAAATATGCCTCATCCGCTTTGTAGCGGTGGTACGAGCCGACATCTTCCTTTGAATAAATCGCCACCGTGCGGATATCAAGCTCCGTGCAGGCGCGGAACACGCGAATGGCGATCTCTCCGCGGTTGGCTACCAGCACTTTGCGAATTCGTCTTGTCCTCATTCTGTCCCTCCTCCTTTATTTAATAAAAGTATAAAAGTTTTGCCGATTTGTAAATACACTTTCTAAAAAGTCAGACCTCTTTTCTGTCCACTGACCACCGTTTTTTCAGCTTTTTTATACCGTTGTTCGTATTTTGCAAACATAGAAATGTTTACAAGCAGACCGAGCGAAGCCATCGTCAGGACAAGCGACGTTCCCCCGTAGCTGACGAGCGGCAACGGCACCCCCGTAATCGGAATAAGGCCAACGACTCCCCCAACGTTAATGAACGTCTGAAAGCCGATCATGACGGAGATGCCGATCGCAAGCAGGCTCCCAAACGCATCGTGGGAGCGGCGGGCAATCCAAAGCCCGCGCAGCACGATAAACGCCAATAATCCAAGCGTGAACGCTACACCAAATAAGCCGAGCTCTTCGGCGATGACCGCCATAATAAAATCGGTGTGCGACTCTGGAAGGTAGCCGTATTTTTGAATGCCTTTGCCAAGCCCCACTCCTTTCAGCCCGCCAAGCCCAATCGCCAAATACGAATTGACGAGTTGGTAGCCATCGCCGTTTGCGTATTGAAAGGGATCCAAAAAGCTGTAAAGACGCGATATCCGCTCAGGAGAAAAAATTTTTTTGCCGGCAACCGGGAGCCAAAACGGTGACAGCACCGTCCCGATCAATGTAAAAAAAAGCAGCTGCTTCAGAAGCAACACGAGGCGCAAACCGGATGAAACAATGATGCACATCGCGATGACAAACACAATCGCCGCTGTTCCGAAGTCAGGCTGTATGGCAATCAAGAAACAAATCGCCAATGTATAATAAATAGGGAACAAATTGCTTTTCACCGGCTCGGCCAGCCGCTTTCGCTTGTTGGCGAACGCTGCGGCCAAGTATAAAATCAGGCCGAGCTTCGCGAGCTCCGCCGGTTGGATCGAGAGCGCCCCGACGCGAAACCAGCTTGTTGCATTGTTGGCCGTATGGCCGAGAAAGGCCACGGCGATAAGCATCAATGGAGAAGCAAAAAAGACGAGTTTCACCCATCGCTCCGCCCGCCACACTTTATACGGAATCGCCATCATAATGGCGAACGCGATGAATCCGGCAATCAACCACAGCTTTTGTCGTTCGTAAAAATAGTCGCTTGGCACTTCAAAGCGGATGACAGCGGTGACCATGCTCGAGCTGTACACCATAATCAACCCGAACAACGACAACATAATGACCGCAACAATCAGCGGATAATCATAGCACTTCAATACCTTTTTCCATAATTGTCGTTCCATCGTTCCTCTTCCCTGTGAACATGTATGTACTTAAAACCATTCGCAGCGGCGCGCCGTTTTCCTGCCGAAAAACAGAAAAACTCAAACGACGGGAAACCAATCGTTTGAGTTGTTTTATATATCCTTTATCGCACGCGCTTTTTGGCCACGGCCTCGTGCAACGCGGAAAGTTCGCGCTCAAGCCGATCAAGGAGCTCCTTTCCGTCTTTCGCCTCCACAAGCCCGAGGCGTACGGCAAAATCAATTTCCCGTGACAAACCGAACATTTGCGTATCAAGCACTTCTTCATACACTGGACATTGCGGCATCGTCAAATGGTCCATTTGCACGCGGATGAGTTGGATGATTTTCTCTGCATCCGCTTGTAAAAGCGCGTACGCCTTCTCCCGATAGCTCATCGATTCATCCGTCACATCGATCCCTCCGTTCTCTCCCCTATCCTTCTTTACATCTTAACGTGAAACAAGCCATTTTGCAAGTTGAAACCGTTGACAGCAACCCGGCCTGAAACATGACAAGCCCTTTATTTATTATTATACTAAAAACGGTGGGAACATGCAGAGGAGAGGTGTTTCATGAACGATATTATTGTGCTGACAGGAAAGGTGAAGTTTACGATCACGCTTGATCCCGGCGTCTGGATTTTCGACGACCGGAAAGTGGACATGGAGGCGTATTTCTCGGGAACGACTCCACAGCTGGCGGAAGCGGAGCAGGAGGACGAGGAAATCAAAAAGCTGTCGGCATTTTGGGATCGGGAAATTCAAGAGGGCGCTGTTTTTCCGCCGACGTTGAAAACGGAGCGGCGCTTTTTGAAGGAAAAAATCATCACTGGCTCATTCGGCATGCCGTTTGCCCCGTTTTTGCGAAATGCTGAGCCGCTTGAAGACGCGTCTGAACTTGTTATTGAAACGGAACACGGAGAAACAGTGATCCCTCTGGAAAAAGCATACGACCTAATTTTCGCTTTTTCCAAAAACGGAAAACCGTTGCGCGACGACGGTCCGGTGCACATTTATTTTGGCGACAGCTCCAACCGTGAAACGCCAATCACCCATGTGCGCCGGCTTGTCGTCCGATGACCAGGTGCCTCTCGACAAAGGAGCGCCCCGGTGTTTCGACCGGCCGCCCAACACGTTTGGACTAACGGCGTTGGGCGGCTGGACATTTTCAACAGGTGTTGCACGGCTCATTCGTCTTTTGGTTCAAACATCCGGCTACAACAAATCCGCGGCAAGCTGGGCGAGCGCCGAACGCTCTCCTTTGACAAGCCGGATATGACCGGCGATTTTTTGGTCTTTAAACTTTTCGACGACGTACGTCAACCCGTTATTATATTCATCCAAATATGGATGGTCGATCTGTTCCGGGTCACCCATTAAAATGATTTTGCTTTTCTCCCCGACGCGCGTCAAAATCGTCTTCACTTCATGCTTTGTTAAATTTTGCGCCTCATCAATGATGATAAACTGCTCCGGCAGGCTCCGGCCGCGGATGTACGTGAGCGCCTCGACTTCAATCGAACTCATACCGGCTAAAATCGCATCGAGCTCCCCCGGTTTTTTTGTGTTGAACAAGTATTCCAAATTATCAAAAATCGGCTGCATCCACGGGCGCAGCTTTTCTTCCTTTTCCCCTGGAAGAAAGCCGAGATCTTTCCCCATCGGCACAATGGGCCGGGCGACGAGCAATTTTTTGTATGTGCGGAAATCTTCCGTTTGCATCAACCCGGCGGCAAGGGCAAGCAACGTCTTGCCCGTCCCGGCTTTGCCGATTAGCGTCACAAGCGGAATGTCGTCGCGCATGAGAAGCTCAAACGCCATCGTCTGCTGCACGTTGCGCGGACGAATGCCCCATATATGTTCGTGATGAAAGGTGAGCTTTTTGACTTTTTTTCCATTTTGGTCGACGATGCCGATCGCCGACGCCGAGCTGCCAAACGCGTCTTTCATAATGATGAACTGGTTCGGATAAAACGGGTGATCGGCGATGTCAGCAAGCACAAGCTCCCCTTTGTCGTAAAACCGCTGCAGGTGGTCCTTTCCTATGTACAGCTCCAAAAATCCGCTGTAAATATGGTCGACGTCGACGACGCGGTCGCTTAAAAAGTCTTCTGCCTGCAGCCCGATGGCATCCGCTTTGACGCGCACGAGCGCATCTTTGCTCACCAAAATGACGGAGCGTCCATCTTCCTTCGCCTGCTCTTCAAGCGATAAATTTTTCGCCACCGCCAAAATGCGGTTGTCATTTGTTTTTTCGACAAAAATTTCTTGAAGTTGATGAAACGAACGATGGTTCAATTCGATACGCAGCGCCCCTCCGTTTTCCAGCGGAATTTTTTCATGCAGCTTCCCGTTTTCGCGCAGACGGTCGATGAGCTTTGACACTTGGCGAGCATTTCTCCCAATTTCATCCATATAACGTTTTTTCGAATCCACTTCCTCAAGCACGACCGCCGGAATGACGACCTCATTATCCTCAAACGCGAAAATCGAATACGGGTCTTGCAAGAGTACATTCGTATCGAGCACGTAAATTTTTTTTCCCAAATTCCGCTTCCCCCCATGTGAGTTTTTCACGTTTTTCCGTTGGATGGGAATGGCTGTAATACAACATATGAAAACATGTATAAAGATAGAAGGACATTTGCAAACTAAAGAAAAAAAGTCGAGGTGGCCCATCATGAAGAGAAACTGCTGGCTCGCTGCTTTTTTCCTTCCTTTTTTGCTTTTGAGCGGCTGTACGTTAGGAAACGATCGTGAAGCAAATGAGACGAATCGTTCGCTCGTACGCGTCAAAAATACGGTCGATGAACATATCGAGAACAAATCCGGACAAGAAATCGCCCGCCGGCTGGCGGAAATCGCCGACCGTGTTCCAAACGTTCACAATGCCACCGCGCTCGTCGTCGGCAAATATGCCATCGTCGGCATTGACGTCGGCGCCAATCTGGACGCTTCGCGCGTCGGCACCATCAAATATTCCGTTGCTGAAGCATTGCAAAAAGATCCGTACGGCGCGAACGCCATTATTGTTGCCGACCCGGATCTTTACACCCGCGTGCGCAACATCGGCCGGCAAATTGATGAGGGGCGGCCGGTGCAAGCGTTCATGAACGAAATCGCCGACATCGTCGGACGAGTGATGCCGGAAGTGCCGAGCGATTTGTTTGAAACGACGCCGAAGCCGACCGAAGAAAACGACGGGCAGCTGAACGAACGGGAGGAGCGGCAGCTGAACGAACAGCAAAACAAGCAATCGAACGAACATTTAAAAGGCCGGTGAAAAACGAGCATTTTTGCCAAATCGATGGAGTTCGTCGAGAAAGAAGAGCCGATTTTACAAGGCTTTTCAACTTGAAGTTGCTTTTTCATGAAATCGCCGACCCTTTAAGGTGTCATGAAACGAAAAATGCGACCCATTCCCGGGGCGGACAACGGAAGTGAAAGGCATTTGAATCAACAAATGCTGGCAGGAAATATGGTATAATGGGAACGGGAGAACACCCCACCATTTCGCGTTTGGATGTATTGAGGTGAACAATGAGAGTCAAATGCGTGCTTTGCGACCAAATCGATACGATCGACGATGAATCGCCGCTCGCCAAGCGGCTGCGCAACCGCCCGATCCACACGTATATGTGCCGCGAATGCCATGACCGCATCACCGAAAAAACGAAACAGCGGCTGGCAACAGGAAAGTTCCGCTTCTATCGCGGCCGCCGCGCAGACGATGATTGGTGATCCCGCAAAAAAAAACGGTGCGGAAGAGCGATCGCTTTTCCGCGCCGTTTTGATTGTCATCATCCATACTTTTCCGGTTCGGCTTCAATCTGCCGCCACATCGCCTCAGCGAGCTCAAGCGGGAAACACGCCGCCTTTGTTTCCCCGCCGTGCACATATTCGACGATGTATTGCCCATTCGTTTCATCTTTGACGGCGTCTACAGCCGTCACACCAAAGTCGTTTTCCAAGATGCCGCGGAAAAACGCAGCCGTATCGCACGCGGCCGCATCGTGCGGACGGGCTTTGGCGACGATGTGGATCGTCAGCCAGTTATAAAGAGCATCTTGCACGGATTTCATGACTTTTCTCCCTCTTTCGCCTGCTTCAAGCGCACTTTATAAATGATTAATACGAGGGCGGCGACGGCCAATCCTTCTGCCACCGGCAAAAAGACGGCAAAAAAGGTCAAAATCGTGCAACCGAGCGCCAGCAATACGTAAATGATGACGTTTTTCAACAATGGCAGGCGGCGGGCAAAACCGAGCCGATACACAAGCGCGGCAAGCAACAGCACCGTCACATACAATAGCCACATACCGCGCTCAGGATCATCGTGCACCTTATAAAGCGAGGCGAAAAACGTGAGCCGTTCGAGCACATTCACACCATTCCCCTCCCCTTCATCCGAATAGCGCCCTTCTCCAAGGCGTGTTCGATTGTTCGCAACCCCCAGACGCGCGCATGGCGCTTCCGGCTATTTCGCTTGCTCGACCGCTTTCTTTTTCTTCTCCGCCTTTTCACGCTCGCTTTTATTCAAGATTTTTTTGCGCAACCGGATCGAGGTTGGTGTCACTTCACAATATTCGTCGTCATTCAAATACTCGAGCGCTTCTTCAAGCGTCAACAGACGCGGCTTTTTCATCGTCACCGTCTGCTCTTTCGTCGACGAACGCATATTGGTCACATGTTTTTCGCGGCAAATGTTGACGACCAGGTCATTTTCGCGGTTATGCTCGCCGACGATCATCCCTTCGTACACTTCAGTGCCCGGCTCAACAAAAATCGTGCCGCGGTCCTCAAGCTGCATGATGCTGTAAGCCGTCGCCTTTCCAGTTTCCATCGAGACGAGCACCCCTTGGCGGCGGCCGCCGATGGCGCCAGGCTGCACGGGGGCATAATGATCAAACGAATGGCTTAAAATTCCATATCCGCGCGTCAACGACATAAATTCGCTCCGATAACCGATCAAGCCGCGCGACGGCACAAGGAAGACGAGACGAACCTGCCCGTTGTCGCCGTGCACCATATCGACGAGCTCGCCCTTGCGGCTGCCAAGCGACTCCATGATCGCTCCCGTATATTCCTCCGGAATGTCAATAACGACCCGCTCGATCGGCTCGCACGTGACACCGTCAATCTCTTTTAGAATGACTTCCGGCTTCGACACTTGCAGTTCGTATCCTTCGCGGCGCATGCTTTCAATCAAAATCGCCAAATGAAGCTCTCCGCGGCCCGAGACAACCCACGCATCCGGCGACTCGGTCGGCTCCACGCGCAGGCTGACATCCGTCTCTAGCTGGGTGCGAAGCCGCTCCTCCAACTTTCTCGCCGTCACGTATTTGCCTTCGCGCCCCGCAAACGGGCTGTTATTGACGAGAAACGTCATTTTCAACGTCGGCTCATCGATGTGAAGCGGCGGCAACGGCTCTTGGTGGTCGGGCGGGCAAACCGTTTCACCAACATTGATGTCCTCCATCCCGGCGACCGCGACGATGTCGCCAGCGTATGCTTCCTCAATCTCAATCCGCTTCAACCCAATAAAACCAAACAGCTTCGTGACACGAAACATCTTGACTGCACCGTCGCGCTTGATCAGTGCCACTTGCTGGCCGGTTTTCATCGTACCGCGGAAAATGCGGCCGACGCCAATGCGCCCCACGTATTCATTATAGTCGAGCAGCGCCACTTGAAACTGCAACGGTTCATTGCGGTTGTCCGTCGGCGCAGGAATATAGCGGATGATCGTTTCAAACAAGATGGTCATATCGCCGTCCTGACGGTCTGGGTCAAGGCTTGCCGTCCCACGCAACGCCGATGTGTATACAACCGGAAACTCCAACTGCTCCTCGGAAGCGCCCAGTTCGATAAACAGGTCGATCACCTCATCGACAACTTCGGCCGGGCGAGCGAATTCGCGGTCGATTTTGTTGACGACGACAATCGGCACAAGCTGCTGCTCAAGCGCCTTTTTCAGCACGAACCGCGTTTGCGGCATGCAGCCTTCATACGCATCGACGACAAGCAAGACGCCGTCGACAAGGCGCATGATTCGCTCGACTTCCCCCCCGAAATCAGCGTGTCCCGGCGTATCCAAAATGTTGATGCGCGTTCCTTTATACAGGACAGCGGTGTTTTTTGCCAAAATCGTAATGCCGCGCTCCCGCTCCAAATCATTGCGGTCAAGCGCCCGCTCCTCGACTTGTTCGTTTTCACGAAACGTCCCCGACTGCCGAAGCAGTTGGTCAACGAGCGTCGTTTTCCCATGGTCGACGTGGGCGATGATGGCGATGTTGCGAAGATCGTTTCGTCTGTGCGTCAATGTCGGTCACTCCTGTTCGGCAAACTGCTTGTCTATTATATCACAACCGATAGAAAATCGGCATGTTTTCCGGTACACTAGAACAAGACGCCACTCTGCATGAAAGGAGTCAACGAAATGAAACGAATCGAACCTGTGCCGCTGTTGCTCGCCATTCTTGCCGTCGCCGCCATCATGGGGATCGGCGTCTTCATCGCCGAGCAAAGTTTGCTCGGCATCGCTGCTTCCACGCTCATCTTCATCGCCGCCATGGGCGCCGGGTTCGCTCATAAAAAACGGACGCGCTGAAAAGCGGGACAAGCTGGATGCTTGTCCCGCTTTTCGCGATTTCACGCCTCATCAACAGTGAAGATAGCGTCGCAAAATTTCTTCGTGCACTCCGGGTTTCGCAGCAAGCACCGAATTGCAGCCAAGCAGATCCAGCGGCTTCCCGTCAAGGGTCGTCACCATTCCGCCCGCTTCCTCAATCAAAATCATCCCGCCGGCGAAATCCCATGGCGACAGGCGCGGCGAAATGTAGGCGTCCAAACGGCCGGCGGCCACATACGCGAGCTCAAGCGCCGCTGAACCATACGAGCGCGTGCCGCGCGCCTCTTTCGCCAGCCTCATGAGCGGGCGATGATCGAGACGCTTGTTTTCCATGAGCCATGTCCCGTTGATGGCGATGATCGACTCCGCCACTGGCGCGGGCCGCAGGCGGCCGAGCGGCTCGCCGTTCAAAAACAGCCCTCGCCCTTTTTGCGCCGCATACAGTTCGTCAAACACGACGTCATACACGTAGCCGAGCTGCCCGACACCATCTTCAAAAATGCCGATCGATACAGCAAAATGGCGCTGCTGATGAACGAAATTCATTGTGCCGTCAATCGGGTCAATTACCCAGACAACGCCGTCCAAGACATCGACCCGATCGCCGAACCCTTCTTCCCCCAACAGGCGGTGGCTAGGGAACTGGCGGCGGATGTGCTCGGCGAAAAACTGCTCAATGGCGCGGTCAACGTTCGTCACTAAGTCGTTTGGGGTCTCTTTCGCTTCCACTGTCAGCTGCTCCGTAAATGAGGCGCGGATTTGCTTTCCTGCTTCGTCGATCCATTGCCGGGCGTATCGGTCGATTTCTTCCCATTTTTCTGTCATATTGATTCCTCCTGCCTTCGGTTATGTATAGATCGCAACCGGAGAAAGGGGAGGCGGATGCGGCTCAAGAAAAAAACGAACCGGAAAGATGGTTCGCCTTAAATCAGGATCATACTTGAAGGCGCATCAGTTCTTGGCGGAGCTTTTCAAGCCGCCGCTTGCACTCTTTTTTCTTTTCTTCGTCGTTTTCCATCATGGCCTCGTACAGCGTCGCTAATTCGTAATCGAGTTCGAGCCGCAACACCGCCATGCGTTTGTCTCCATCCGGCCGCTTCAGCGAATTGGCGGTTTTTTTCATATTCGTCCGCACCCCTTTCCCTATCATCCGCTAAACTTCCGGCGCCCGTCACGAATGTACTGCTTCATGTTGTTTTATATTATATTATGTGGAAAAAGGGGTGTATGCAACTAATTTGTGCGTTTACCTACCGCGCTTCCCTTGTGGCTCGATTCGAATCCAATCACCGTTTTTTGCCTCTTTCGCCTGCTTCATGACCGCATAGGACGAGTAGCCGCTTTCTTTTTCAAATTCGGCATACAGTCGGTTTTCCTCGCTTTTCGATGGGACGATCTCTTTGAAACGACGGTAGACAGCCATCAGCTCCTCGCGCCTCATCCCCCGCTCATAGACCGTTTCGATCGCTGTGAAAAATTTGATGACATCAATGATTTCTTGTATTGACCAGTCGTAGGAAAATGGATAGGAATAACCCATTGTTCCACCTCCACCGTTAGTTTGCCCAACGGCGCCGAATTTGTTCCGCCTCTTCAATCATGCGGGCAAACAACTCAGCGACGGATGGAACGTCGTGAATGAGTCCGATCGCCTGCCCGGCCCAAGCGAATCCCTCGTCCACCTTCCCTTCGTAAATGAAGCGCCGGTTCGCTTCTCCGCTAATATATTCTTTTAAATCCTCATACGTGCCGCCTTGGCGCTCGATTTCCAATATTTTTTCCGCCCAAGCGTTGGCCAACACCCGCCCCGGCGCCCCGAGCGACCGTTTGATGATCATCGTATCGTTTTCGGTCGCCTTAAGAATCATTTCTTTATACGCGGGATGGGCATGAACGCATTCTTTCGTGGCGATAAACCGTGTTCCCATCTCAATGCCTTCCGCCCCAAGCGCCAGCGCTGCCATCAATCCGCGCCCGTCGGCGATGCCACCCGAGGCGATGACCGGGATCGATACGGAGTCAACGACTTTCGGAATGAGGACAAACGTGCCAATATCGTATTTGCCGAGATGCCCGCCCCCTTCCTGCCCGACGACCATCACGGCGTCAGCACCGAGTTCTTCCGCTTTCACGGCCTGGCGGACAGCAGCGACAAGCACCAGTTTTTTCACGTTTACCCCTTTCAGTTGCTCAAAAAACGGCGCCGGATTGCCGCCGGTGACCGAAACGACCGGCACGCCTTCGTCAAGCGCCGCCTCAAGCATATGGGAGAACGGGCGGCCGTGCTGGCCGATGGCGAAATTGACGCCGAACGGTCGATCGGTTTTTTCCTTCACCTTGCGGATTTCCTCGCGCAGCTGCTCCGGTCCATCGAGCGACATCGCCGTAATTTGGCCGAGCCCTCCGGCGTTTGACACCGCTGCCGCCAGGTCAGCGTACGCCAAGTAGGCGAGCCCCCCTTGAATAATCGGATATGTAATGCCGAGTAGCTCTGTCACCCTCGTTTTCCATTTCATTAGATCACGCCCCCTTTTTGTTTTGTCTTTCTTTTATTTCTCTTTTGAACCCCTGTTTTCCTTTTTCAGCGCGTCCATTCATTTCTTCTTTGCAAACGAAAAAATCCATGCTATAATGCATTTTGTTTTATTCTCCGAGTTAAAAGAGGTGTGAAAAACCATTGTCGCAACTCGAAACACCATTGTTTACTGGTTTGTTGGAGCATATGAAAAAAAATCCGGTTCAATTTCACATTCCTGGCCATAAAAAGGGAGCCGGCATGGATCCGGAGTTTCGCGCTTTCATCGGGGACAACGCCTTGGCGATTGATTTGATCAACATCAGCCCGCTCGATGACTTGCACCATCCAAAAGGGATGATCAAGCGGGCTCAGGAACTTGCCGCCGAGGCATTCGGCGCCGATTATACGTTTTTCTCGGTGCAAGGAACAAGCGGCGCCATCATGACGATGGTCATGTCGGTCGCCGGGCCGGGCGATAAAATCATCGTGCCGCGCAACGTCCATAAATCAGTCATGTCAGCCATTGTCTTTTCCGGGGCGACGCCGATTTTCATTCATCCGGAAATCGACAAAGAGCTTGGCATTTCTCACGGCATTACGCCGCAAGCGGTGGAAAAAGCGCTCCGCCAGCATCCCGACGCGAAAGGGGTGCTTGTCATCAACCCGACGTACTTTGGCATTGCCGGCGATTTGAAAAAAATCGTCGATATCGCCCATTCGTACAATGTCCCGGTGCTTGTCGACGAAGCGCACGGCGTGCATATTCATTTCCATGAAGATTTGCCGCTCTCTGCGATGCAGGCGGGCGCCGATATGGCGGCGACAAGCGTCCATAAGCTCGGCGGTTCGCTGACGCAAAGCTCGATTTTGAACGTGCGGGAAGGGCTCGTCTCCGCGAAACACGTGCAAGCGATTTTAAGTATGCTGACAACGACCTCGACGTCGTACTTGCTGCTTGCTTCGCTTGATGTCGCCCGCAAACAGTTGGCGACGAAAGGGCGCGAGCTCATCGACAAAGCCATTCGCCTCGCCAACTGGACGCGTCAGCAAATCAATGAGATTCCGTATTTGTATTGCGTCGGCGAAGAAATTTTGGGCACAGAAGCGACATATGATTATGATCCGACCAAGCTCATTATTTCCGTGAAAGAGCTTGGGCTGACCGGCCATGACGTCGAACGTTGGCTGCGTGAGACGCACAACATCGAAGTCGAGCTTTCCGATTTATACAACATTTTGTGCATCTTCACCCCAGGCGACACCGAACGAGAGGCAAGCCTCCTTGTCGAAGCGCTCCGCCGCTTATCGGAGCAGTTCAGCCATCAGGCGGAAAAAGGAGTCAAACCGAAAGTGCTCCTTCCGGACATCCCGGCGCTCGCCTTGACGCCGCGCGATGCGTTTTATGCTGAAACGGAAGTCGTGCCGTTTCACAAATCGGCCGGCCGGATCATCGCCGAATTTGTCATGGTGTATCCGCCCGGCATTCCGATTTTTATTCCAGGCGAAATCATTACGGAAGAAAACTTGAAGTATATTGAGACGAACTTGGCTGCCGGCCTCCCTGTTCAAGGGCCGGAAGACGACACATTGCAGACGTTGCGCGTCATTAAAGAATACAAACCGATCCGCTGACCGCACAAGCCGGTTCGCCTGGCTTGTGCTTTTTTGCCAAAATAAACGGCGCGCATGCCGACAAGCCGCATGCGCGCCTCTATCCGTTCCTTTCCCCCATCGGTTTGACCGTTTTATTCTTTTTCCCCGCCCTCATTGTCATGCTCGCAGCAATCGCATTTTCCATAAAGCGTTGTCACTTTTTCATCTTCAAAATATGCAATCGTCGCCTCACACGTTTGACATACGATCGTGCCCATCCCCAAAACCCCTTTATGATGATAAATTTCATTGTTGTTTTTATAATAATATATCACATTTCGATTGTCAATCCCAATTTGTATGTCACATTTGGTCTAATAAAGACTTTTTTGCAATCGCTCTTTTTTCCATCCATTGTCCGCCAATCTATGATACAATGAAGGCAAAGACGCAAGGTGACCGATGGGAGGGGAAAAGGAACGATGAACGCTTATCTAAAGCTGCCGGCGGGGAAAGCCATGGCGATCGAAGACGTCAAACAGCTGCTCGACCGCTACCGGACAGCGCTCAAAAAAACGGGGGAACAGCTCGGCTGGCCGTATGAACAAGCCGCCTTCCCGTATACGATCCGCGAACACGAATCCGTTCTTTATTTGCAAGGTGACGGCCGTTTGTACAAAGGGATGGCGATTTCCGTGCGGACGGCTGGGGAAGAGACATTTATTGATGTCATGCTACCGCCGGCAGCGACGCATGGGGATAAAGGGAAGGCCAATGAATTCAGCAAATGGCTGGCGAAAACGCTCGGCGGGGAATTGCACTTGTTCAGCGGGCGGACGATGGCGTTTGGCGGCGCTTGACATTTCCCACGGTTCCAGCCGTGGCTGAGAAGCTCCCACTTCAAGCAAAGCTAAGTGGGAGTCGTTCACTGGACGACCTGCCAAATAACATGCTGGCCGGCAAAGTACACCGCCGCCGTCCCCATCGTTGTCAGCGCCGCCTTGCGCGTCGCCAAGCCGAGCTGGCGCGCCAGCAAAAAGGCGATGTACATAAAGACACACAACATCAGCCCGCGGAAAAACGGCCGGTCTCTTCCTGACAGCCACTCAATTAACGAGAAACTGCTCCAAATCATCATCTGCAACAAAAACGCTACGTACGCTTTCATGTCCATTCCATCTCCCGCTTTTCTTTACCATAACGATATGAAACAAAGGCGGAAAATAGTATGGAAAATTGGACAAGAAATGAGACGGCTGTTTCCTTTCAACAAAAGGCGATGGAACAAGCGCGGCGGCGGACGGGCAGAAGTCGGCGATGTCGAGCCTGTCAACCGCTCCTCTTCCCTTTCCGAATGGCGCTTCTTGTCCATTGATTTTCCAAAAAAAGGTGTCCCGATCGATTCGGGACACCTTTGAGTTTATTTCGCAATGATATGAATCGGTGTGCCAAGCGCCACTTCCGCTGCTTCCATGGCAATTTCGCCAAGCGTCGGATGAGCATGGATCGTCAGTGCGATATCTTCCGCCGTCATGCCGGCTTCGATGGCCAGCCCAAGTTCGGCGATCATATCCGAAGCGTTCGGGCCGATGATTTGCGCTCCGATCACGACGCCGTCTTCTTTGCGGACGACAAGCTTCAGGAAGCCGTCCGTATCGTTGAGCGACAAAGCGCGTCCGTTGGCGGCAAACGGGAATTTCGCCGTGATCACGTCGATGCCTTCCTCTTTCGCCTGCTGTTCAAAGTAGCCGACCGAGGCGCATTCTGGATCAGAGAACACAACCGCCGGAATCGCGACGTAATCCACGACCGATGGATGGCCGGCGATCGCTTCCGCCGCCACTTTTCCTTCATACGACGCTTTATGGGCAAGCGCCGGACCGGGGACGATGTCGCCGATGGCGAAAATGTTCGGCACGCTCGTCCGACATTGCTCGTCCACTTCAATCAAGCCGCGGTTCGTCATTTTGATGCCGATTTGTTCAAGACCAAGCTCATCTGTATTCGGTCGGCGGCCGACCGTCACCAACACATAGTCGGCATCAATCGTTTTCGTTTCACCGTTCGCCTCATACGTGACCGTCACGCCGTCTGCGCGCTCTTCGGCTCCTTTTGCGAGCGCATTTGTCACAACTTCGACCCCTTTGTTTTTCAAGCGGCGTTTAATGACCGACACCATTTGCTTTTCAAAACCAGATAAAATCTCGCTGGCTCCTTCAAGAATCGTCACTTTCGCCCCAAAGTTGGCGTAGGCCGTGCCAAGCTCAATGCCGATGTAGCCGCCGCCGATGACAACAAGCGATTTCGGAATTTCCCCAAGGCTGAGCGCGCCCGTCGAATCGAGGATGCGGTTGGAAAACTTGAAGTTCGGCAGCTCGATCGGGCGTGAACCTGTGGCCAGAATCGCGTGTTTAAACGTATACGTCTGCGCGCTGTCGCCGTTGACGACGCGCACCGTGTTGGTGTCGACGAAATACGCTTCCCCTTTGACGATGTCGACTTTATTGCCTTTGAGCAGCCCTTCAACGCCGCTCGTCAACTTTTTCACAATGCTCGCTTTCCATTCTTGCACTTTCGAGAAATCAACCGTGACGTTTTCCGCCTTGATGCCCATCTCTTCGGAATGCTTCGCTTGCTCGTAGCGATGGCTTGCCGAGATGAGCGCCTTGGACGGGATGCAGCCGACGTTTAAGCAGACGCCGCCCAAATTTCCTTTTTCCACAATCGTCACTTTTTGGCCGAGCTGTGCGGCGCGGATGGCGGCGACATAACCGCCAGGGCCGGCGCCGACGACGAGCGTTTCGGTTTCAATTGCAAAATCGCCAACTACCATCGTTTTACGCCTCCATTAATAATAATTCTGGATCGCTTAACAGCTGTTTGATATGGTTGAGCGCTTTTTGCGCCGTCGCTCCGTCGATCATCCGGTGGTCGAAGCTCAACGAGAGCGCCAGCACCGGTGCGGCGACAATTTCCCCGTCGCGGACGATCGGTTTTTCGGCAATGCGGCCGATGCCAAGAATCGCCACTTCCGGATGGTTGATAACCGGCGTAAACCATTGCCCACCGGCTGAGCCGATGTTCGTGATCGTGCACGACGCCCCTTTCATTTCGCTTGGCGTCAGTTTGCCTTCCCGCGCTTTTTCAGCGAGTTCGTTGATTTCCTTCGCCAACGCGAAAATCGGCTTCCGGTCGGCATGTTTAATGACCGGCACGAGCAACCCACGATCCGTATCAGCGGCGATGCCGATATTGTAGTAATGCTTGTGAATAATTTCTTCGGTCGCATCGTCGATCGATGTGTTCAGCACCGGATATTCACGCAGCGCGGAAACAAGCGCTTTGACGACATACGGCAAGAACGTCAGCTTGATCCCTTTTTCTGCGGCAATGGCCTTGAATTTTTTCCGGTGAGCAACCAGCTTTGTCACATCGGCTTCGTCCATGAGCGTCACGTGCGGGGCCGTATGTTTCGAATGCACCATGGCCTTGGCAATCGCCCGACGGATGCCGCTCATTTTCTCGCGCGTTTCCGGGAATTCGCCTTCCGGCACAACCGGTTTCGCCGTTGGCGCTTGCGGCGCTGCTTTCTCTTCCGGCGCTTGCGCTGCCGAAGGAGCTGCAGCTTTTGCGCCGCCGGCGAGGAAGGCATCAATATCTTCTTTCAAAATGCGGCCGTTTTTCCCTGTCCCTTGAACGAGACGGATATCGACGCCTTTTTCACGCGCATATTTGCGCACAGACGGCATCGCGATGACGCGGCGGTTCGGGTCGGCTTCCGCTTCGGCCGCCGGTGCGCTCGGAGCAGCGGTCTCAACCGTTTCCTTTTTCGACACCGTTTCCGCTTTTTCCTCTTTTTTCACTTCCTCGTGTTCTTGTCCTTTAAACGTCATGTTTTCATAGCCCGGCGCATCGAGCGTAATGAGCGTTTGCCCGACCGTCGCCACCGTTCCTTCCGGGACGAGAATCTCAAGCACTTTCCCTTTGACAGGAGATGGGATCTCGACGACCGCCTTGTCGTTTTGCACTTCGCACAACACGTCGTCTTCGTTCACTTCATCGCCCGGCTTGACGAACCATTTGACGATCTCGCCTTCATGAATGCCTTCGCCAATATCCGGCAGCTTAAATTCAAATGCCACTGTAGGTCGACCTCCTATCGTTTGCCGAAAATGAGCGGGGGAAGGCGCTTTGCTCCCCCGAACTTGTCCATATTAGAAGTTGATCACTTTTTTCGCCGTCTCGATCACGTCTTTAAAGTTCGGCAGCCATACCGATTCGGCCTGTGCGAACGGATAGACGGTATCCGGCGCGGTGACGCGCAATACCGGCGCCTCAAGGCTTAAAATCGCGCGCTCATTGATTTCAGCAACGACGTTGGCAGCGATGCCGGCTTGCCGTTGTGCTTCTTGAACGACGATGGCACGACCCGTTTTTTCAACCGAACCAATGATCGTCTCAATATCGAGCGGCTGCACGGTGCGCAAGTCGACGACTTCGGCAGAAATGCCTTCCTTCTCTAATTCTGCCGCCGCTTTTAACGATTCATGCACCATGGCCCCGTACGCGATGATCGTAATGTCTTTTCCTTCACGCTTAATGTCCGCTTTGCCGATTGGAATCGTGTACTCTCCTTCCGGCACCTCTTGGCGGAACGAGCGGTACAGCTTCAAATGCTCAAGGAAAATCACCGGATCGTTGTCGCGAATCGCCGAGATGAGCAGTCCTTTCGCATCATACGGCGTCGACGGAATGACAACCTTCAATCCTGGCTGTTGGGCGACGAGCCCCTCTAAGCTGTCTGAGTGCAATTCCGGCGTATGAACGCCGCCGCCAAATGGCGAACGAATCGTAATCGGCACATGATAGCGGCCGCCAGTGCGGTAGCGGATGCGGGCCATTTGTCCACAAATCGCATCCATCGCCTCATAGACGAACCCGAAAAACTGAATTTCCGGCACCGGGCGGAACCCTTGCAAAGCCAAGCCGATCGCCAAACCGCCGATCCCTGATTCAGCAAGCGGCGTATCAAACACGCGCTCTTCGCCAAACTCAGCTTGCAGCCCTTCGGTCACCCGGAATACGCCGCCGTTGACCCCAACGTCTTCGCCAAACACCAGCACGTTCGGATCGTTTTTCATCTCGATGCGCAGCGCATCGGTGATCGCTTGAACCATTGTCATTTGCGCCATGGCTTACTTCGACTCCTTCTCTTTATAAATTTCATACTGCTCTTTTAAGTTCGCCGGCAGCTCTTCGAACATAATGCTGATTAAGTCGGTCACTTTTTGTTTCGGCGTTTCGTCCGCTTTTTTGATTGCTTCCTTGATGTCCTCTTTCGCCTGCTCGATGACGCGGTTTTCTTCCTCTTCGCTCCATAGGCCTTTCGCTTCTAAAAACTTCCGGAAACGGACAAGCGGGTCTTTTTTCGCCCATTCGTTTTCGAGTTCCTTCGAACGATAGCGCGTCGGATCGTCGCCGGACATCGTGTGCGGACCGTAGCGGAAGCAAAGAGTTTCAATGAGCGTCGGCCCTTCGCCGTTAATCGCGCGTTCGCGGGCTGCTTTCACCGCGGCGTAGACCGCAAGCGGATCCATGCCGTCGACTTGAATGCCCGGAATGCCGGCAGCGACCGCTTTTTGCGCCAATGTTTTGGCGACCGTCTGCTTTTCAACCGGCGTCGAAATGGCAAAGCGGTTGTTTTGCACGACAAAGATGGCCGGCGCTTTAAACGCCCCCGCGAAGTTGATGCCCTCGTAAAAGTCGCCTTGCGATGTCCCGCCGTCGCCCGTGTATGTAATGGCTACCGCTTTTTTGCCCCGCATTTTCAAGCCGAGCGCCACGCCGGCTGCTTGAATGTATTGAGCCCCGATAATAATTTGCGGCGGCAAGACGTTGACGCCTTCAGGAATTTGGTTGCCATGAAAGTGGCCGCGCGAGAACAAAAACGCTTGATAAAGCGGAAGCCCGTGCCAAATGATTTGTGGCACATCGCGATATCCCGGCAAAATGAAGTCTTCTTTCTCAAGCGCAAACTGGCTGGCGATTTGGCTCGCTTCCTGCCCAGCGGTCGGCGCGTAAAACCCGAGTCGGCCCTGGCGGTTCAACGAAATGGAACGTTGGTCGAGGACGCGCGTATACACCATGCGGCGCATCAGCTCTTTCAGCTGCTCATCGCTTAACTCCGGCATCGCCGCTTTGTTGACGATTTCGCCTTCTTCATTCAAAATTTGAAACGTCGGGAACTGCTCGGCTACTTTCTCGAGCTGCTCCGCAAATCGAAACTGGGAGGTTTTCACACCCATGTTATTCACCTCTGCCTTTCATTGAAAATTTTAGAAATCAGGATACATTCGCCCATATACTATTAATGTACCCAAAGTGAAAGAGAAATAAAAAACGGCCGCCATTCGGCGCCAACGCAAGCAACAAAGGCGCCAACATCTGTTTCACTATTTTTCAAAACCAAATTAGTACAATACGCATTTGCAAATTTTAGTTTACACGTTCTTGGGTCAACCGTCAACGACTTTGATTTCTCATGTTTTTCGCCTTATCTTTTGTACAAAATTGGAATTCATAATATTTCGTCGGCAAACTGTTATATTACATCCCTCACCATCTGTATGAATCCTGTATTATATTTTCACAAAATATAAAACAAACAGTGACTTGACAAGAAAGTGGAAGCGTTTTCTTTCGTTGATCTGAGTTACTTTCCTTATACCCGAATAATATATTTGTGCAGCTGCGTTTTTATTTACGATCGATGCTCATTTTGTTAGACTAAACGATAGACAGCGATGCCAAACGTAGGGAGTGAGCGAAGCGAATGATCACGATGAAAGACATCATCAAAGAGGGGCATCCGACATTGCGGAAAATCGCCGAACCCGTTCCCCTTCCCCCTTCGGAAGAGGATAAACGCATTTTGCAAAGCCTTCTTGACTACGTCAAGATGAGCCAAGATCCAGAGCTGGCCGCCAAATACGGCCTTCGGCCCGGCATCGGTCTTGCCGCCCCGCAAATCAACGTCTCGAAGCGGATGATCGCCGTCCATGTCACCGATGAAAATGGAACGCTGTACAGCTACGCCTTGTTCAACCCAAAAATCGTCAGCCATTCGGTGCAACAATGTTACTTGACGACCGGGGAAGGATGTCTGTCAGTCGACCGCGACGTGCCGGGGTATGTGCCGCGCTATGCCCGCATCACTGTCACCGGGACGACGATCGACGGCGAAGAAGTCACACTGCGCTTGAAAGGGTTGCCGGCCATCGTCTTCCAACATGAAATCGATCACTTAAACGGCATTATGTTCTATGACCGCATCAACCCCGATGACCCGTTTCAAGTGCCGGACGGGGCGATTCCGATCGGGCGCTAAAAAGCCCCCTGTAAATGGGCGAGCGGCCCAGCCGAAAAGGCCAAGGCCGCTTTTCATCGGATGAGCTGCAGCTGTTTCAATCCGTACCAAATGCCTTCCTTATCGACCGGCTTCGTAACGAAGTCGGCGACCCTTTTCACTTCCTCATGGGCGTTGCCCATCGCCACCCCGGTTCCGACGAACGAGAGCATTTCAATGTCATTCAATCCGTCGCCGAACGCGTACACATCCTTCGCATCGATCCCGAGCTTTTCGATCATTATGCGGATGCCTTCCGCCTTCGAGCCCCCTGCCGGCAACACATCGGTCGAGACGTCGTGCCAACGGACGAAGCGAAATTCGGGATAGTTGCGCACATACCGTTCTTCTTCCTCAGCGCGGCAAAACAGAAGCGCTTGGTAAATGTCCTTGTTCTCATAATAAAGAGGGTCGATAGGCGGGTGGGCGAATTTTAGGCTCGCCATGCTGACGTGGATGTGCGGATGGTCATCGACGCTGGCCCGCATTTCATCGGCGTTCATAAATACGAGAGGATGTCCGTGGCGATGGGCATCCTCGGTCAGCGCTCTCACTTTCTCACGCGAAAGCGGCTGTTTGTATAGCACATTCCCTTCAAAAACGACGTACTGACCGTTGAAGCTGACGAACGAATCAATGCCAAGCTGTTTGCGCACGTGCTCAAACATAAACGGAGCGCGTCCGGTGGCGATGGCGACATAAACGCCCGACTGCTTCAGGCGGCGAACCGCTTCGATCGTTGACAGCGGCAGTTGCTTTTGCTCATCAAGCAGCGTGCCGTCGATGTCGAAAAAGACGATTTTTCTGCCCACGTTCACTTTCCCCTTGTTGAAAAGTTGTTCATTGTTTACCGTACTGAAAAACGCCCGGAATGTCAACCAAGAGGCACGATCTGTTCCATTTTTACCCATGAAAAACAAGCCTCGGCCTACATATCATATATAATAGAACATTTACTTTCGCCGCAAAATGAGTACAATAAAAGGTAAGGAGTGATGAAACATGTTGAAAAAGCTGAAAAAAAAGCTGCTTCAACAGTGGAAAGACCTGCTCCGGAAAAAATTGATCGCCTGACCGTTACAACAACAGCCCTTCCATTCGAAGGGCTTCTTTCCCACTTTAGCGAATAAAGCGGGCCACATTCGTCAAAGATGATGCATATCGTCGGCACATCTTACGCCTGTTTTTGCTTTTGGCAACAAAACACATGAAAAGAAAGTTACATTCTTATATAATAGATAGAGCAACTATTGTACGATAAGGAGAGATTTCACGATGATTTTCAAAGTGTTTTACCAAGAAAACGCAGACGAGGTGCCTGTGAGAGAAAAAACGAAAACACTCTACATCGAAGCAGAATCAGAGCGGGATGTACGCCGAAAACTCGAAGATCGTCCGATCAATATTGAGTATATTCAGCCGTTAGAGGGAGCGCATCTAGAATACGAAAAGAAAAGCCCGAACTTTCAAGTATTGGAGATTTCATCATGAAGCTGTTAGCTGACCAGCAAGTTGGCATTTTTGCCCTCGGCGGACTGGGTGAAATCGGAAAAAATACATACGGCGTACAATTCCAAGACGAAATCATTGTCATTGACGCAGGCATTAAGTTTCCGGAAGATGAGTTGCTCGGGATCGACTATGTCATTCCAGACTACTCCTATTTAGTGAAGCACGCGGACAAAGTGAAAGGACTGTTCATCACCCACGGGCACGAAGACCATATCGGTGGCATTCCGTATTTGCTCCGGCAGCTGAACATCCCGATTTACGGCGGCAAATTGGCGCTTGGACTGATTCGCAACAAACTTGAGGAACATGGCTTGTTGCGCCAAGCAAAGCTCATTGAAATTCGCGAAGACGATGTCATTCGCTTCCAAAAAACGGCCGTTACCTTTTTCCGGACGACACACAGCATTCCGGACAGCTACGGCATTGTCGTCAAAACGCCGGTTGGTCAAATCGTCCATACCGGGGATTTTAAATTCGACTTTACGCCGGTCGGCGAGCCGGCCAATTTGACAAAAATGGCCGAAATTGGGAAAGAAGGCGTTCTTTGCCTCATGTCGGACAGCACGAACAGCGAGATTCCACATTTTACGATGTCGGAGCGGCGCGTCGGCGAAAGTATTCACGACATTTTCCGCAAGGTGGAAGGGCGCATCATTTTCGCCACATTTGCATCAAACATCCACCGTCTTCAACAGGTGACAGAAGCAGCCGTCGCCAACAACCGAAAAATCGCTGTCTTCGGCCGCAGCATGGAAGCGGCGATTGAAATCGGACAAGACCTCGGCTATATCAAATGCCCGAAAGGCACGTTCGTCGACGCGAACGAAATCAACCGCCTGCCGGCCAACCGGGTGACGATTTTATGCACCGGCAGCCAAGGGGAGCCGATGGCCGCCTTGTCGCGCATTGCCAACGGCACGCACCGGCAAATTCAAATCATCCCGGGCGACACGGTCGTCTTTTCCTCATCGCCGATCCCGGGCAACACGGTGAGCGTCAACCGGACGATCAACATGCTGTACCGAGCCGGCGCAGAGGTGATTCATGGCCCGCTCAACGACATCCATACGTCCGGCCACGGCGGGCAGGAAGAACAAAAATTGATGATCCGGCTGATGAAGCCGAAATATTTCATGCCGATCCACGGCGAATACCGGATGCAAAAAATGCATGCCAAGCTCGCCATTGACTGCGGCGTGCCGGAGGAAAACTGCTTTATCATGGACAACGGCGAAGTGCTTGGCATCAGCGACAAAGAAGCGCGCATCGTCGGCAAGATCCCGTCCGGCTCCGTCTACATCGACGGCAGCGGCGTCGGCGACATCGGCAACATCGTCCTGCGCGACCGCCGCATTTTATCCGAAGAAGGGCTCGTGATTGTCGTCGTCAGCATCAACATGAAAGAGTTCAAAATCGCCGCCGGCCCGGATATCATCTCTCGCGGCTTCGTCTATATGCGCGAGTCAGGTGATTTGATCAGCGAAGCGCAGGTGTTGATCACGAAACATCTCGAAAAAGTGCTGGAACGAAAAACGAACCAATGGGCGGAAATCAAAAACGAAATTACGGAAACGCTCGCTCCGTTCTTGTACGAGCGGACAAAACGGCGGCCAATGATTTTGCCGATCATCATGGAAATCTAAAGAAAAAGGGCGTCCTTGCAAAAGGATGCCCTTTTTCCGTCATCATCATGCACAAGCCTCCTGCCAACTGTCAACCAACGACTTCTTCCTCGAATCGGTCAATGTCGCTGTCAGCGCCGATGACGACCAACACGTCGCCTTTGCGGATGATTTCCGAGGCGAGCGGCGAAACGATGACGCTTGCCCCGCGCTTAATGGCGACGATGTTGATGCCGTAGCGGGCGCGGATGTCAAGCTCCAAAAGCGAATGGCCGTCCAACCGCTCGCTTGCCACGATTTCGACAATGCTGTATTTGTCCGACAGCTCCAGATAATCTAAGACGTTATTGGAAATCAAATTGTGGGCGATCCGCTCGCCCATGTCCCGCTCTGGATGCACGATTTGATCAGCACCGATTTTTTTCAGCACTTTCTCATGGTAATCGTTCGTCGCCTTGACCGTAATATGGTGGACGCCGAGCTCTTTTAAAATCAGCGTCGTCAAAATGCTCGCCTGGATGTTGTCGCCGATCGCGACAATGACATGATCGAAGTTGCGGATGCCTAAGCTTTTCAACACGTTTTCATCGGTCGTGTCGCCGACGACGGCGTGCGAAGCGATCGAGGCAAATTCGTTTACCCGGTCTTCATCAATATCGATAGCCAATACTTCCATCCCTTGTTCGCTCAGCGTCCGGCAGATGCTGCCGCCAAAACGCCCGAGGCCGATGACAGCAAACTGTTTCTTTTTCATTGCCACTCCTCCATCGTTGATCAAGCATGGTCCTTCCCCTTATTTTAGCAAAAAAGAAAAAGGAACGAAAACAGTCTTCGTTCCCTTTCCGCCATTCCTTTACGCTATGCGATTTCACCATTTCGCCAAAAACGGGCTGCCAGCGCACAGCCCGAACGTTCGATCATTAGCGAAGTTTTTCTTCGACTTTTTGGCAAATCTCGTCCGCGGTGAGCCCACTCGCTTCAATGACCGGACCGGACGTTACGATGTTGTGAATGCCGGCGATATTGGCGTCCAGGCCGGTAATGACGCAGCAGTCGCAACCTCTTGCGTCTTGCTCCCCACGGAGCGGTACAACGTCATGCCCTCTTTCTCTCAACGCCTCTTGCACATCAGTCAGCGATGGCTCAACACCAATTTTCGCCATCCCACTCCACCTCCTCACACATATAATGTGCCTTGTCAGAGGTGGAACTATACTTCCGAATTCCCCTTCCAGGAAAAATAGTCGATCAAAAAAGCAATGGCGCGGTCGATCGCTTCCTCGTTCGGAGCCAGTTTTGCATGGTGCAGCCCGTATGGCGAATCAACGCCAAGCCAAAACATAAAACCCGGAATGTCCGCCAACATGTAGCCGAAATCTTCACCGGTCATCGCCTCTTTGCAACCGATGACATTCACGCCGCCGTGCGCCTCAGCAAACTTCATAAATTCCGCTGTCAGCTCCGGATCGTTGTACACTTGATGGTACATAGCCCCGTAATCAATGGTGGCTTCACATTCGTACGCGACTTCAATGCCATGCACCATCGCTTCAATCCGCCGCTTCACCTTCTGCATCACCGCAGCCGACAGCGTCCGAATCGTCCCCTCGAGCCGAGCGCGCTCGGCGATGACGTTTTGCACCGTCCCGCCGATAATTTTTCCGATCGTAATGACCGCGCTGTCAAGCGGGTCGACGTTGCGGGCGACAATCGACTGCAGCTGCGTCACCAATGCACAAGCGGCGACGACCATGTCATTCGCCAAATGCGGAAACGCCGCGTGGCCGCCTTTTCCCTCCAAGTCGATAAACAGCTCCGACGTATTGGCAAACAGCAGCCCTTCTTTCGTTGCGATCGTGCCGACCGGATATTCCGGGGCAATATGCAGGGCGACGATCATATCCGGCTTCCATTCCTGCATGATGTCGCTTTCGACCATCGGCTTTGCCCCGCCCGGCCCTTCCTCAGCCGGCTGGAAAATAAACAGCAAGTCATCTTGCAGCGGATGATGAGCAAAATGGGTGAGCACGCCAAGGGCGATGCTCATATGGACATCGTGGCCGCACGCATGCATGCAGCCTTCATGCTTCGACCGATACGGCAAGCCCGTCTCCTCGCGAATCGGCAGCCCATCCATATCGGCGCGGTAGCCGATCGTTTTGCGCGGTGATGTTCCGTTGACTTTGACAAAAATCCCGGTTTTCCACGTCCGGACTTGAAGCCGCTCTTGCGGCAACGATTGGATATAGCGAAGCAAATAGTGCTGCGTCTTAAACTCTTGAAACCCAAGCTCCGGGATTTGATGCAAGTCGCGGCGAATGGCGACAAATGGGCTGATCGCTTCCATCTTCTCTCCTCCATGGGCAAAAAAGCTGTCCTCGTAAAGGGACAGCCTTTCGTGTGATTATAATTGGCGAAGCTCCTGTTTGATCTCCGTTTTCGCCCGCGTTTGCTCGTCGATTTGCTTAATGACGCGCGCCGGCACGCCGGCGACCACCGTATACGGCGGCACGTCTTCGACGACGACCGCGCCCGCAGCGACGACCGCCCCTTTGCCGACGGTGACGCCTTCTAAAATGACGGCGTTCGCCCCGACAAGCACATCATCTTCAATGACAACCGGCTTGGCCGATGGCGGCTCGATCACGCCGGCCAGCACGGCACCGGCGCCGATATGGCAGTTTTTCCCGACCGTCGCCCGGCCGCCGAGCACGGCGTTCATGTCGATCATCGTTCCTTCGCCGACGACGGCGCCGATGTTGATCACCGCTCCCATCATAATGACGGCGTTGTCGCCGATTTCGACATGATCACGGATGATCGCGCCCGGCTCGATGCGCGCCTTGATGCCTTTCAAATCCAAGAGCGGAATGGCCGAGTTGCGGCGGTCGTTCTCGACAACATAGTCCTCGATTTTGTCTTGATTCGCCTCGATGGCGGCTTGAATGTCTTGCCACTCGCCAAACACGATGCCGACGTTGCCGGTCATAAACGTTTTCGCGCTTGGGCCGAAATCGATGCCATCAAGATCCCCTTTTATGTATACTTTCACAGGCGTTGATTTTTTGCTGTTTTGAATAAACGAAATGATTTCATTGGCGTCCATCATCTTCATGGGCGACATCCTCCTTTGCATCTGTATTCTTTTTTACTTTAGCAAAACAGAGATCATCGTGACAAGCATAAATTCATGGGACAAAATGTTGCAGCACCTTCTCGAAGGCTTGTACTTGCGGAAGCTGCCATGCCGCTTCCGAGCTGATCAGCCATGTATCTCTCGTCATTGGCTCACCATGCTTATTTTTTAACGGTATCATATGAACAAGATGTTGTTCCCGGTCATCTAAAGCGATTTCCGGTAAAATCGCATAACCAACGCCATGATAAGCAAGCTGTTTGCATGTTTCAATTTGGTCGACCATCACCGTGCGCGCGGGCAAGGCTTGAAATTGCTCATGCCACCATTGTTGAATATGCAGCGAATAGGTGGAATCGCTTTTAAATTGAATAAACGGGCGTTCGGTATGGCGCAACTGCTCCAAAGAGTGAATTTCCTGGTCTACTAAATAGAGCTGATCGGTAAATAGCCGCGTCGCGATCCCGCTCCAGTTGGGCTCTCCGCGAACAATCCCAAGCTGAAACCGATTTTCATACATGTGGCTTAGGACTTCACTTGTCCATCCTGTCGTCAACGAAACGTTGACATCCGGATATAACTTGATGAATGTTTTTAAAACGGGGGGCAGCCAATGCTGGGCAACAATGGAAGTGACCGCTATCGTTAACGTCCCGCTGATTTGTCCGACCCGTTGTTTGATCTCTTCTTTTACTCGATTCGTTTTCTGCACGATCTCTTTCGCCAGTTGGACAATTTTTTCCCCCTCTGGCGTTAACAGCAACCCTCGCGGAGACCGGATAAATATTTTCGCATTCCAGCTCGCTTCGATCGCCTGCAGCCGTTGAGACAACGCCGACTGCGTCACATACAGCCGAGCTGCCGCTTTTCTCATATTTAATTCTTCCGCCAAAACGGCGAGGACTTCATACTCTGAAGTATTCAAAACGACCATCCTTTTGATAAGCTTTTCTTATCATTTTCGTCCATTTTTTTAATATTTCCTTATTATTATAACATAAATAAAATAGTTGTAGAACGCTTGTCGAAAGGAGATCTCTACATGGACTGGATGCTGTTTGTCCTCGTTGGGTTTGCTGCCTCATTCGTTGGTACATTAGCTGGCGGCGGCGGTTTCATTGGCATGCCCGTTCTGCTTATGCTCGGTGTTCCCATCCATCAAGCCATTTCCTCCGCCAAGTTTTCCAATACCATCAGCTCGTTTTCCAGCTTCTTCGTCTTGTTTCGCCGGCAAACCATTCACGGGAAACAACTGCTTCCGATCATCCCGATCAGCCTCGGCGGGGGAGCCGCAGGTGGGGCCATCGCCTCGCTGTTGTCTGAACGAACGATGACCATTATCGCGATCATGTTGCTGTTGTTTGCCCTAGGCTTGCAATTTTTCAAAAAAAAGCCCAAATCATCGGCAACGGCCCCTGCTCTCCCAAAAACCTTCTATCCGGTTTTGTATGGCATTAGCGTCTATGATGCATGTTTGGCCCCGGCCAAGCCACCATGCTCATGTATGCCTACTTGCGCGCCGGCATGGATTATTTATCGGCCATGGCGCTGACAAGATTCCAAACATTCATTAGCTGTTTTGGCGCACTGGCGTCTTATCTATACAGCGGCCATGTGAACTGGCACATCGCTCCGTTCTTGGCGATGGGATCATTGATCGGCGCCCAAGCATCGGTCCGGGTCGCACAAAAACTGAAACAACATCAGCTGCGCTTGATATTGCACACGATTACTTTTCTGCTCATTGTTCAGCTTCTTTTCGGCCTGGCTTCCGGCCGCCATTAGACCTCTGCAGCCGTTATTCAGTTGTTTCAGTATTTCCCGGCGAGTGAAAATGCCTGCAAAATAACCATCGTCATTTTCCACACAGACAAACGGATGGTTGACAATCAGCCCGATGGCCTTCGTCAGGCTGTCGTTAAGCCGCAGGCGCGGAATGTTTCGGTTCATCACTTCTTCCACCTTCATCGTCTCGAGCCGTTCAAATTCGATGCGCTCCAATCCTAAAATCGCATCCATCATCATCGTCATGCTGATCAGCCCGTGAAGCTTATAAGATGTGTCCAATACCGGAATCGCCGAATAGCCGGTTTTCGTCAAGACGAGCAGCGCATGGTCCAAATAATTTCCCGGCTGCACATGCGCCACTTTATCCGCCGGAATCAGAAAGGACTTCACAGTCATTTGCATGAAATCATTGTGTTCCCATGTCATGCCGATGTCCCGCTTTCTTCTGCATCTTCTCCTCTCCACACTGTTATCATACCATAAAAAGACTATCGCTTCCTGCGATAGCGATAGCGCACAATGACTTTTATCCTTCTCTGTCAACAGGCGGTCGTATAAACGCAACAGCTGCCGGTGCCGGTGTTCATCGACCGCCTTGTCTCCGTTTTCGATATCCGCCAGCTCGGAGCGGATGAGTTCAAGTGCATATTGCTGGCTGAACAAAACGTCAAGCAATAACGCCGCCTCCTCGTCTGACAGCCTCGGCAGCAACCGCTTGGCCATCCTCATTCCCCTTTGCCTCTTCCGCTTCCATATATATTCGCTGGCAAAGGAAAAAAGTCGTGGAAAAAACCGTCATTTCGAGACGATCAAAAAACGGTTTTCTTTCCTTAAAGCAGACAGATGCGTAATATTTTGTGCATGGCAGCCATCAAAAAAGGTGCCCCCTCTGTTGGGACACCTTCTGCTCAATAATATCGAAGCGCCAAATAACCGATGGCAAACACAGCGAGCAAGACGGCGAGCACATACGCAAGCAATATTGGGTTGCGCAAATAGGCATGCTCCTCAACCGCTTTCGGGATCGGTCCGTCAAGCTCTCCTTGCCATCGCTGCTGGCGGCCGAGGCGGACCGTATAAACGAATCCGATGACCGCAATCAATACAAGAGAGGATCGATAATACGAAATCAGCTGTGCCATATGTTTCACCTCATGCTTACTTTTCCGCAATGAGGCGATTTTATGCAGTCAATAATGGGCGTCATGCTCGAACAAGTAGCTGTACGACAAGTCGATAAACAAATAATGGCGCTCATCGATCGGATACGAATACGTCCGGATCGTTTCCCCTGTTTCAATATCCGTGTATAAATCGGACAAAATCCCTCTTCGACGCGAGCGCATCCGAATAATGTTTTCCAAAAATACGGGCGCCAGCTCCAGTTTTTCATATAATATTGCGGCTGAAGCTCCCATCGGGCGCCGCGCTTGAACATATTGCCCGATTGCTGGAAGCCGTCCCTCATCACAAACATAAATGCGGAAGCAAACATCGTCGAGCTCGCCGGCCAACAGGGAAATGAGCTCGTTAAAATCGGCGGCTTTTTTGTATTTGCCAAGCAACGCGCTGATCCGCTGCTGAAACTGCTCAGCAATTTGATACAGCGTTTCAAGCTTTTTCTTCTCCTGCTGGATGAAGCGATGGCACTCTTGGCGGAGCAAGTCTTTCAGCAAATCGCGCGGCACGACCTCAGGAGCCGGCTTGGCCAAATAATACCCTTGATAATAGCGGCCGCCATGCCGCCAAGCATACTGAAGTTGAAACGACGTTTCGATGTCCTCATACAACAACGTCGCGCCAATTTTACGCGCCAACAACGAAATCGAGTGAACGATTTCTTGGTATGCTTGGTGGACAGATGTTTTCCGCAATTCGCGCAAATCGATTTTTAAATGTCAGGCGACAAGACGCCAATCCGCTCAAGATGAATGATGTTCAGCGATGTTGTCGACCGCCATTAGCATCGAATTGCAGCATTCAAGTCAAGACGTCGATCAGCTCAGCCATTTATTGACGTATCTTCGTACATACGGCGTTAAGGTGGCGGTCGACAACATCGCTGAACATAGCATTCATCTTGAGCGGATTGGCGTCTTGTCGCCTGACATTTTAAAAATCGATTTGCGCGAATTGCGGAAAACATCTGTCCACCAAGCATACCAAGAAATCGTTCACTCGATTTCGTTGTTGGCGCGTAAAATTGGCGCGACGTTGTTGTATGAGGACATCGAAACGTCGTTTCAACTTCAGTATGCTTGGCGGCATGGCGGCCGCTATTATCAAGGGTATTATTTGGCCAAGCCGGCTCCTGAGGTCGTGCCGCGCGATTTGCTGAAAGACTTGCTCCGCCAAGAGTGCCATCGCTTCATCCAGCAGGAGAAGAAAAAGCTTGAAACGCTGTATCAAATTGCTGAGCAGTTTCAGCAGCGGATCAGCGCGTTGCTTGGCAAATACAAAAAAGCCGCCGATTTTAACGAGCTCATTTCCCTGTTGGCCGCGAGCTCGACGATGTTTGCTTCCGCATTTATGTTTGTGATGAGGACGGCTTCCAGCAATCGGGCAATATGTTCAAGCGCGGCGCCCGATGGGAGCTTCAGCCGCAATATTATATGAAAAACTGGAGCTGGCGCCCGTATTTTTTGGAAAACATTATTCGGATGCGCTCGCGTCGAAGAGGGATTTTGTCCGATTTATACACGGATATTGAAACAGGGGAAACGATCCGGACGTATTCGTATCCGATCGATGAGCGCCATTATTTGTTTATCGACTTGTCGTACAGCTACTTGTTCGAGCATGACGCCCATTATTGACTGCATAAAATCGCCTCATTGCGGAAAAGTAAGCATGAGGTGAAACATATGGCACAGCTGATTTTCGTATTATCGATCCTCTCTGTATTGATTGCGGTCATCGGATTCGTTTATACGGTCCGCCTCGGCCGCCAGCAGCGATGGCAAGGAGAGCTTGACGGACCGATCCCGAAAGCGGTTGAGGAGCATGCCTATTTGCGCAACCCAATATTGCTTGCGTATGTGCTCGCCGTCTTGCTCGCTGTGTTTGCCATCGGTTATTTGGCGCTTCGATATTATTGAGCAGAAGGTGTCCCAACAGAGGGGGCACCTTTTTTGATGGCTGCCATGCACAAAATATTACGCATCTGTCTGCTTTAAGGAAAGAAAACCGTTTTTTGATCGTCTCGAAATGACGGTTTTTTCCACGACTTTTTTCCTTTGCCAGCGAATATATATGGAAGCGGAAGAGGCAAAGGGGAAATGAGGATGGCCAAGCGGTTGCTGCCGAGGCTGTCAGACGAGGAGGCGGCGTTATTGCTTGACGTTTTGTTCAGCCAGCAATATGCACTTGAACTCATCCGCTCCGAGCTGGCGGATATCGAAAACGGAGACAAGGCGGTCGATGAACACCGGCACCGGCAGCTGTTGCGTTTATACGACCGCCTGTTGACAGAGGAAGGATAAAAGTCATTGTGCGCTATCGCTATCGCAGGAAGCGATAGTCTTTTTTATGGTATGATAACAGTGTGGAGAGGAGAAGATGCAGAAGAAAGCGGGACATCGGCATGACATGGGAACACAATGATTTCATGCAAATGACTGTGAAGTCCTTTCTGATTCCGGCGGATAAAGTGGCGCATGTGCAGCCGGGAAATTATTTGGACCATGCGCTGCTCGTCTTGACGAAAACCGGCTATTCGGCGATTCCGGTATTGGACACATCTTATAAGCTTCACGGGCTGATCAGCATGACGATGATGATGGATGCGATTTTAGGATTGGAGCGCATCGAATTTGAACGGCTCGAGACGATGAAGGTGGAAGAAGTGATGAACCGAAACATTCCGCGCCTGCGGCTTAACGACAGCCTGACGAAGGCCATCGGGCTGATTGTCAACCATCCGTTTGTCTGTGTGGAAAATGACGATGGTTATTTTGCAGGCATTTTCACTCGCCGGGAAATACTGAAACAACTGAATAAACGGCTGCAGAGGTCTAATGGCGGCCGGAAGCCAGGCCGAAAAGAAGCTGAACAATGAGCAGAAAAGTAATCGTGTGCAATATCAAGCGCAGCTGATGTTGTTTCAGTTTTTGTGCGACCCGGACCGATGCTTGGGCGCCGATCAATGATCCCATCGCCAAGAACGGAGCGATGTGCCAGTTCACATGGCCGCTGTATAGATAAGACGCCAGTGCGCCAAAACAGCTAATGAATGTTTGGAATCTTGTCAGCGCCATGGCCGATAAATAATCCATGCCGGCGCGCAAGTAGGCATACATGAGCATGGTGGCTTGCCGGGGCCAAACATGCCATCATAGACGCTAATGCCATACAAAACCGGATAGAAGGTTTTGGGGAGCAGAGGCCGTTGCCGATGATTTGGGCTTTTTTTTGAAAAATTGCAAGCCTAGGGCAAACAACAGCAACATGATCGCGATAATGGTCATCGTTCGTTCAGACAACAGCGAGGCGATGGCCCCACCTGCGGCTCCCCCGCCGAGGCTGATCGGGATGATCGGAAGCAGTTGTTTCCCGTGAATGGTTTGCCGGCGAAACAAGACGAAGAAGCTGGAAAACGAGCTGATGGTATTGGAAAACTTGGCGGAGGAAATGGCTTTGATGGATGGGAAACACCGAGCATAAGCAGAACGGGCATGCCAATGAAACCGCCGCCGCCAGCTAATGTACCAACGAATGAGGCAGCAAACCCAACGAGGACAAAACAGCATCCAGTCCATGTAGAGATCTCCTTTCGACAAGCGTTCTACAACTATTTTATTTATGTTATAATAATAAGGAAATATTAAAAAAATGGACGAAAATGATAAGAAAAGCTTATCAAAAGGATGGTCGTTTTGAATACTTCAGAGTATGAAGTCCTCGCCGTTTTGGCGGAAGAATTAAATATGAGAAAAGCGGCAGCTCGGCTGTATGTGACGCAGTCGGCGTTGTCTCAACGGCTGCAGGCGATCGAAGCGAGCTGGAATGCGAAAATATTTATCCGGTCTCCGCGAGGGTTGCTGTTAACGCCAGAGGGGGAAAAAATTGTCCAACTGGCGAAAGAGATCGTGCAGAAAACGAATCGAGTAAAAGAAGAGATCAAACAACGGGTCGGACAAATCAGCGGGACGTTAACGATAAGCGGTCACTTCCATTGTTGCCCAGCATTGGCTGCCCCCCGTTTTAAAAACATTCATCAAGTTATAATCCGGATGTCAACGTTTCGTTGACGACAGGATGGACAAGTGAAGTCCTAAGCCACATGTATGAAAATCGGTTTCAGCTTGGGATTGTTCGCGGAGAGCCCAACTGGAGCGGGATCGCGACGCGGCTATTTACCGATCAGCTCTATTTAGTAGACCAGGAAATTCACTCTTTGGAGCAGTTGCGCCATACCGAACGCCCGTTTATTCAATTTAAAAGCGATTCCACCTATTCGCTGCATATTCAACAATGGTGGCATGAGCAATTTCAAGCCTTGCCCGCGCGCACGGTGATGGTCGACCAAATTGAAACATGCAAACAGCTTGCTTATCATGGCGTTGGTTATGCGATTTTACCGGAAATCGCTTTAGATGACCGGGAACAACATCTTGTTCATATGATACCGTTAAAAAATAAGCATGGTGAGCCAATGACGAGAGATACATGGCTGATCAGCTCGGAAGCGGCATGGCAGCTTCCGCAAGTACAAGCCTTCGAGAAGGTGCTGCAACATTTTGTCCCATGAATTTATGCTTGTCACGATGATCTCTGTTTTGCTAAAGTAAAAAAGAATACAGATGCAAAGGAGGATGTCGCCCATGAAGATGATGGACGCCAATGAAATCATTTCGTTTATTCAAAACAGCAAAAAATCAACGCCTGTGAAAGTATACATAAAAGGGATCTTGATGGCATCGATTTCGGCCCAAGCGCGAAAACGTTTATGACCGGCAACGTCGGCATCGTGTTTGGCGAGTGGCAAGACATTCAAGCCGCCATCGAGGCGAATCAAGACAAAATCGAGGACTATGTTGTCGAGAACGACCGCCGCAACTCGGCCATTCCGCTCTTGGATTTGAAAGGCATCAAGGCGCGCATCGAGCCGGGCGCGATCATCCGTGATCATGTCGAAATCGGCGACAACGCCGTCATTATGATGGGAGCGGTGATCAACATCGGCGCCGTCGTCGGCGAAGGAACGATGATCGACATGAACGCCGTGCTCGGCGGCCGGCGACGGTCGGGAAAAACTGCCATATCGGCGCCGGTGCCGTGCTGGCCGGCGTGATCGAGCCGCCATCGGCCAAGCCGGTTGTCATTGAAGATGATGTGCTTGTCGGGGCGAACGCCGTCATTTTAGAAGGCGTCACCGTCGGCAAAGGGGCGGTCGTCGCTGCGGGCGCGGTCGTCGTCGAAGACGTGCCGCCGTATACGGTGGTCGCCGGCGTGCCGGCGCGCGTCATTAAGCAAATCGACGAGCAAACGCGGGCGAAAACGGAGATCAAACAGGAGCTTCGCCAATTATAATCACACGAAAGGCTGTCCCTTTACGAGGACAGCTTTTTTGCCCATGGAGGAGAGAAGATGGAAGCGATCAGCCCATTTGTCGCCATTCGCCGCGACTTGCATCAAATCCCGGAGCTTGGGTTTCAAGAGTTTAAGACGCAGCACTATTTGCTTCGCTATATCCAATCGTTGCCGCAAGAGCGGCTTCAAGTCCGGACGTGGAAAACCGGGATTTTTGTCAAAGTCAACGGAACATCACCGCGAAAAACGATCGGCTACCGCGCCGATATGGATGGGCTGCCGATTCGCGAGAGACGGGCTTGCCGTATCGGTCGAAGCATGAAGGCTGCATGCATGCGTGCGGCCACGATGTCCATATGAGCATCGCCCTTGGCGTGCTCACCCATTTTGCTCATCATCCGCTGCAAGATGACTTGCTGTTTATTTTCCAGCCGCTGAGGAAGGGCCGGGCGGGCAAAGCCGATGGTCGAAAGCGACATCATGCAGGAATGGAAGCCGGATATGATCGTCGCCCTGCATATGCCCCGGAATATCCGGTCGGCACGATCGCAACGAAAGAAGGGCTGCTGTTTGCCAATACGTCGGAGCTGTTTATCGACTTGGAGGGAAAAGGCGGCCACGCGGCGTTTCCGCATTTGGCGAATGACATGGTCGTCGCCGCTTGTGCATTGGTGACGCAGCTGCAGTCGATTGTCGCCCGCAACGTCGACC